>NZ_CP022297.1:0-311791 GCF_017310015.1 Marinobacterium iners
TGCGGATAGTCTACCAAGGCCCCATTTTGTGGGGTAGAAAATCAACAGCCTGCTAAACGGCTGTCTGGAACAGACGTGGGCCATGGCAACTGTATCCTGTTGGTGATGAAATTGTGTAATTCTGTATATAAGTGCTTTATTTTCTATAAAAACAATAGGATGTTTTGTTCATAACCACATGGCAAAGCTGTTTTTAACCCTTTTTTTGTTCACGCCGCGTCCAGTTTTAGTGCTGGCGTGGGGGTAAATACCGATTTGGCGCATGGTCGGCATTTTTTACACAAAATCGAGTATAACTGTGGATAACCACTGCCTTAGGCGCTAGAATGTTTCTCTTCGAATTTTTGTGATCCCCCGGGACTCTAAGGCCTGAGCGGTTGGGAGTAAACGGATGTCGGTAGAGCTTTGGGAACAGTGCCTGAGAAGTCTCCAGCAGGAGTTCCCTGCCCAACAATTCAACACCTGGATCAGGCCCTTGCGGGCTCAGGATGATGCTTCGCAGGAGCTTTTGCTGCTGGCGCCGAACCGTTTCGTGCGTGACTGGGTTGCGGACAAGTTTCTGGCCCGCATTCAGCAGGCGGTTTCGGAAGTCACCGGTGACATGAGCACCGAGGTGCGTCTGGACGTCTCCGGGCAGAGTGCAGCGATGGCGGCTACACCCCGGCATCGTACCGCCCCGACCCGAAACCGTCGTCAGTCTGCGCAAGCTGCTCAGACTATTCAGCGTGCGCCCTCTCCTCCCGCTGCTCCAGTTGCGTCACAGCACCAGCCCGTTGCGGTTGCTGCGCCTGCCGCAGCGCCCGTGCAGACGACATCTCCGGCTGTTATGGCCGACGATCAGGCAGGCGCTGACGAATGGAGCGATGAGCCCACTCCCCAGATGGGCTTTTTCGATCAGCAGGAACCGGTCGATTCGGGCCTTGTCATGAACTCAATGGGTGGGCGTCGCGTTGAAGTTGAAGGCAGCGTGCGCCATCAGTCCAACCTTAATCCGATGTTCACCTTCGAGTCGTTTGTGCAGGGTAAGTCCAACCAGTTGGCCCTGGCGGCTGCACAACAGGTTGCAGACAATCCGGGTGGTTCCTACAACCCGCTGTTTATATATGGTGGCGTTGGTTTGGGTAAAACCCACTTGATGCATGCGGTCGGGACCGAAATGCTCAAGCGCAACCCGAATGCGCGTATTGTCTATCTTCACTCCGAGCGCTTTGTTGCTGACATGGTCAAGGCACTGCAGCTGAACGCAATCAATGACTTCAAGCGGTACTACCGGTCCGTTGATGCCCTGCTGATCGATGATATTCAGTTCTTTGCCGGCAAAGAGCGTTCCCAGGAAGAGTTCTTCCATACCTTCAATGCCCTGCTTGAGGGTGGTCAGCAGATGATTCTGACCAGTGACCGCTATCCGAAGGAAATTCACGGCGTTGAAGAACGGCTCAAGTCACGCTTCGGCTGGGGACTGACCGTTGCAATCGAACCACCGGAACTTGAGACCCGTGTGGCCATCCTGATGAAGAAGGCGCAGGAAGCGCGGGTCAATTTGCCTGACGATGCTGCTTTCTTTCTGGCGCAGAAAATTCGCTCCAATGTGCGTGAGCTCGAAGGTGCTTTGAAACGAGTGATAGCAAATGCTCACTTCACGGGCAGCACCATCAATACTCCCTTTATCAAGGAATCACTCAAAGACCTGCTGGCGTTACAGGACAAACAGGTTAGTATTGATAATATTCAGCGGGTTGTGGCCGACTACTACAAGATCAAGGTGGCTGATTTGCTCTCCAAGCGTCGCAGCCGCTCGGTGGCGCGGCCACGCCAGATGGCGATGAGTTTGGCGAAAGAACTGACCAACCATAGTTTGCCCGAAATCGGTAACGCCTTCGGTGGTCGCGACCACACGACGGTGTTGCATGCATGTCGTAAAATCAAAGAGTTGCGTGAAACCGATACCGATATTGCCGAAGACTACAAAAATCTGCTGCGTCATCTGACGGCGTAGTACAGGATCCTGACAGGGTAGCCAGAATCATGAGACTTGTTATATCCAGAGAAGCGCTCATTAAACCACTGCAGCTGGTGGCGGGAGTTGTGGAACGCCGTCAGACGCTGCCGGTATTGTCCAATATTCTGTTGGTGGCCGAAGGCGATCAGCTTTCACTGACCGGCACCGACCTAGAGGTCGAGCTGGTGGGCCGTGTGCAGCTGGATGAGCCTGCAGAAGCCGGTTCCGTTACCGTGCCGGCACGCAAGCTGATGGATATCTGTAAATCGCTGTCTGATGACGCACGTATCGAGTTCGAGCTCAGCGGCCAGAAGATGATGATCAAGTCTGGGCGGAGCCGATTCAGCTTGTCGACGCTGCCGGCGCAGGAATTCCCCAACGTTGAAGACAGCCCCGAGACGTTTGAGCTTAAGCTGCCACAGTCCTCGTTGCGCCGCCTGATCGATCAGACCGGTTTTTCCATGGCGCAGCAGGATGTGCGTTACTACCTCAATGGCATGCTGCTTGAGGTCAAGGAGGGCGAGCTGCGCAGTGTCGCCACTGATGGCCACCGGCTGGCCACCTCGGTATGTCCGGTTGAGACCGACAGCAGCTCTCAGCAGCAGATCATTGTGCCGCGCAAGGGTATTTTGGAACTGGCACGCCTGCTTCAAGGCGGAGATGAGAGTGTTCGCCTGGTGATCGGGGCCAACCATATCCGCGCCAATGTCGGTGATTTTACCTTTACCTCCAAACTGGTTGACGGCAAGTTTCCGGATTATCAGCGTGTCATTCCTCGTAATGGCGACAAGGAACTGCTGGGAGACCGCCAGGAGTTGCGTCAGGTTTTTAGTCGCATCGCCATTCTGTCGAATGAAAAGTATCGTGGCGTTCGCCTGACTTTGACTGATGGTTACCTGCAGGTCATGGCCAATAACCCTGAACAGGAAGAAGCGGAAGAAACCGTTGCCGTCGACTATCAGGGTGGTCAGCTTGAGATCGGCTTCAACGTCAACTACTTGCTTGATGTACTGTCGATCCTTAACTCCGATGTTGTGCGTTTCACTCTGCTGGACTCCAACAGCAGCGCGCTGATTCGCGGCTACGACGAACCCAATGCGCTCTACGTCGTCATGCCGATGCGCATGTAACCGTTTTCGGGGGCCTTTCGGCCCCCTGTCTGTATCTCCCGATGCCCCTCAAACAGCTCCGTATCCAGCACATCCGTAACCTGACCAATGTTACTGCAGATCGGCTCAGCCGAATCAATATTCTGTATGGTGATAATGGCAGTGGCAAAACCAGTGTGCTTGAAGCGATTCACTTTCTTGGCCTGACCCGTTCCTTTCGCGGCAACCAATTTCGTCATCTGGTGCAGGAGGGAGAGACGCGTGCGCTTGTGTTTGCCCAAACCGATTCGTTGGGTACCGGACAGGTGAAGCCCCTGGGTGTCGAGCGCAGCCTGGATGCCGACGTGCGTGTGCGTTATGCCGGTGAAAGCCTTGATGCCGCGGCTCTTGCCGAGCTTCTGCCGATACAAGTGATCAACAGTGATACCTTCGATTTGCTTGATGGCAGTCCGGGTATTCGGCGACAGTTTCTTGATTGGGGTACCTTTCATTTCGATCCTGCCTTTATCCGCTTGTGGCGTGGTTTCAGGCGTATCCTCAAGCAGCGAAATTCACTGCTGAAGTGTGGTAAAATCGATCCTCGCGTGAGGCAAACCTGGGATGCTGAATTCGTTCACTATGCAGAGCAGATGACGGTTCTTCGGCAGCTCTATATTGAGCAGCTCAGGCCCGGGTTTGAGCAGGCCCTGAGCGCACTGTTACAGGGTGTCGAGGTACGCCTGCTGTTTAGTCCCGGCTGGGATCGCAAGCGGGGCCTCGAAGCCCTTCTGACTGAAAATCTTGAGCGCGATCTGCGTCAGGGCTTTACCTCGTTGGGGCCGCAGCGTGCTGACCTGCGCTTCAAGACAGGCAGTCTGAATGCAGCTGATCGGCTGTCACGCGGACAGAAAAAACTGGTGGTCAGTGCGTTTAGGCTGGCCCAAGGTGCGTTGTTTCATCGCCTCAACAACCGTGCCTGTATTTACTTGATCGATGACCTGCCGGCCGAGCTCGATGAGCGTCACTGCCGGCAGTTCTGCGAATTTTTAGAGGCGAGTGCCAATCAGTGCTTTATCACCTGTGTGGATCCGGACCTGTTGAGTCGGGTCTGGCAGCCTGAGACTGATGTTGCACTGTTCAGGGTGGAATCCGGTACGTTAACGCACAGGGGTGCGCCAGGAGATCAAACATGAGTGGTGAAAACCAGAATTATGACTCGTCCAGTATCAAGGTCCTGAAGGGGCTTGATGCGGTCAGAAAGCGACCGGGCATGTACATAGGCGATACCGATGATGGCAGCGGCCTTCATCACATGGTATTCGAGCTGGTCGACAATGGCATTGACGAGGCGCTTGCCGGTCACTGCTCCGAGATTGCCGTAATCATCCACCCGGATGAGAGCGTTACCGTGTCTGACAACGGCCGTGGCATCCCTACTGATATTCACAAGGAAGAAGGTGTATCGGCGGCTGAGGTGATCATGACGGTGCTGCACGCCGGTGGCAAGTTCGACGACAACACCTACAAGGTATCAGGTGGTCTTCACGGTGTGGGCGTATCTGTTGTGAATGCGCTTTCTTCGGAGCTTAAGCTGACCATTCGGCGTGCGGGGCAGGTACACGAGCAGATCTATCATCACGGTGTACCCGAAGTGCCCTTGCATGTGGTGGGTGAAACAGACCTGACCGGCACGATTGTACGCTTCAAGCCGTCTGAAGAGACGTTCACCAACATCAGCTTCCAGTATGACATCCTGGCCAAGCGCCTGCGTGAATTGTCCTTCCTTAACTCAGGCGTTCGTATTCGCCTGAAGGATGAGCGCAGCGGCCGTGAAGAAGTGTTTGAATATGAAGGTGGCCTTGCGGCATTTGTTGAGTTTCTCAACCAGAACAAATCACCGATCAATAAAATCTTTCATTTCAACACCATGCATGAAAATGGCGTAGGTGTTGAAGTGGCGATGCAATGGAACGACGGCTTCCAGGAAGGCCTGCACTGCTTTGCCAATAACATCCCGCAGCGTGATGGCGGTACCCACCTGTCGGGCTTCCGTGCGGCACTGACCCGCTGCCTCAACAGCTACATTGAGTCTGAGCAGCTGAACAAGAATGGCAAGGTCAGCACCAGTGGTGATGACAGCCGTGAAGGTCTGGTGGCGATTATTTCGGTCAAGGTTCCCGATCCCAAGTTCTCGTCACAGACCAAGGACAAACTGGTTTCTTCCGAAGTGAAAACGGCGGTTGAACAGTTGATGGCTTCTGAACTGAATGCCTATCTGCTGGAAAACCCGCAGGATGCCAAGGCTGTTGTTCAGAAGATGATCGATGCTGCGCGTGCGCGTGAAGCGGCCCGCAAGGCGCGTGAAATGACTCGCCGTAAAGGTGCGCTGGATGTGGCGGGCTTGCCAGGCAAGCTGGCTGACTGTCAGGAAAAGGACCCGGCCCTTTCTGAACTGTACCTGGTGGAGGGTGATTCCGCAGGAGGCTCTGCCAAGCAGGGGCGTGATCGCCGCACGCAGGCAATCCTGCCGCTCAAGGGCAAGATCCTTAACGTCGAGAAGGCGCGTTTTGACAAGATGCTCACCTCTGCCGAGGTTGGCACGCTGATTACGGCACTGGGCTGTGGTATCGGACGTGAAGAGTTCAATGCCGACAAGCTGCGTTATCACAGCATCATTATCATGACGGATGCGGACGTGGATGGCTCGCATATCCGTACCCTGCTGCTCACCTTCTTCTTCCGCCAGATGCCCGAATTGATTGAGCGCGGTCATATTTATATTGCCCAGCCGCCGCTCTACAAAATCAAGAAAGGCAAGCAAGAGCAATACCTCAAGGATGACGAAGCGCTTGATAACTACCTGCTCCAGGGTGCTCTTGACGGTACCAGCCTGTTCCCGGGTGAAGGTTCTCCCGCCATTTCCGGTCAGGCTTTGGAGTCGATGATTACCCGTTATCGTCAGGTCGAGCGCATGTGCGAGCGGTTGAGTCGCGTCTATCCGTATGAAGTATTGAAGCGACTGCTGTACTTGCCGACTCTGACACTTGAGCAGTTGTCGTCATCCGAGCAGGTACAACAATGGTCGGAGCAGCTCTGTGAAGCCCTGTCTACTTACGTAGATGGTGGTGAACGCTATGAGTGCACTCTGAAGCTGGATCGTGAGCACAGCCTCTACCTTCCGGTCATCAAGATCATTCAGCACGGGGTTGATTCCGACTATACGCTTGATTCGGAGTTTTTCCGTTCTCGTGACTACCAGTCCATCGTATCACTCGGTCATGAACTGCAGTCGCTGTTCGAGGATGGCGCCTACCTTCAGCGTGGCGAACGTCGCTTCCCGCTCAATGAACTGGGGGCCGGTATCCAGTGGCTGCTGGAGCAGTCGCGCAGAGGCAACTCTGTTCAGCGGTATAAAGGTCTTGGCGAGATGAACCCGGATCAGCTCTGGGAAACCACGATGGACCCGAATGCACGCCGCATGCTGCAGGTGACCATTGATGACGCCATTGCTGCCGATCAGTTGTTTACTACTCTGATGGGTGATGAAGTAGAACCGCGCCGCAACTTCATCGAATCCAATGCGTTGAATGTATCCAATCTGGACGTTTGATTCTTCGATTTCGTTTTTATTATGAAACGCTTCAAAAGCAGCCATTGGCTGCTTTTTTTGTTTGCCCGGCGAAGCCGGCAAACCCGGCCACCTGAAAGAAGGTGGCGTCACCCTGACTGAGGGGAAGACAATCCGACTGGCAAGGGCGTTGCTGGCCAACGGCAGGGTCTGAAGGAAGCCATAGGACGTTAACGGTACACAACGCAAGTGAACCTGCTTCGGCAGTGCAGGTGGGTAAGCGTGCAAAATAGCGCGAAGCCCGATACTCGGTCAGACCTGTGCTGTGCTTGAGGGTGGAATCGTTAACAGGGAGCCGGTGCAGTAACCGGGGAAGCCTGACACCCTATCCGGTCCGACCGGACGTTGAGGCTCAAGGTAAAAGCCAAGGCCACAGCGGGTGTGAGGTGGCAGATGAAGCCGTAGTAGTGATGAAGTTCCGGCCTGAGAAGCCTGGCAACAGTGTGGAGGATAAAACCGGAACGACCACTGGCGGAGGTCCAGTGGGCCGGGCAAGGCCAAAAGCCTTAGCTCGGATGCGAAGGGCGGAAGTCATTAATGAGTATGACGGACAACGCAAGGACGGTGGACGCTGTGTTCACAAGCTGCCTGACGGGGTGGGGACGTGAGTCGAGGCGCTGCAGGAATGTGGCTGCTTTGGCTTTCACCGAACACGGGAGTAGAACGAGACTGTGGCGGCAGATTGCCTATGTGCTAGTACCCGGACAGATCGCTCGAAACAGACCAGCAGCCAAACCAACCATCGGAGTCGTCATCACAGAGCTGAGCAGGTATGAGGAAATACTACAGTCTTTACGGACAGCTGCTGTCGATGCGGCGTCTGTATCAAGCCTTCAAACACGTCAAACGCAACCGAGGTGCGGCCGGAGTCGATGGGCAGAGCCTGGCTGCGTTCGAAGCGAAACTGGAGGTGGAGCTGTCATGCCTGTTATCTGAACTGAAGGAAAAGCGCTATCGAGCGCAGCCTGTCAGACGCGTTACCATCGCCAAGGACGATGGTGGAGAGCGTCAGCTGGGTATTCCAACGGTTCGAGACCGAGTCGTGCAACAAGCGGTGCGCAGCCTGATTGAACCGATCTTTGATCCGGACTTTCATCCGTCAAGCTACGGGTATCGTCCGGGACGCAGTGGCCATCACGCGATAGGCAAGGCGACGCTGTTTATTCGTCGCTATCGACGTGAGTGGGTCGTGGATATGGACCTGTCGAAATGCTTCGACACGCTAAATCACGATCTGATCATCCGCCAGTTCCGCCGACGGATTACGGACGGCAGTGTATTGTCACTATTGCGTCAGTTCCTTGAGAGCGGGGTAATGGTGGGCCACCAGTTTGAAAAGACGGATCTGGGCAGCCCACAAGGCGGCGTAATCAGTCCCCTGATTGCGAACGTCTATCTGGAGGCGTTCGACCAGTTCATGAAGGCGCGGGGCCATCGGATCGTCCGCTATGCGGACGACATCCTGATCCTGTGCTGCTCAAAGGCTGGAGCGGAGAACGCGCTGAAAGTGGCTCAAGGGTATCTGGAAGAGGCATTGAAGCTGACAGTGAATGCCACCAAGACCCATATTGCACACAGCGATGATGGGATCAAGTTCCTGGGTGTCGTAATCCATACAGATTACACCCGCATTCAGGACAAGAAGGTGCTGAAACTGAAAGAGAAGTTGAAAGCGCTGACAAAGCGAAACCGTGGCACAGGACTTGCGGACACAATCCGTGAGTTGAATCCCGTGCTGCGGGGCTTCGCCAACTACTTCCGGGTCGCCCACTGTGCGCGCATACTGAAACAGGTAATGGGCTGGCTGAGGCGACGTTTACGCTGCCTTCAGCTCAAACAGTGGAAGAAACCGAGCCGGCTGCATCGTCGACTGAAACAGTTGGGCTATCGTCCGCCGTTCAAGTCGATCAAGATGAATAGCTGGCACAATGCGGCGTCTCCACTGGCCCACCAGTCGATCCCCAACGCTTATCTGCATCAAGAACTAGGGTTAATGGACTTGACCCAAGTGAGAACCGGCATCTCTGTCCCCATGCTCGGGGTCAATTACTGACATGAGCCGTATACGAGGCCCGTACGTACGGTTCTGTGAGAGGGATGAGGCGGCGACGCCTCACCCTACTCGATGTGACATAAAAACCAAAAAACGCTGAGCTTCCGTTAATCAGTGTGCCCCGATTCAGTTGCTGTTACTCTAGCTTTGCGATCCTTATCGGATAGATTAAGTTTGAAATCTACGGTGAACGTCTAGATATTCAGCCTAGCTGCTACGCCAACATCATAATGTTCATCATCAATGCCCTTCGTATTCGAGCTGGGATAAAACATCATGTGATCTCACGAAATGTGGGGCATTGTTTATGTTTCACGTGAAACATTGGTTTCGCATCTTAACCGTGGTTTGTTACGGAGATTGGCTCTTGCTATGTGATCTGGTCACTATCTATAGGACTAAAATTGCAGAGTGGTGATGGAGTTCCAAAGCCTCAACTGTTTCATAGCGCGCTAATCTAACTCTGAAATGCGACACCCTTCTATGCAGCCTGAGGGTATTCTTTGAACACTATTTTGGGGTAATGGTATTGTGTTCGACGAACTCGCCGCTGTTGTCCGCGTGATTGTATGCGCATGATCGGCTAGAGTATGTGCATATCGATGATCGTACCGCGAACATTTGTAGCCCCTGTTCGTCAATCCTGCGGCCCACAGGCAAAGGCGGCTGTTGCACTTACGTCAGAGTTCCCAACGCACCGCTACCACGCCTTCCCATAACGGTATCGACCTACCGGTTGCTAAAGTGCTCCAACGTGTTCACGATTGCCGGAAGATCACTGATCAAAATTATTCTTCGTCCAGACTCACTCAAATCTAAGGCAGCTTTCGGTCTGTTTCCATGCTTTAAAAGCACTAGACTCAGACGCTTCCAAGACGGAATGCCGCTTCCTGCTGCAACTCATCCTTGCTCAGAGGTTCATTATGATCAAATACGAGACGCAGTCGGGTCGGATATCACATCGCTACCCACTGCAGCGAAGTGGTCCCCCATGCTGAGGAGGTAGGTAATGCCACTTCTGTACCGCGCGCTTTAACCGTCAGTACGAGCGATTGTTCGGGCTGTGCCAGAGTTACGGGTCATCTTCCATGCACCGAAAGTTCAGGTTTGACGCATCAATGCAGGCAGCGCATGGTCGACTTTACCTGGACCGGTTAGACGATGATGGTTGGCGGACTTATCGGTATTGCCAGCTGACACGCTGCAAGTGATACGTAGGGATCACGTGGGCACCCCATTCAGCTCTCAGCATCAGAAGCATGTTGTCAATGTCGAACCTGTGCAGAGATTAGTCACTGACCGGCAGGACAGCCTGTGAAAGCTTTAATAACACCGATGAAAATCATTGATACTACTACCAAAAGTATTTACTGGCTACTGGATCATTGTTGTGCAGATCTGGGAGCTTCTGTAGTTGTTTCTGCAGCAATAATGGCACATCAAAAGGATCTTAACTTAATTCCGTCAAGTAAAATAAATGCATAGCTTTAGGATACAACCTACAACTGGCTGGCGACTGTCTATGTTCTGGTACCAGGTATTTGAAATAATGTTGCAGCTCAGCAAGCGCAAACGTTAAGTGGAGTGCGGGTAATATCCGGTCGTCTGTGTGACAGCGCAAAGAAAGATTTGGCAGGTTTTATAGAGAAGCGAACCATTTGTACATGTTTTGCCAGGCAGCTGCATAAACTCTAATCGGGGCAGTTTAGTTTCGGCGCTTACATGTTCCACGTGAAACATTAAGTGCGAAGCAAAAAAAACCCCGCGATGCGGGGTTTCTTGATTATGCCTAAAGTTTATCCAAGCAGTGATATGTCAGCCACGCCAAGGAATAGTCGGCGCAGACGAGCCAGCAAGGCAAGGCGATTAAGTTTGAGCGCTTCATCATCCGCCATCACCATTACCTGATCAAAGAAGTTATCGACACTCTGGCGCAGCTGAGCCAGGCGCTCAAGTGCGTTTCGGTATTCACCACGTTCAAACAGTGGTGTGATTTCGCGCTCAATCGCATCAAGCTGCTCACAAAGCTCACGTTCAGCTTGTTCATGCAGCAGTGAAGGGTTTGTGTCAGTAGAGATGTCACCGCCCTGCTTTGTCAGGATATTGCTGACTCGCTTGTTGGCAGAGGCCAGTGTTGCCGCTTCCGGCAGGTTGCGGAAGTGGTTAACGGCATCAATGCGGCGATCAAAGTCCAGTGGGCTGGTGGGACGAAGTGCATGTACTGAAAGGAACGTTTCAGCACTGATGCCGCGGTCATCGTACCAGGCACGGAAGCGATCGAGCATGAAATCAAGCACCCGATCCGCTAGGCCTTCAGCAGCGGGCAGATCTTGGTGCTGAGCAACAGCGATGCTGAGCAGTTCGTGCAGATCTATATCGAGTTTATGCTCAACAATGATACGCAGAACACCGAGGGCGGCACGCCGCAGGGCGAAAGGATCCTTTGAGCCGGTAGGCGGCTGGTTAATGCCAAACAAACCGGTCAGCGTGTCCAGGCGGTCAGCGATGGCGAGTGCAATGCCTGTGCGAGTCGAAGGCAGGCTGTCACCGGCGAAACGGGGCATGTACTGCTCGTCCAGTGCCTGAGCGACCTCTTCGGCTTCGCCATCATGCAGTGCATAGTGATAGCCCATCAGGCCCTGCAGTTCAGTGAATTCAAACACCATGTCTGTCATCAGGTCGCACTTGCTCAAAGAGGCAGCGCGCTGAGCATACTGGCTGTCGCCACCAATCAGATTGGCAATGGCGGCTGCGAGTCCTTCGATGCGTTGAGTTTTCTCATAAATGGTGCCGAGTTGCTGCTGGAAAACAACACTCTTGAGCTTCTCGATGCGGGCCTCAAGCGGCTGCTTCTTGTCGGTATCAAAGAAGAAAGCGGCATCTGCAAGGCGCGGGCGAATAACTTTCTCGTTACCCTCTATAACCTGCTGCGGGTCTTTGGATTCGATGTTGGCCAGTGTGATGAAGTAAGGCATCAGTTTGCCTTCGGCATCCAGCGCGTGGAAGTACTTCTGATTTTCCTTCATGGAGGAGATCAGGGCTTCGGCTGGAACGTCAAGGAAGCGCTCTTCAAAACGACCGGTCAAGGCGACGGGCCACTCGTTCAGCGCTGTCACTTCATCCAGAAGATCCTCATCAATCTGGGCTGTACCGCCGATGCGCTCGCCTTCGCGAATAACCTGTTCGCGGATTATTTCACGGCGGGCAGCGAAGTCAGCAATGACCTTACCGGTATCCAGCAGCGTCTGCTGGTAGTCGGCCGGCACCATGATCTCGATCTCATGGTTATAGTGGAAGCGGTGGCCTCGGGTCTTGCGTCCGGCCTTGAGGCCAAGCACCTCTGCGTCAACGACTTCATCACCCAACAGCATGACCAGCCATTTTACCGGGCGAACAAATTCGGTGCGCGATGAGCCCCAGCGCATGCGTTTGGGGATGGGCAGCTTGTGCAGGGATTCACTGATGATCTCAGGTAGCAGAGCAGCGGTGCTCTGACCCTTCTCGACGCCGCGATAGACGTAATAGCTGCCTTTGGGTGTCTCCATCACTTCGAGTTGGTCGATGCTGACGCCGCAGGAGCCTGCAAAACCTTGTACGGCCTTCTCGGGTGCCTGAGTGGCCGGGCCGCGCTTTTCAATGCTGCGGTCGGGCTGCTGTGGCTGGATGTTGCTGATCAGAACGGCCAGGCGGCGTGGTGACGCAAAAGGTGTTGCGGTCGTATAGGCGATGCCGGCTGCATCAAGGCCTGAAGTGATGCCGTTGAGGAACGCATCTGAAAGAGTTTTCAGCGCCTTGGGTGGCAGCTCTTCGGTGCCTAGTTCAACCAGGAAATCATGCTGAGTCATTATTTATCCTCCTCGCAGGCAGACAGGACTTCTGCCCGGATCGCTTCAGGGGCCAGCGGGAAACCAAGTGCGCGGCGCTTCTCGAAATAGGCACTGGCGACATCACGGGCCAGCGTACGGACACGCAGAATATAACGCTGGCGCTCGGTAACGGAGATGGCGTGACGAGCATCGAGCAGGTTGAATGTATGTGAGGCCTTCAGCACCATCTCATAGGCTGGCAGCGGCAGGTCGGCAGCCAGCAATTTCTGGCATTCGGATTCGTAGTGGTCAAAGTTGCGGAACAGCGCCGGTACATCAGCATGTTCAAAGTTGTAAGCTGACATCTCCACTTCGTTCTGGTGGAATACATCACCATAGCTGACGGTGCTGCCATCCGGGTAGCGTGCCCAGACCAGGTCATAGATGCTGTCTACGTCCTGCAGGTACATGGCAATGCGCTCAAGCCCGTAGGTGATTTCACCGGTGACCGGATAGCATTCAAGGCCGCCGGCCTGCTGGAAGTACGTGAACTGTGTTACTTCCATACCATTGAGCCATACTTCCCAGCCCAGGCCCCACGCACCAAGTGTTGGTGATTCCCAGTTGTCTTCGACAAAGCGCACATCATGGATCGACAGATCGATCCCCAGCCGCTCAAGTGAACCGAGATACAGTTCCTGAATGTTGTCGGGAGAGGGTTTGAGCACAGTCTGGAACTGGTAGTAGTGTTGCAGGCGGTTGGGGTTTTCACCATAACGGCCATCAGTTGGACGGCGGCTTGGCTGTACATAGGCAGAGCGCCAGGTCTCGGGGCCGATGGCGCGCAGGAACGTACAGGGGTGGAAAGTACCGGCGCCCACCTCCAGGTCCAGTGGCTGCACGATGACACAGCCCTGTTCGGCCCAGTATTGTTGCAGGGCCAGGATCAGTCCCTGGAATGTGCTAACGTCTGGAGTCACCTTGTCAGTCACGGAAATCACCATTGTTGTTGGATGTGGTCGAAATAAGAGCCGAATTATACATGATCTGCAGGTTTTATGACCTGTTGCACGGCTACTGAATAAGTGACTCAGTCACATCATCTGCGTGCATTTTCGCCATCAACCATGCCGGTGATTTATAATCATCGACTCAGTATATGAATGTGACGGAGAGCGAATTGAAACAGGTCAAGGCGATACTGGCGGTTCTGGTGCTTGGGTTGCTGTCCCTGCTGCCATTAAAAGCCTCTCAGGGGCTGGGGCGATGGCTCGGGAATCGGCAGTGGCGCAAGGGCGAAAAGGCCAAGATGACGTTCCAGACTCGGCGCAATATCAGCCGCTGCTTTCCTGAGCTGGACCCAGATGCACAGGACCAACTGGTGCATGAAAGCCTGGAGCAAACGGGCTGTTCACTATGTGAAATGGGGATGGCCTGGCTGTGGCCGGCCAAGCGCACGCTGAAAAAAATACGTCAAATTCATAACAAAGAGATCGTCAGTGAGGCGGTTGCACAGGGCAAAGGTGTCATCCTGATAGCCCCTCACCTGGGCAACTGGGAGGTGCTTAATCTGTGGCTGTCAGCCCACTATCCCTTTACTGCCATGTATAAGCCGCCGCGGCTTCAGCTGATGGATGACCTGATCAAGCGCATGCGGGCGCGGCTGGGTACCCGGATGGCCCCGGCCGATACTCGGGGTGTGCGAATGGTGATGAAGGCACTGCGACGTGGTGAGATGGTGGGTATTCTGCCGGATCAGGAGCCGGAGGCCAGCGGCGGAATTCATGTGCCTTTTTTTGGCAATCAGGCTCTGACTATGAAGCTGCTGCCGCAGTTGGCTGCTCAGACCGGTGCGGTCGTAATTTGTGGCTATGCCGAGCGTCTGCCGCAGGCTGAGGGGTTTGATCTGCATTTTCGACGGGCTGAACATGAGATCAACAGCAAGGATTTGATACAGGCTGCCACGGCCATGAACCGCTCGGTGGAAGCCTGTGTTCGCGCCCTGCCCGCCCAATATCAATGGGAGTACCGCCGCTTCAGTCATCAGCCTGAAGGTATGCCACGCTTTTACGACTGATCACCGGCGCCAGAAGGCAGGCGTGAACAGTACCAGCATGGTGAATACTTCAAGACGGCCCAGCAGCATCGCCAGACACAGGATCCATTTTGCGGTGGGGTTGAGTCCTCCGAAATGAGCGGATACGTCGCCCAGCCCGGGGCCCAGGTTATTGAGGGTTGCACCCACGGCTGACCAGGCGGTGATCTGGTCCAGCCCGGTTGCCAGCAGTGCGATCAGCATGACCACGAATACGATCAGATAGACTGAAAAGAACCCCCACACTGCCTGTAGAATCCGATCCGGAATGGGTCTCTGTCCGAGCTTGACTGGAATGACAGCGTTGGGATGAATCAGGCGCAGAATCTCACGGTAGCCCTGCTTCAGTATCAACAGTACACGAATCGCCTTCATGCCACCGGCAGTTGAGCTGGCACAGCCCCCGACGAAAGCAAGCACGAACAGCATGAAAGGCAACATGGCAGGCCAGTGAGCAAAATCTGCCGTGGTGTAACCGGTGGTCGTGGCAATGGAAACCACCATGAATGCGGCTTTGCGCAGGGCTTCTATCGCAGGATAGGTGTGAGTCATTACCAGCACAAACAGTGTCAGCAGGATCACAAGACCGAGCAGTGACAGGTAAAACTGTACTTCAGGATCTTTCAGATAGTGCGTCAGTGTATGGTGCCGCCAGGCAAAAAAGTGCAGGCCAAAGTTGATGCCGGCTACCACCATGAAAAAGATGCCGATGGACTCGATGATGGCGCTGTCGAAATGGCCAATGCTGGCATCATGTGTGGAAAAGCCACCGATGGCGACCGTAGAAAAGCTGTGGCCGATGGCATCGAACGGCGTCATGCCAGCAAGCCAATATGCCGCTGCGCAGGCGATGGTCAGGGACAGGTAGATATACCAGAGTGCCTTTGCGGTTTCCGTGATGCGTGGTGTCAGTTTGTTGTCCTTGACCGGCCCCGGAGCCTCGGCGCGGTAGAGCTGCATGCCCCCGATACCCAGCATGGGGAGAATGGCAACTGCCAGCACGATAATCCCCATGCCTCCCAGCCATTGAAGCTGCTGGCGATAATAGAGAATGGAGTGCGGTAATTTATCCAGCCCTGTCATGACGGTGGCACCTGTAGTCGTCAGGCCTGAAATCGATTCGAAAACGGCATCAACCGCTGTCAGTCCCGGTGACTCGGCCAGCATCAGTGGCAACGAACCGAACACCCCCAGCACCGTCCAGAACAGTACGGTAACAAGAAAACCATCACGGATACTGAGCTCCTGCTTGGCGGTGTAAACCGGTACCCAGATGATAAAGCCGGTCGCCAGCGTAATGGCAAAGGCGGAGATGAACGCCCAGTGTGTGGAATCCTCATAGAACAGCGACACCCCCAGAGGTGGCAGCTGGGTGATGCTGAAGATCATCAGCAGTATGCCGAGGATCCGTAAAATGACATGAAAATGCATACTGTCGCCTCAGAAGAAAGCCAGGCCTACCTGGAACAGGCGCTCGACTTCCGCAATACGCCGTTTATCGACCAAAAACAGAATGACATGATCATCGTTCTCGATGATCAGATCGTCGTGGGCGATCAAGACTTCATTGCCACGGATGATGGCACCGATCGTGGTACCCGGTGGCAAATCGATCTCCTCAATTGCACGCCCAACCACTTTGGAGCTCTTGCGGTCACCATGAGCAACCGCTTCCAGTGCTTCAGCGGCGCCGCGACGCAGCGAATGCACGGCTGCTACATCACCACGGCGGACATGTGTAAGAAGTGCGCCAATGGTGGTTTGCTGCGGTGATATGGCGATATCGATAACGCCGCCCTGCACCAGATCGACATAGGCAGGATTGTTAATCAGGGTCATCACAGTGCGTGCCCCCAGGCGTTTGGCCAGCATGGAGGCCATGATGTTGGCTTCATCGTCGTTGGTCAGGGCGCAGAACACATCCGTGTCTTCGATGTTTTCCTCAATCAGAAGATCACGATCGGAGGCACTGCCGTGCAGCACAATGGTGTTGTTGAGGTCGCGTGCCAACAGATTGCAGCGTGACAGGTTGCGTTCGATCAACTTGACCTGGTAGTCATTTTCAATAGAGCTTGCCAGGCGAGCGCCGATATTGCCGCCACCGGCAATGATGATGCGTTTGTAGGAGCGGTCCAGGCGGCGTAGCTCGCTCATCACTGCACGGATATCGCGCCGTGCCGCGATGAAGAACACCTCGTCATCGGCTTCAATGACGGTGTCCCCCTTGGGGATCATGGGGTGGTCCTGACGAAAAATAGCGGCAACACGTGTATCGATATTAGGCATGTGCGAACGCAGGAAGGATATTTCACGCCCTACCAGTGGGCCGCCATAGTAGGCCTTGACCGCTACCAGCTGGGCCTGCCCGCCCGCAAAGTCCAATACCTGAAGTGCACCGGGGTACTGGATCATACGCTTGATGTGTTGGGTCACCAGCTCTTCTGGGCTGATCAGAACATCAACCGGAATCCCCTTGTCGCTGCTGAAGATGGCGTGATCTTTCTGCAGGTAATCGTGCTCACGCACGCGCGCAATTTTGGTCGGGATGTTGAACAGTCCGCGAGCGATCTGACAGGCGATCATATTGACCTCGTCACTGTTGGTGACCGCAATCAACATGTCGGCATCCTGTGCGCCGGCCTGATCCAGTACGGATGGATAGGAAGCCTTGCCCTCTACTGTGCGAATATCAAGCCGATCCTGGAGTTCACGCAGACGAGCTGTATCCGTATCAATAACGGTGATGTCATTGGCTTCGTTGGCAAGGTGTTCAGCCAGAGATCCGCCCACCTGGCCGGCACCCAGAATGATGATCTTCATGAGGCTATGCGCTCCTCCGTTTTGGTCAGAACAGCATAATAGAAGCCATCATGGCTTCCAGGTTGAGGAAACAGCTGGCGGCCGTAAGGCCTTGATATGCCCCAGCTGGCATTAATCGGCACATGGCATGCATCAGGGTGCTGTTTGATGAAGCGCTCAATGATGCGCTCATTCTCCTGGCTGAATACCGAGCAAGTGGCGTACACCAGGCGTCCGCCCGGTGCCAGCATCGGCCAGAGGTTGCTGAGGATGCTGAGTTGTACCTGTGCCAGTGCGTTAATGTCTTCGCCACGGCGCAACAGCTTAATATCGGGGTGACGGCGAATTACACCGGTGCCACTGCAGGGTGCATCGATCAGAATGCGGTCAAAGGGTTGTCGGTCCCACCAGTCCTGACTGGTCGCGTCAGCGGTCAGCAGTCGGCATTCAAGCTCCAGTCCAAGGCGCATAAGGTTATCGGTAATGCGTTGTGCTCGTGCGGGTTCCAGTTCGACGGCGACAACATCCTGCAGGCCGGGTGTGGCCTCAAGAAGGTGGCACAGTTTGCCACCAGGTGCGGCGCATGCATCCAATACGCGCTGCCCTGCTCTTGCGTCCAGAAGCCCGGCCGACAACTGAGCGGCTTCATCCTGTACGCTGAACCAGCCCTGATCGAAACCGGGAATACGGCGTACATCTACGGCGTGCTCAAGCACCAGTGCGGTATCACTGAAATGGCCCTGTTGAGCGGGTATCTCTGCGCCCTGCAGCTTGCTTTGCGCGCTCTCCAGTGTAAGTTGGCGCTTATTAACCCTGAGGGTCATGGGGGCCTGCTGGTCATTGGCAGCAAGAATTCCCTGCCAGTGTTCGGGCCAGTTGTGCTCCAGTTTGCTGATCATCCATTGCGGGTGGTTCCAGTGGAACTGTGGATTGTCTGCAAACCCTGCTTCAAGCTGTCCAGCTTCACGCTGGTAGCGACGCAGTACCGCGTTGATCAGCTTGCGGGCCCAGTCATGGTTGAGTGCTGATGTGGCATCGACGGTCTCGTTTAGCGCGGCATGAGCTGGAATGCGGCTGTGGCGCAACTGCCATAGCCCGATTAACAGCAGGGCCTGCAGCTCATAGTCACGGTCCTGAAAGGGTTTTTTCAACAGGCTGTCGGCAATTACCTCAAGCCGGAACAGTTCTCGCATGGTGCCGAAGCAGAGTTGCTGTAACAGGGCTCGGTCCTGTTCTGGGCAGTGCTGCAGGGCATCGGGCAGATGGCTGCTGAGGGAACCATGCTGACGCAGTAAGGGGGCCAGTACCTTGGCGGCCAGCGCTCGGACGTTGATGGAATCAGCCAAGTTTAACTCCAGTAGCAAAGCGTGCCTGATGGGCGTTCATGAGCGTTTTGATCGGTTGTGGTTTGCCACCGGGCAGCTGCAGTTCGGTCAGTAATACACTGCCTTTGCCGGTGGCCACGCGTACGGTGTCGGCAGAGGATTCGACAATGGTGCCGGGTACGGCTGCTTCAGGTTCGTGGAGGTCCGCGGTAGCGGCCCACACTCGAAGGTTGTCATCGCCAAGGCGGGTATACGCCACCGGCCATGGGTTGAAACCACGTACACAGCGTACGATAAGCTCTGCAGGTTGCGACCAGTCGATCTGTGCTTCCTGCTTTTCCAGCTTGTGTGCATAGCAGGCCTGGCTGCCATCCTGCACTTCCGGAACAAGTGTGCCGGCTGCAAGAGGTGTGAGACACTCCACCAGTGCTCTCGCCCCAAGGTCGGCCAGACGATCATGCAGGCTCCCGCTGGTATCGTCAGCCAGAATCGGGCATTCAACCTTGCTCAGCATGTCACCGGTATCAAGGCCGGCGTCCATCTGCATGATGGTAATCCCGGTTGTGTTGTCACCAGCCAGAAGGGCGCGATGAATCGGAGCGGCCCCGCGCCAGCGCGGCAGCAGAGATGCGTGTACGTTGATGCAGCCCAGACGTGGTGCATCCAGAACTGCCTGTGGCAGCAGTAAGCCGTATGCCACTACCACCATCAGGTCTGCGTTCAGTTCGCGCAGTGCCTGTTGCTCAGCCAGGTCCTTGAGTGACAGAGGTTGAAATACCGGCAGGTCATGCTGTTGAGCCAGTGCCTTGACCGGGCCGGGACGCAGCTTGCGGCCACGCCCTGCCGGGCGGTCCGGCTGAGTATAAACTGCCACAATGTTGTGTTTGGTCTTGAGCAGGGCATCCAGACAGCTGGCGGCGAAATCGGGGGTGCCGGCAAAGATGATGCGCAGCGGTGTATCACTCATGGTTGGGCTCCATACAAAAACAGGCTTGCGTGTGCAAACCTGTTTAAGAACACGTGGCCGGATCAGGCCTGATGGGCTTCAAGCCGGTGCTTTTTCTCCAGCTTGCCGCGAATGCGATTGCGTTTGAGCGCAGTCAGGTAATCTACGAACAACTTGCCGTTGAGATGATCCAGCTCGTGCTGGATACACACGGCCAGCAGCCCTTCCGCCTCCAGCTCATAAGGGTTGCCGTCACGGTCCAGCGCTTTAAGCAGGATGCGATTGGGACGCTCAACATCCTCGTAGAAGCCGGGTACAGAGAGGCAGCCTTCCTGCATCTGCTCCAATTCATCCTGCAATACGGTGAACTCCGGGTTGATCAGCACCAGAGGCTCACTGCCATCTTCAGAGATATCGATGGTGACGACACGCTTGTGTACATTTACCTGAGTGGCGGCAAGACCGATACCCGGGGCGTCATACATGGTTTCAAACATATCATCGACCAGTTGACGGATCGTATCATCCACTTGTTCGACGGATTCCGCGATAGTGCGTAGACGCGGATCAGGAAATTCAAGAATATTGAGCTTGGCCATAGGTAATCTGCTTTGTCGGAGGTTAAAATCCGGCTGTTTAGTGGCAAAAAGTTTGATCTGCCATCATTATACTGAATAACTTGCCTGATGCATTGCTTTGCGGCCTTCAAGCACGCTTGTGTGGTGGGTTGCCCGGGCCAGAAACTACAAGGGAGCGGAAGAATGAGAGGATTGCTTTATGGCTTGGTTGGGGCCTGCCTGTTATGGGCGGGTGTCGCGACCGCAGCGGAACGTGCCGACCGGATACAGCTCCAGGATGGGCACCCGACAGAATACGTTGTAGTCAAGGGAGACACCCTTTGGCATATTTCAGGCCGGTTTCTGCAGAGCCCCTGGCGCTGGCCCGAGGTGTGGGATGTTAACCCGCAGATTGACAACCCTCATCTGATCTATCCTGGCGATGTGGTTTACCTGACATGGGTTGATGGCCAGCCGCGACTGGGCGTCAGGCGCGGTGTTCGCAAACTGAGCCCGCAGGTTAGGGTCCAGCCTCTGGATCAGCCGATTCCGGCAATTCCGCTGCGCGATATCGCAAGCTTCCTGAACGACAATATTGTGACAGAGCAGGATGTGGTTGAAACAGCTCCCTATGTTATCGGTGGTCGCAACGAGAGCATTATCGCCGGGGCTGGTGATCGCGTGTACGCCCGTGGCATACCTGTAGATGAAAATATCCAGATCCAGAGCCTTTATCGTCCGGCGCGTGAATACCATCATCCTGTAACCGGTGAGTTCTTGGGTTTCGAGCTGTACAAGGTGGCAGATGCGCAGATTACATCTCGAGATGAGGACATCCTGACACTGGATCTTCGTAACAGCCGTGAAGAGGTGCGTAAACTGGATCGCCTGCTGCCCAGTGGAGAAGAGCGAATTCAGTCAATCTTCCACCCTCAGCCGGGCCCTGATCTGACCGACGCTGTTATCATTGATGTACTGGGTGGTGTCGCTAAGGTTGGTCAATTTGACGCCGTGGCACTGAGCTTCGGTGCAGCGGATGGTGTTGAGCCTGGCCATGTATTCGCGGTTTACAAAAAAGGCGAGCTGGTTAAGGATCCGGTGACGGAAGAGGTTGTTGCGCTGCCGGCGGAGCGTGCCGGTGAGCTGATGGTGTTCAAGGCGTTCGAGCGTGTCAGCTACGGTCTGGTACTCAAGGCGACCAATGTGATCTCTGTCGGCGACGAGTTGCGCGCCCCGGGACGTTAAGGAACAGTAGTTATGAGCGATCCAAGGGAGTGGATCGCTGCCAGCCAACTGCCGGGTATTGGCCCGGCAACGCTGGCGCGACTCCGCCAGGAAGGTGTCTGCATCACACGGCTGCTCAGAGCCGAAATCGCCCTGCCCTCCACCATTCGGTTACGCCGCGATACGCTCGAGGCGATACACCAGTTCCAATATCAAGGCGCCCGATTCACTGAGGCGGATCAGCTCTTGCAGCAGGCTGATACACTGGGCATTAAGGTGTTGGGGTTCAGCCACGCCGATTACCCCGAGTTGTTGGCGGCTATTCCAGACCCACCGCTGGTACTGTGGATCAAGGGGGAAGTGGCAGCACTGAATGTGCCGCAGTTGGGCATTGTCGGCAGTCGGCATGCCAGTCGAAGTGGCGTACAACTGGCATATGATTTTGCCTCCGCACTTGCGCAGTCCGGTGTCATCGCCTGTAGCGGCCTTGCACTGGGGATTGATGCGGCGGCACATCAGGCATGTTTGGATGTTGATAGTGCCACCGTTGCCGTACTCGGGACCGGGGTCGATCGCATCTATCCGCGGCGCCATCAACGGCTGTCAGAGCAGATTCTGGCCAGCGGCGGTGTGCTGGTATCGGAATACCCGCCAGGAACAGCACCGCTGCCGGGGCACTTCCCACGTCGAAATCGAATTATCAGTGGCCTGTCAATCGGTACGCTGGTGGTGGAGGCTGCGTTGCGCAGCGGTTCCCTGATCACCGCGCGACAAGCCCTGGAACAGGGGCGCGAAGTGTTTGCCATCCCGGGCTCTATCCACAACCCGCTGAGCCGTGGCTGCCACGCGCTGATTCGGGAGGGAGCCACGCTGGTTGAAACGATTGACCACGTGGTTGAACAGGTGGGCAGTATTCTGGGGCTGTTGGTACAAGAGCCGACTCGTCATCAGGCTTCTTCGCAAAGCGCGCCATTGGCACCTGAGTTGCAGCAGCTGTTGCAAAAAATTCCTTGGGAACCGATCTGGCTGGATACGCTGGCCGGCCAGTCTGATTTGCCCCTGCCTCGCCTGCAGGCGCTGCTGATGCAGCTGCAACTGGAAGGTCTGATAGAACTGACCGCCTCGCGGGTGTGTCGTATCCGCTGATCCAGTGGGGAATTTTGCCTCAGTGCTTGCTATAATTCCGCCTTTCCGTTTTCCGGTCCGGCCGGAAAACCCGACCGGATTGTACCGGAGCCGCCAGGCGGCCGGTGCTGTCAGAGTGATGACGGGAGTAGATAACCGATGAGCGCAAAAGTGGCGATCGTGATGGGATCACGTTCAGACTGGCCCACCATGGAAGAGGCGGCAACAATTCTCGACACCCTGGGTGTCGAGTATCACACAGAAGTGGTGTCAGCCCATCGCACCCCTGACAAAATGTTCCACTTTGCCGAAAACGCGGCTGCCAATGGTATTGAGGTGATCATTGCCGGTGCGGGTGGCGCTGCACACCTGCCCGGGATGATTGCTGCCAAGACGCTCGTGCCGGTGCTGGGTGTTCCGGTTCAGAGCAAGGCGCTCAGTGGTCAGGACAGCCTGCTGTCGATTGTGCAGATGCCGCGTGGCGTTCCGGTCGGTACTCTGGCCATCGGTGGCGCCGGTGCCTTCAATGCCGGTCTTCTGGCTGCCCAGATTCTGGCGACTCGAGATTCCGCGCTTGGACAGCGCCTGGCAGACTGGCGTCAGGCTCAGACGCAAACCGTACTTGATAATCCCGATCCGCGAGGTTGAGTGATGCTGCCACGAATCGTCGTAGCCGGTAATGGCCAGTTGGGCCAGATGTTGCAGCAGGCCGGTGCACCCATGCAACTGGAAGTGATGCCGGTTGATCCCAACGCTGACGTGCAGCTGGAACTGCGTGCGGATGATGTGATTACGGTTGAGATTGAACACTGGTCTGACAGCGTCAGCGGTTTGCAGCTTAAACAGCACCCCAACTTTCGTAATAAGGTTGCTCTGCACATGGTGGTCGACCGTCAGCGGCAGAAGTCGCTGCTCGATCGTCTGCAGGTACCGACCTCCCCCTGGCTGTCCCTCGAAGGCGATGATCTGCAGGCACAGCTGGAGTCGGTTGGCGAACGCGTTATCGTCAAACGCCGCCGTGGTGGCTATGACGGCCGTGGTCAGTGGCGCTGGCAGAAAGGCGATCAACCCGAAGCCGAGTGGGCAGGTGAGTGCATTGCCGAGGCGATGATTCCGTTCAGCCATGAGGTTTCACTGGTCGGTGCCCGCAATGCCGCAGGTGAAAAAGTGTTCTACCCCCTTACCTGCAACTGGCACCAGGACGGCATTTTGCGTGCCAGCATTGCCGGCCTGCCCATACCCGCCGAACAACAGCGTGATGCCGAAGCCTGGCTGGGGCGCATCATGGATGACGAAGGCTACATCGGTGTTATGGCGATGGAGTGCTTTGTGGTGGACGGCAAGTTGCTGGTCAACGAGTTGGCACCCAGAGTGCACAACTCCGGTCACTGGACTCAGGAAGGTGCCAGCATCAGCCAGTTTGAGCTGCACCTGCGCGCGCTGGCAGGATTGCCGCTGATCACCCCCGAAGTCAGCGGTGTCTCGGTTATGTACAACCTGCTGGGTCGCAACTGGAAGCGCGAATGGCTGAGCGTACAGGGTGCGCATGTACACTGGTACGGCAAAGAGATCCGTCCGGGGCGTAAGGTAGGTCACGTGAACATCTGTCGGCCTGATGTGCCTACTCTTGCTGAAAGCCTGCAGGCGCTGGGTGCTCAGCTGGATGAAGAAGACAGCGTGGTTGCCGAATGGGCGCTGGCTCAGCTGGCAAGTTGAGCTATTCATCCAGGCTGTTTCATAAAGGCCTGCAGGCGAAGTAAGTGTTGACTACGCCTGCGGTTGTTGTTTTATAAGGTGCGCGCCCTTTTTTTTGCCTGCTAAGTCTTTTGACTACGATGAGTGCTCTAAATTTAAAGCTCTATAGCGAAAGTAAATACTTACTTTCTTGAGAATGGAGATTATATATGTCCGTCCCTGATACCCAAGAAGTAAAACGTTATCTGCTCGATCTGCAGGAGCGTATCTGTGCTGCTTTGGAGCAGGCTGATGGCAAGGCGCGATTCGTTGAGGACAGCTGGGAACGTGCCGAAGGCGGCGGTGGTCGCAGTCGAGTAATCAGTCAGGGCGGCGTGATTGAAAAAGGCGGGGTCAATTTTTCTCACGTTTATGGCAAGGCGTTGCCGGGCTCAGCAACGGCTCACCGTCCAGAGTTGGCCGGTCGCAGCTTCGAGGCGATGGGTGTGTCACTGGTCATCCATCCTCACAACCCCTATGTACCCACTTCCCATGCCAACGTGCGCTTTTTTATTGCCGAGAAGGAAGGAGAAGCGCCGGTCTGGTGGTTTGGCGGTGGCTTCGATCTGACTCCCTATTACGGCAACGACGATGACTGTCGACACTGGCATCAGGTCGCGCACGACGCCTGTGCTCCTTTCGGTGACGATATCTATCCGCGTTTCAAGCAGTGGTGTGATGACTATTTTTACCTTAAGCACCGTCAGGAGCCACGTGGTATCGGCGGTCTGTTTTTTGATGACCTTAATGAGCTGGGCTTTGACGGCAGTTTTGGCTTGATGCGAGCCATCGGCGATGCCTATGTACCGGCGATCGTGCCGATCATCGAAAAACGCAAGGATATGCCATATGGCGAGCGGCAGCGTGATTTTCAGTTGCACCGACGTGGCCGCTATGTGGAGTTCAACCTCGTATATGACCGTGGAACTCTCTTCGGGTTACAGTCTGGGGGGCGCACCGAGTCTATCCTGATGTCGTTGCCGCCGGAGGTGCGCTGGGACTACAACTGGCAGCCTGAGCCGGACACCGAGGAAGCCGTGCTCTATGAACGTTACCTGAAACCGCGCAACTGGCTGGATGTATAACATGACCGACCGCTACGCCGTGTTTGGCAATCCGATAGCCCACAGCAAATCACCTCAGATTCATGCTCGTTTCGCGCATCAAACGGCACAGGATCTGAGCTACAGCGCCGAGCATATTAATGAGGATGCGTTTGAAGCGGCTGTCACGAATTTTCTGCAGGGGGATGGCAAGGGGCTGAATATTACGGTGCCGTTCAAGGAGCGGGCCTGGGCACTGGCACAGTGGCGCAGTGAGCGCGCCGAGCTGGCGGGCGCGGTCAATACTCTGCATCGCCTCGAAGATGGCCGCCTTGCCGGTGACAACACCGATGGCATCGGTCTGGTGCGTGATCTGGCCGACAATAATGAAGTCGACCTGGAGGGTGCTCGGGTGCTGATTCTCGGTGCCGGTGGCGCCGTTCGTGGCGTATTGCAGCCGCTGCTGGCCGCGGGTGTGAGCTCTATCCTGATCGCCAACCGAACCCCTGCCAGAGCCGAGGTGCTGGCGCAGCTGTTCGATCCGGCTGCCGGAGTGACAGCCTGTGGTTTTGATGCGATTCCGGCAACCGCCTTTGACTTGATCATCAACGGCACCTCTGCGAGCCTGCAGGGAGAGCTGCCACCGGTTCCCAGGGCGACAGTAAGTGCTCACACAGCCTGCTATGACATGATGTATGGCGCCGAACCCACTCCGTTCTGCCGTTGGGCACAGGCACAGGGCGCGGGCCGGGTCATGGACGGTCTGGGGATGTTGGTCGAGCAGGCCGCTGAAGCCTTCCTGATCTGGCGCGGTGTGCGTCCCGATACGACTCCTGTCATTCAGGCGCTGCGCGAGTCTCTGGCAGCCCACTGAATTTCAAAGCCTTTTCCCGCAACCGCCTTGCATCAATCAATTGTGAGGCGGTATAACAGAGAAACATTCTCTGTCTGCGGAGTGCGCGCATGGACAAGCATCTGCCCCTGGCGCCCGAGGCGCTCTATCGCAACTGCGATCCCGAACTCCTTCCTTTCAAAACCACTGAGTCACTGGAGCCCTTCACCGGCTTTTTCGGACAGGACCGTGCCATCGAAGCCATGGCCTTTGGCATCGGCATGCAGCGGCCGGGGTATAACCTGTTCGTAATGGGCAATCCGCATACGGGACGTTTCTCCTTTGCCATGGACAGCCTGAAAAGCTCGGCCAAAAAGCAGAGCAAGCCCAGCGACTGGTGTTACATCAACAACCTGAATGACAACCGCTACCCTGTCGTGCTTGAACTGCCCGCCGGACGGGCTTCCCAGCTCAAACGCGACATTCGTCAGCTGCTGGATACTGTGCTGACCGAGCTGCCGGCTGCATTTGAAAACCCCGCTTACCAGCGTATGAAAAGCCAGATTGAGCGCGAGTTCAATCGCCATTACGACGACGCCCTCAATCAGGTGGAACGCAAGGGGCGCGAATACAGCATTGCTGTCTATCGGGATGGCGCAACGGTAGGCTTTACTCCGGTCAGCAATGGGCAGGCGATGGATGAAGCGGTGTTCTCGCAGTTGCCTGAAGAAGAGCGGGATGCGATCCAGGCTCATATCTCAGAACTGGAAGAGATGCTGAATGACAGCCTGACCGGTCTGCCGGTCTGGCGCCGTACCGCGGCCGAACAGATGAAAGTGCTGGACCGAGAAACTGCACGACAGGCCGTGCAGCCGCTTGTTCAGCCGCTGCGAGACAAGTACGCCAATATCAACAGCATTGTGGATTACCTTAACCACATAGAGCGTGATCTGATCCGTAACTCGGGTGATCTGGTGGGCGATGACAGCCCGCTTGAAGCCAAGACCGATGCCATGCGTCGGGAGTATCTGGAACAGAACTATGGCCTGAACCTGCTGGTCGATAACCACAAAACCAAGGGTGCACCAGTAGTGTTTGAGGCGCATCCCAGCTACGAAAACCTGTTTGGTCGAGTGGAATACGTCAGCGAAATGGGCTCTATGGTCACCAACTATACCCTTATCCGCTCGGGGGCATTGCATCGTGCCAATGGCGGCTATCTGGTGCTGGAGGCGGAGAAGCTGTTGGAACAGCCATTCGTTTACAGTGCGCTTAAGCGTGCCCTCAAGTCTCATGAGATCCGCATCGAAAACCCGATCAGCGAATATACCGGCATCAGCGCGATCACGCTGAGTCCGCAGCCAGCGTCACTCAAGGTGAAGGTGGTACTGGTAGGTGAACGTGAAACCTACTATTTGCTGCAGGAACTGGATCACGACTTCGAGAAGATGTTCCGCGTGGTGGTGGACTTTGACGAGGATGTGCACCGCACCCCCCACTCCATCCGTCAGTATGCGCGGCTGATGAAAACGCTGGCGCAGGAAGAAAGCCTTGCGCCCCTGACTCGGCGCGCAGTGGCACGCCTTGTTGAACACAGCTCTCGTTTGGCGGGAGATCAGGAGTTGTTGTCGGCCCATGTGGGGGAGTTGGTTGACCTGCTCTGCGAGTCGGATTTTCGCCGTCGCGAACAGAATGATGCCTTGATCAATGCCGAACATGTTGAGCTGGCGCTGGAGGCCAAGGAGCGCCGCACCGGCAGGCTGTCAGAGAAAATTCTGGAAAGTATTCTCAATGAAACGGTGCTGATCGATACCGAGGGCGAGGCGATCGGCAAGTCGAACGGCCTGACGGTGCTGCAGGTGGGCGACGTCTCTTTCGGCAGCCCGGCGCGCATTACCGCCACGGTGCATCCCGGAAGCAAGGGTATTATCGATATTGAACGTGAGGTAACACTGGGCCAGCCGATCCATTCCAAAGGTGTTCTGATACTTTCGGGTTTTCTGGGACACACCTACGCCAGTGATTTTCCGCTGGCGGTTTCGGCAAGCCTGGCGATGGAGCAGTCCTACGGTTATGTGGACGGCGACAGCGCCTCACTGGCAGAGATCTGCACCCTGATCTCTGCCCTGACTCATATCCCGATTCGCCAGCAATATGCGGTTACCGGCTCCATCAACCAGTATGGCGAGGTACAGGCGATTGGTGGGGTGAACGAGAAGATCGAGGGCTTCTTCCACCTCTGCAAAACCCGTGGGCTCACCGGGTGGCAGGGCTGTGTCATTCCCAAGGCCAATGTGCGTCACCTGATGCTCAAGGCCGAGGTGGTCAAGGCGGTGGAAGATGGCATGTTCCACATCTACGCCGTGGCCAGCGTGGATGAGTGCCTGGAGATCCTGATGGGTCGCACCGCCGGTGTGCGTAAGGAAGACGGCCACTTCACCCAGCGCAGCATCAATGCGCAGGTGGTCAAGCGGCTGCGGGAGATAGCCAAGGCCAAGGCCTGACAAGTGTCAGGCCCAGTCCTCCGCGCGGTGCTTGTCTTTCAGGCGTGAGTAGTTCTCGGCGGTATAGGTGAAGAACGCGCGCTCCTGTTCCGTCAACTCGCGCTGGGGCTTGGCCGGACGGCCCACGTAGAGGTAGCCGCTTTTCAACGTCTTTCCCGGTGGCACCAGACTGCCGGCACCCACGATTACTTCATCTTCCACCACGGCACCATCCATGATCATCGCGCCCATACCCACCAGAACACGGTTGCCGATGGTGCAGCCGTGCAGCATCGCCTGATGACCGACGGTGACATGATCACCGATAATCAGCGGGAAGCCGTCAGGGTTGTACGGGCCTGCGTGTGTGATATGCAGTACCGAACCATCCTGAATGCTGCTGCAGCGACCGATACGGATGCGGTGCATGTCACCGCGAATCACCACCAGCGGCCAGACCGAGCTGTCGTCACCGATCTCCACGTCACCCAGTACAACCGCGCTGGGATCGACAAACACCCGCTCGCCCAGTTTTGGTGTCATCCCCTGATAAGGGCGTATATTCATAACCGCTCCTGAATCGATTGAAATAAGGCTCTGTGGCCCCCATTGTATAGCAAAGTGCACTTTTGAACGCCTGCAGACGTACAACCGCTGAAAGGCCGCAACCGATGGAGACACCGATGTCCAACCCGCTGCTTGAGACCCACCTGCTGCCCCCGTTCAGCCGTATCCAGCCCGAGCATGCCGTGCCCGCTGTCGATGAACTACTGACGCGCAATCGCGAACGCATCGCGGCGTTGACTGCCGACCCGGAGCGCAATGACTGGTCGCTGGTGGCTGAGCTGGAGCAACTCAACGATGAGTTGGCACAGGCCTGGTCACCGGTATCGCACCTGAACGGCGTGATGAATTCCGATGCCTGGCGTGAAGCCTATAATGGTTGCCTGCCGAAACTGTCCGAATACTGGACCGAGCTGGGCCAGCATCAGGGCCTGTTCAAGGCATTCGAGTCGCTGGCGCAGAGTGAGGCCTATCCGCAGCTGAGCCAGTCACGCAGAAAGGTGATCGACAACGCTTTGCGGGACTTCCGCCTGTCCGGCATCGCCCTGCCGGAAGCCCGGCAGAAGCGTTATGCAGAGCTGCAGCAGCGTCTGTCCGAGCTGACCACCCGGTTCTCCGAGAACGTGCTCGACGCTACCCAAGGCTGGTGGAAGCAGGTCGATGATGAAGCGGAGCTGGCCGGGCTGCCGGATCACGCCGTTGCCGCCGCCAAAGAGGCTGCGAAGGCGAAAGAGCTTGAGGGTTGGGTGATCACGCTGGACTTCCCCGCCTACTACGCCGTGATGGCCTTTGCGGACAGCCGCCGTCTGCGCGAAGAGCTGTACCGTGCCTACAGCACCCGCGCATCCGACCAGGGGCCAAAGGCCGGTGAATGGGACAATTCGGCGGTGATGCAGGAGATTCTGGATCTGCGTCACGAGCTGGCACAACTGTTGGGCTTTGATACCTATGCCGATTACTCGCTGGCGACCAAAATGGCGCAGTCGCCACAGCAGGTGGTGAGCTTCCTCGAAGATCTGGCGACGGAAACCCGTCCGATTGCCGAGCGGGAACTGGCCGAACTGCAAGCCTTTGCCAAAGAGCGTGATGGCATTGAGGAGCTGATGGCCTGGGATGTGACCTACTATGGCGAGAAGCTGAAGCAGGCGCGCTATGACATCTCCCAGCAGGAGCTGCGTCCCTATTTCCCGCTACCGAAAGTGCTGGATGGCATGTTCACCATTGCCGGTCGCCTGTTTGAGCTTGAGGTGGAAGAACAGTCGAGTTTCGACAGCTGGCATGAGGATGTGCGCCTGTTTGCACTCAAACGCAACGGCGAACCCTTTGCCTACTGCTATCTGGACCCCTTTGCCCGCAGCAGCAAGCGCGGCGGTGCCTGGATGGATGACTGCCGCGTACGTCGCCGCCTGAGTGACAGTCGGCTGCAGCTGCCGGTGGCCTATCTGGTATGCAACTTCACCCCGCCCCTGCCGGGCCAGCCGGCGCTGCTGACCCATGATGAAGTGACGACCCTGTTCCATGAGTTCGGCCATGGCCTGCACCATATGCTGACGCAGATGGAAGAGGCGGATATCAGCGGCATCAACGGTGTCGCCTGGGATGCGGTCGAGCTGCCGAGTCAGTTCATGGAAAACTGGTGCTGGGAGCCGGAAGCGCTGGCGCTGATCTCCGGTCATCATGAAACCGGAGAACCGCTGCCGCAGTCACTGCTGGACAAGATGCTGGCCGCCAAGCACTTCCAGTCTGCGATGATGATGCTGCGCCAGCTGGAGTTCTCGCTGTTTGATTTCCGCCTGCACCATGAGTACCAGCCGGGCAAGACCGATATTCAGGCGCTGTTGAACCGGGTACGGGATCAGGTATCGGTGATCCGTCCGCCGGCGGAAAACCGCTTCCAGCACAGTTTCAGTCACATATTTGCCGGTGGCTATGCCGCAGGCTACTACAGTTACAAGTGGGCCGAGGTGCTGTCGGCCGATGCCTTCTCCCGTTTCGAGGAGGAAGGCATCTTCAGTGCGGAAGCCGGTGTGGCCTTCCGTCAGGAAATTCTGGAACAGGGTGGTTCGGTTGATCCGATGGATCTGTTTGTGGCCTTCCGTGGTCGGGAACCCAGTGTGGATGCCCTGCTGCGCCACTCCGGTATTCGCTGAGAGGTTGAAAAATGAGTGTAGGCAAGCGGTTTATTGCTGGCGCGGTCTGTCCGCGCTGTGGCGAGATGGATACGGTCAGAATGTACCGTGATGAAGAGCGTGAGTACCGCGAGTGTGTGAAGTGCGGCTTCTCGGACTCCCTGCGACTGGACGGTCGCCCGGATCCGGAACAGATCGAAACCCGTGTCAGCGGGGAACGCTCGGATCGGGCACCGGCCTCCAAGGCGGATGACTCTCCTCAGCCGATCCGCATCCTTGATGCGGGCGGCCTGCGCCGTGATCACTGACAGGCCCGATACTGCATCGCACCAGTCCTGTGGCTGGGCGATGCAGAGCCCGCTGGAACATGCCTATCATGACCATGAATGGGGTGTGCCGCAGACGGACGATCGGGTGCTGTTCGAATTTCTGGTGCTGGAGTCGGCTCAGGCAGGTCTGAGCTGGCGCACGGTGCTGGAGAAGCGTGAAGGTTACCGGCGTCACTATTGTGGCTTTGATCCCGAACGGGTTGCCCGTTTCGGTGAGACCGAAATGGCGGCGATGCTGGCTGACGCTGGCATTATCCGTAACCGGGCCAAAATCGAAGCCTCGATCAGCAATGCCAGGGTGTTTCTGCGACTGCAGGCGCACCACGGCAGCTTTGCCCGCTTTCTGTGGCGTTATGTTGATGGTCAGCCGATCCAGTCCGGTTTTGAGCAGCTGGAGCAGATTCCGGCTCAGACCGCCCTGTCGGTGCAGCTGGCGAAAGATCTCAAGCGTGAAGGCATCCGTTTTTTCGGCCCTACCATCGCCTATGCCTACATGCAGGCAGTGGGTATTGTGAATGATCACTTACTTCACTGCCCTCGCCATCAGGTCTGCCGTGAGCTGGCGCGCACCTTGCGGATTAAGGATTGAATTGGTCAGCTGATCTCAGTCAGCCTGATACCAGACCCGATACACCAGCCCGGCCTTGTCATCGGAGATCAGCAGATCGCCCTGTGGCCGTACCAGCACATCCACCGGACGCCCCCAGTCCTGCTCACCCTGCAGCCAGCCACTGACAAACGTCTGAATCTGCGTCACCTCTTCCCCCTCGGTATCCACCCGAATCACCTCATAGCCGATCTTGCTGGAGCGATTCCAGGAACCGTGCAGGGCAATAAAGGCGGTGGTATTGGGGGTGTCGGGGAACGCGTTGTCGAACGCCCCGTCCTTGTTGTGGTAGAAGCTCATGCCCAGTGCTGCCACATGGGGGCCAAGCAGCGCCACCGGAGGCTCTGCTTTGATGGCATCGGCACCCTTGCTGAAATCGGGGTCAGCGACGCCATCGGCATGTACAAAGGGGAAGCCAAAGTGCAGCCCGGCGCGGTCGGCTCGGTTCAGCTCGTCATCGGGCAGGTTGTCGCCCATATGGTCGCGTCCGTTGTCGGTAAACCAGAGGCTGCCATCCTCGGGGTGCCAGTCAAACCCTACCGTGTTGCGTACACCCCGTGCCCAGGGTGCGGCCTCACCCGTAGCAGGGTCAAAGCGCATGATGCTGGCAAAGCGCGGGTCGGACTCCAAGCAGACATTGCAGGGGGCGCCCAGCGTGAAATAGAAGGCAGCGTCCGGCCCCTGCTTCAGGTATTTCCAGCCGTGATGCGTAATGTCGGGCAGGTCGTCCAGCAGCACCTCGGGCTTGGGCGGCTGATCCAGTCGTGACTCCACATCGACAAGCCGGATCAGCTGAGTCAGTTCGGCCACATACAGATCGCCATCTACAAAGCTGATGCCGTTGGGCAGACGCCGGCGTTCAAGCAGAGTATGGCGGGTTTCGTAACGCTGATCACCGTCAAGATCCTGTAATGCAAACACCCGTCCATCGCGCCGTGTGCTGACAAACAGCGTGCCATCGGGGCTTAGTGCCAGCTGCCGGGCGTTGGGCACCTCGGCGGCGATCTCGATCCGGTAGCCTTCAGGTAGTTTGAGTTGCTCCAGTGGCGCGGCAGCCAGCGGCAGGCTCAGTGCCAACAGTGTGGTGGTCAGTGTAATACGCATTCTGTTCTCCCCTGCCTGTGTTCGGGATAAGTCTGGTTGCCGAGCAGCGATTTTTCCAGCTCAGCTGAACCAAACGTTACGTTGATGCATGTGCAGAAACACCCAGCCACCACTGATGCCACGGGCCGCAAACAGGGAGATGAAGGCCAGCCAGAGGCCGTGATTGCCCATGGGCTGGGCTATCCACCAGATGGGGGCAAATACGCAAAACACCGAGAACAGCATGGTGTTCTGCATCGCCTTGACCTGAGTGGTACCGATAAAAAGACCATCCAGCAGAAAGCTCCAGCAACCGATCAGCGGCAGTATGATCACCCAGGGCAGGTAGCGGGTGGCGATTTCGCGTACCTCAGTGATGTCGGTCAGCAAGTAAATGATCGTGTTGCCGCCGAGCCAGAATACCAGCGTCAGCATAATCGCACTGACCAGCGACCAGAAGGCGGTACAGCTGAGTATTTGTCTGAATTCACTTCGGTCATGCCTGCCTACGGCACGCCCGATCAGCGCTTCTGTGGCATGGGCGAAGCCGTCCAGGGCATTGGAGATCAGCAGCAGAAAGTTCAGCAGTACGGCATTGGCGGAGAGTACCGCCGTACCCTGCTGGGCGCCCTGGGCAGTAAAGAAGGCAAAGGTCAGCAGCAGGGTGACCGTGCGCACAAACAGATAGCGGTTTACCTGAATCAGGGCCTTGTAGTCGCGCAGACGTCGTAGCTGAGGCCAGAGCCACTGCCCCGCGGTTTTAAGCAGCAGACGGCGACAGAACCATAACCCCAGCAGCAGGCTGAAATACTCGGCCAGCACCGTGGCGAGGGCAACCCCGTCCGCTTTCATGCCCAGCCCGAACACGAACAGCAGGTCCAGCAGCATATTGAGCAGGTTGGTGCTGGTCAGCAGAATCAGGGCGATGCGGGTATTCTGCATGCCCACAAACCAGCCCAGCAGAGCGAAGTTGCACAGCACCGCAGGTGCGCCAAAGGCCCGAATTTCGGTATAGCGGGTGGCTTCGGTCAATACATCCGGTTCGGGCCCCATCAGCTGCAGCGCCAGTGTGGTCAGCGGTGTGCGCAGCAGCAGGATCAGCAGCCCGAGGCATGCGCCCAGTACCAGCGACTGGCCCAGCAGCGTGCGCAGCCGGTCGCCATCCTCGCGGCCATGGGCCTGCGCCACCATGCCGGTGGTGCCCATGCGCAAAAATCCGAATGCCCAGTAAAGGATGGAGAAGATGATGCCGCCAAGTGCCACTGCACCCAGATGGTGGGGTTCGGGCAAATGGCCGATCACGGCGGTATCCACCAGTCCCAGCAGCGGCACCGTGATATTGGACAGCATCATGGGCCAGGCCAGTGACCAGACCCGCTGGTGGGTGGCGCGGTCCGGCCAGCGTTGCGCGATGCTCATCTGCCCTGCAGCGAGCGCATCGGCAGTGAATACAGAATCAGAAACTCGACCAGCGCCGTGACCACCACCGATGGCCCGGCGGGCGTATCCCAGAACCAGGAAGCACTGATTCCTCCGACCACCGCCAACATGCCCAGCAGTGATGCGAACAGCGCCATCTGTTCAGGAGTATTGGCCAGGCGCCGAGCCGCTGCCGCCGGAATGATCAACAGTGAAGTGATCAACAGGATGCCCACCAGTTTCATGGCAACCGCGATCACCACTGCAATCAGCAGCATCAGGCCCAAGCGCACCCGTGCCACCGGAACGCCCTCCACCTGTGCCAGTTCTTCATTGATCGTGATCGCCAAAAGCGGATTCCACAACCGCCACAGCAGCAGCAATACGACAGCACCACCGCCGTAAATCCAGCCGAGATCAGCCGGTGCGATCGCCAGCAGGTCACCGAACAGATACTCCATCAGATCGATGCGCACGTTATCCAGCAGGGCAACCGCGACCAGACCCAGTGACAGGGCACTGTGGGCCATGATGCCCAGCAGGGTATCGGTGGCCACCAGATGCTGGCGCTGCAGTGATACCAGCAGTACCGCCAGCAGCACACAGCAGGCGACCACTGCCAGATTCAGGTTGATATCAAACAGGAATCCCAGCGCGATACCCATCAGGGCCGAGTGCGCCAGTGTATCGCCAAAATAGGCCATGCGACGCCATACCACAAAGGCACCCAGCGGGCCCGCCAGTGCCGCAATGCCGATGCCGCCAGCCAGCGCCAGGATAAGAAAATCAGCCACAGTTATGCTCGCTACATTTATCAGGTTGTGGGTGGTCGACGATGATATCACCGTGGGCATCATGCCTGTGGCCATGGTGATGGTTGTAGAGTGCCAGCGCACTGGCCTGTGCCGGACCAAACAGCTCCAAAAATGACGGGTCGTTGCTGACGTACTCGGGGTTGCCGGAGCAACAGATATGATGATTGAGGCAGACCACATGGTCAGTGGATGCCATTACCAGATGCAGATCATGGGAGATCATCAGTACACCGCACTTGCGTTGTTTGCGAATATCGGCAATCAGTTTGTACAGTTCCAGCTGACCATTCAGATCCACCCCCTGTACCGGCTCATCCAACACCAGCAACTCGGGGTCACGCAGCAGCGCGCGTGCCAGCAGTACTCGCTGGGTCTCGCCTCCGGAAAGATTGTGAATGGAATGTTTAAGCAGATAGGCTGCGCCGACATCTTCCAGCGCCTTGAGCATCAGAGCCTGATCAACCGGTCTCGGGATATTGAGGAAACGCTCGACCGACAGAGGCAAGGTACGGTCGATATGCAGTTTCTGTGGCATATAGCCGATCTTGAGCTGTGGTTTTTGCCAAACATTGCCACTTGAAGGTTTGATCAGGCCCAGGATGACTCGTACCAGCGTGGTCTTGCCCGCCCCGTTGGGGCCGATCAGTGTTGTGATGCAGTTATCATGCAGATGCAGGCTGATATTCTGCAGTGCCGGTTGGCGATTGAACTGTACGCTGACCTGATCAAGCTTGACCAGGTCTGGTCCGTGTTCAGCCATGTGAATGCTCCTGCCGCTGGCAATTGGGACAAAGACCGGTGACTTCGACGGTTTCCTGCTCGACCTGGAACCCAAGCGCAGCTGCACTTTGTTCAAGTGCAGCATGAATCGAGGCTGAGTCCAGCTCGGAGGTCGAGCGGCAGCGCCGACAGATGAGGAAGCTGCCCTGATGTGGATGTTCCGGGTGAGGGCAGCCAACAAAGGCGTTCAGTGATGCAATCCGATGGACCAGCCCCTGCTGCTGCAGAAACTCCAGCGCCCGATATACCGTGGGCGGGGCCGAGTTGAAGCCTGCCTCGGCCAGTGCCGGCAGCAGCTCGTACGCCCCCAGTGGCTGGTGGCTCTGCCAGATCAGCTTCAATACCAGTTCACGGATCGGAGTCAGACGCTGGCGACGCTCGCGGCAAATCTGCCGAGCGAGTGTAAGTGCCTGATCGATGCAGTGCTGGTGATTGTGATCGGCCGCGAAGGCGAGCGAGTCAGTCGTCATGACGTGGGTACATCCGATTCAATGTGTTATATTATAACCTATAAAGCATCCTGAAGAGACTTTACACCATGCTGCACAATTCTGCCCGCCCCCTGCGGACACTGACTCTGCTTTCTGCCCTGGCACTGGCGCCCGTGGCTCAAGCATCCGAGGTTGTCACCAGTATCAAGCCACTGCAGTTGATCACCGCCGCTCTGACCGAAGGTGTAACCAGCCCGGAGGTGTTGCTGCCGGCAGAGGGTTCACCCCACCATTACGCCCTCAAGCCCTCAGACATGCGTAAACTGACGGATGCGAAAGTCGTGATCTGGGTTGGCCCCGGACTGGAGCAGTTCATGGTGCGACCACTGGCGCGCACCGATGCAGAGATTGTAACACTGCGTCCCGATCTTGAGGCGCACCTGCATCAGGAGGCTGAGCCCTCCGATCATGATCACGGCCATGACGGCCATCATGATGAGCACGAACAGGAACACGAAAGCCATGCGGCAGATGAGCATGCCGAGGAGCACCACGATCATGGTGCCGGCAATGATCCACACATCTGGCTGGATCCGATGAATGGACTGGAGATTGCACAGCAGTTACTGCCGGCACTGCAACAGGCACTGCCTCAGCACTCGGTACAATTGCAGCAGAACTATGAAGCCTTTGCCAGTGCACTGCAGCAAAAGGAGCGCGCCATTGCCGAAGAGCTGGCTCCCTATCGTGATGCGGGGTTCTTTGTATTCCACGATGCGTATTCAGGCTTTGTTGAACACTATGGACTGAAACAGCTGGGTTACTTCACGGTTGATCCTGCCCGCAAGCCCGGCGCACGCCACCTGGCCCAGATCAGGCAGCAGCTTGAAGCGGCCAGCGCGGTCTGTGTATTCAGCGAACCCCAGTTTACCAGCGCGGTGGTGGACGCAATTATCAGCGGCTTGCCGGTTTCCAAAGGTGAGCTTGACCCGCTGGCGCGTTCGATTGACGTCAGCGCGGATGGTTATCTGGATTATCTGCAGAGCATGAGTGACAGCTTTCGCAGTTGCCTGGCAAAAAAAGCGGATTAAAAATCGCAGACGGGCTTCACAAGCCCAATGGGGCGCTATATAATGCGCCCCACTTTCGAAGCAGATGTGGTGGAATTGGTAGACACGCTAGCTTCAGGTGCTAGTGCCTTCACGGGCGTGGGAGTTCGAGTCTCCCCATCTGCACCACCTTTCATCTCAGGATGTCAGGCACTTCGAAAGCGATAATTTGAGTGGTAACGCACATTAAAACGTCACACCCAATGCAGATGTGGTGGAATTGGTAGACACGCTAGCTTCAGGTGCTAGTGCCTTCACGGGCGTGGGAGTTCGAGTCTCCCCATCTGCACCATCCCGATCAGGTTCCTGATCATCAGGGATGAAACCACAGATAAGCAGAAACCCCGACAACATCAGATGTCATCAGGGCTCTCTACTTGACTCGTCGCAATATCTGTTCAGCCAGTGACCAGCAGATACAACTGCACCAGCGCCGGCAAAATAGCCACGACCAACCCCGCCAGTACCATGGCGATTGACGGCACCACTCCGATTACTTCTACGCCTTCCTCTTCATGTGCATAACTCATGGCAGATACCTCATTCAGATCGGTTCAGCACAGAGTGTATTGTTCACCCTGTATCTGTCATGGGTACTGCAAACCCGGTGCCAACCCGAACATCATCCATGATAGTGCATGACTTTCAGCATGTTAGCGACATATCGGGTGTTGGCTGATCAGGGCAATACAGGTGGCTGTATGTCATTTATGGCATCTCGATGCCAGTATTGACTGTTTTTCAGCGTGCTGCTGCGTATCTCCGGGTCGGCGCCATGGCGTATGTTCCTCGCATAAAAAAGGTGGACTCGGCCACCTTGTCAGTTCATTTTTTGCTTGAGAGTTTGATCAGCGCCGGACGATGAACTCCGGCTCAATCAGTTCGGCATCACCGTCGATCACCTTGGTGTAGGTGGTCTTGGGGTTTACACGCACGACTTCAACCACTGCAATTTTTTCCTCCAGCTGGCCCAGAGACTCCCGGGTGTAGGGGTCAAACATCTCTTCGCCCAGGAAATAGACATCCAGCCTGTCCCCTTTCTTCAGCGTTTTGCCCCCCTGGTTGAGTACGACCGTTTTGCCCTGAACGGCAACAATGCGCATCGGATAGATGTTCTCCAGCGCTTTCTGGGTCAGCTCGTCAGCCAGCTGGGCCGTGATGCCCGCCTGAGAAGAACCATACTTGTTCAGCATGGCGCGGATATCCGCATCGCTGAACTTCAGGTTGATCGAATCGGACCACTTCACCTGGCGTGTGGCTGCCAGAATGATCTTGTAATCCAGCTGGGCGCTGCCGCTGTAACTGACAATCGTCTCACCCGTCAGCTGCAGTGTCTTGCTGTGGCGGGTACTCTGCACGTTGCGGATATTGCCCACCACGATGTAGTCGGCACCCAGCACGTTACCGGTCTTGGCTTTTTCGGCCAGCGCTGCATCGTCACTGAGCCAGAGCGCCTTCTCTTCCTGGAATTCGGCGCCGAACTCGCGGTCCAGCACGTTCATGCGGCGAGACTGGGTAAACTGGTCCAGAATCCGGTTACGCAGTTCGGCCTCCACGCGTGCAACCGGTGTGTTGTCGCCCAGCAGTGAGAAGCTGCGCTTGTCACTGTGGAACGGCATCACCGCCAGGGTGCGGCGACTGTCGGCCGGCAGGCCGGGCTTCTCGTACTTCAGAATGTGGACGCTGACATCGGCACGGAAACTGCCGTCCGGCTCCTGCTGCAGGTCCATAATGTCGTAACGAGAAACCAGCCCTTTGGTCTGCAGGCTGAGGTCGCCACGACGGGCAACCTCAAACGAGGTGGTGGACTGATCACCGTTGGCATCACTGGTGCTGACGCGCCCGGCCAGTGACTGCATCACCTCGCGGCTTTCGATACTGACACCGGTCGCCTGTCGCAGCCCCTGTACCAATGCATCGGCGATGGCCAGATTGCGGCTGGCGCCGTAGCCGGTAGCGTCGACCACCTGCTCTGCCGCACTCGCCAGTGTAGCGAACCCCAACAGGGTACAGGTGATCAGTGCTCTGATCAGATTACGCATGGCCCCCTCCTTCAGAAGTCGTCAGCCGACATCAGGTTGCGGCTCTGGCTGGTACCGGCCTGGTTGGTGGGACGCTCATCGGCCTTGGCCTGACCTGACTGGTTGTTGCGTGTGGGTTTGAAATCACGCAGCTGGCGCGCATTCTGCTCTGCCAGCGGGTGCCAGAGATACACGACGCCGTTGATTTCATGACCGTGCATCGGGTGGCTGGCAGTCCAGCGGAACAGCTCTCGGGTTCCCGGCAGATTGGAAACGCTGCCGCGGGCGCTGATTTCCTGGTCCATGGTCTGTACGAACTCCATGGTCTCCTGCTCGGACTCGGTCACGTCACGGCCCTCCGCCCGCACCAGCCCCAGTGTTTGGCGCTTCATGCTGCGCCCGGTGCTTTGCTCTGATGAGCCGGTGGAGTTGAACAGGTAGGCAAAGTTGGCGTATGCATCGGAGCGCGCGGCGGCATAGGACAGTTCCCGCTCATCTGCACGGCGTTGAGCTTCCGAGCCACGGTAAGGGTTACTGGATTGGCCAAAGGAAACCAGCACCGGATAGCCGTGCTCGTCATACATGCGACGGATGCCGAAGTCGTTCACCAGCGCGCCACGATCCTTGCGCAGCATGTCGATCAGCGGCATCGAAAGCGCCTTGGATGGGTCCGGCGCCAGATCCCCCTTGCTGTGGGTAACGTCATATACAAACTGACGGAAGCGCTCGGAGGCAACAATGGCGACCGCAACGGCATGATTGCCGTTTTCATCATAGGCTTCCCAGCTCTTCACTGGAATCACGCCGGTCAGGCTCTGGCGCGCACGTGTGACAGTCCGTTCACTGACTGAACGCTCAAACAGAACGGCCCTTTTCTCACGGGGAGCGGCACTGAATTCTTCAGGATCAATACCCAGCTCGCGCAGCTCGTTGTCCAGCTTGCCGCCGGTGACGGCGACGGCCTTGTCGAGCATTTCCAGCAGCTTGTTGGGTGCACGCAGCTCTTCCGGCGAGAACTGCGGCATCTGGGTCGGGTCCTTGTAGAGCTTGGTCATGCTCTCGGCCATGATGCTGACACCCAGTGACTCAATGTATTTGGCCTGAGCCTTCAGCAGAGCTTCCTTGTAAGCCATCACACGGGCGTTGCCCCAGTCACGGCTTTCCGGTGTTCCCATCACCCAGGCAGTGGCGGTGGTGTAGAACATGCCGGGGCGGCTGCGAAACGCCTGACCGGCATCGGAGTATTCGAAGTCCTCGATCAGCTGCTCAAGCTTCAGGCCCGGGTCCAGCACTTCAGGCGCGGCACTGTTGGCGATTTGAACCGCAACAGCGTCGGCATCCTGATCACTCAGAGTAGTAGGGGTTTCAGCTGTGATGGTGGCCGGTGTTTCCTGTGCGAGCACCATCGGTGTCATGGCGGTTGTGATGGCCAGTGCCAGCCCGGTCTGTATGAATAGCTTTTTCATCTTCGTATTCCCTTACGTAGGTTACCAGGAAGTGCCCTTTGCGCTGCCAAGCTTGCGGATCGGGGTTTCGCCTTCCCATACCGCCAGGCCGTTGGCCAGATCGGTCAGGGTCAGCTGGAAGTAATATTCGACCAGCTGCTTGTTACGATCAACGCGGTTATTGCGCTGGATGATCTTGCCGGAGAGACTCATGTTGGGGGCGGTCAGTCGCTGCTGCACCAGAGTGCTGCGGTCGATCTTGCGTGACTGGCTCAGCTCGGAATAGGCCTGGGTCATCTTGTCTTCGGCACCGTTGAGGCCGATGGCGGTGGTGGTCAGCACCTTGCCGCTGCGCAGCAGGTCAACACGGATCTTCTTCACCAGCTGATCGGTATCGATGCGCTGCATGGTGTCGTTGAGAACGGTGGATACCACCATGATGTGCTTTTTGCCATCATTGCGATCAACCGAGCCGGAACTGAGCATGGACTGGACGGCGTCAGAGGCGGCCTGTTCAAAGTCACTGCCACTGAGTCCCATGGTGATCGGTTCGTTGGCACTGCCGGATGGCAGCAGCTGCGTCTGCGGTGTACAGCCGGCGGCGACGCCCAGTACCAGCGTCAGGCCCAGTGCCTTGATCAGCGCATTGCGTTTCGGATGGCTCATTGTTCAATTCCTTGTGTATGAGTGGCGGTGCCAGTATTGATATCAAACAGGTAGATGCGATAAGAGGTTGCGGCCGGGCCGGGTGCTACTCGATCAAGGGCAACAGGTTCACCCGGGCGCAAAACACGTTGCTCCCAGCGCGAGGCCATGCCGGGCAGCTCGAAGCCGTTGGCATCGGTCCAGCTGAATCGGTAGCGCAGGGTTTGCTCGGATTGGCTTCGGTTATACAGCCGTACTCCGGCGCGCAGCAGGTTACCGGAGGCGATGCCTTCCGGAACGGCTTCAATCTGAAGGTAGCTGCGTGCCTTGGGGCCAATGGTCAGTTGGGGCCAGTCAACGGGTTGCTGGGGCTGGGTCTGGCAGCCAGCCAGCAGGCCTGCTGTAAGCAGCAGGCCGGTCAGTGTTTTTTTCATCGGTGCATCCTTGCCTTGTCAGGCATCAAATCCTGCGATCTGGTAGGTGGGCGTGCTGCCCGGCGTCGTGGCTCTTACGTAGATCAGCGTAAACTGACTATCCGGCAGTTCAACTTCGACGGGGGCTGCAAGTCCCGGTGCCTTCAGCTGCAGCTTGCCGTCAGCTGGTTTGCGCAGGCGGACAACCTGAACTTCCTTGGGAAGACTGGTCCAGCTGCGCGTGTCGGCTCGGGTTGTTGCGGCCTGATAGACTCCGGCCAGCAGGCTGCCGGCCAGCCCGCCTTCCTTGCGTGCCTGGTACTGAATGAAGGCTTTGGTCAGCGTACTGGCGATCGCCTCGGTCACCTTGAGCGGGAATTCACGTTTGAATTCGGTCTGGATGACGCGATCCATGCTGGCCAGATGCTCGGTTTTGCCCTGAGATTTGCCACCGGCATAGACTTCAAGATAGGGATACGCCTGACTGCGTGTCTGTAGCCTGGGCAGGGCGATCTGAGAGTACTCAACCTGATCGTTGAGCAGGAACAGCGGCAGAGGGATCAGGGTTTCATCGATCATCGGTCCTTCACCGTTCTCGAAGATGACCCACACCGCAGGATTCAGTCGCCCCTTGCTCCATTTGCCTCGGCGCAGGTTGTCGATCACCATCAGGTCGGTCTTGACGGCTGAGTTGGCAGAGCTCATACCCGCCACGCGGCGGAGTGACTGGCGTGCCTTGCCGTAATCTTCGCGGTCAGCGCTGGCCAGCATGAAATAGAGCCCGTGCAGATAGTCAGTGTAGGGATTGACGAAATCGGGGTATGCCTGCCACTCCTTCAACTCGGGGAAGTTTTCGTAGATGGTGTTTTCAGACGCCTTGCGGCTTTTATCGAAGTCTACCGGTGCAGGTTGGCCATCGTTGGTATTTGCCTGCTCTTCGGCCTCTGCCATTTTCTCCTTCTGCTCGGCTATGCGGGATTTGAAGGTTTCTTCGGCGCGTCGCTGTCGGTCGGCAGCGCGGTTGAACTCGATGCGTGCATTCTGCATGTCCTGCAGAAAGATGTTATTCAGTGCCTTGTAGGTGTTGACCATGACACCGTCATAGACAGTTGGGCTGTAACGGTTGAGGTTGTTGTTGACCAGGTTGGCGGCAACCTTTTCCAGCCCCTTGCGACCGAGGCTTTCGGTGTCCTCATCTTTCATCAGATTTTCGGCGTGGTCGAACACCCGTGTGCTGAACTCAAACTCGCCACTGGCACTGAGAGCGGTACCGGCCTGCAAAGACCAGAGCAGGTTCTTGCTTTCGCCCTGTTCATTGATGCCGCCGGATTTGAGTGCAAAGTCAGCCGCTTCGCGGTACTGACCGTTGGCAAACTGCTGGTTGTAACTGTCGAGGCTTTGTTTGCTGGAGAGCGTTTGACAACCGCCAAGCGTGAGCAAGGCGCATGCCAGCGCCAGCCCCTTGAGCCGGTGAGGGTGGTTTCCCATTTGTGTACTCCTTGTTCCCTGAAACCGAAATCCTGTGGCCGGACACTTTGCGCCGGCAAATTTGTTGGGGAATTTAGCAGTTAAACCAGGTGGATTGAACCCTTTTGTTGGTGTCTGGTAACAGAGTATTGATATAGATCCAGAGCATGCTTATCCACAAAAATACAGTTGTACACAGCTTTTCCTGAAGGCGTCCACTTAATCCTCATGAGCCCTGAAATCGGTCGGCCTGTGGGTAAAATGTGTATGGCACAGGTTGTTCGGCAAACTGGACAGTAAACAACCAGTTTTTCACAACCCTTATATGGCGGCGGCTGTGGCAGGTTGTCATAAAACCTTACCGAGGTTGTTCACAGCTCTGTGCAGCGATACTGGGGATAACAATCAAGATGGTTGGTCCACAGGCCCTTCAGAAGACAGCGCTGCAGTGATCTTCTGTGCACAGGCTCGGCCATGCATTTCAGTCATGTGTATAACCTGTTCGCAGTTCACGCAGGGCTTGACGAATAATCAGGAATGACGAGTGCAGGAACAGGCTCGCCATGATTAGTGCGACCAGCAGGTCGGGCCAGCCACTGGCGGTGCCCCAGACGCCGAGCGCGGCTGCCAGCACGAACAGGTTGCCGATGGCATCATTGCGGCTGCACAGCCAGACCGAGCGAACGTTGGCATCGCCGTCACGGTACTTCATCAGAATCACGACTGAGAGCAGATTGGCGCAGAAGGCCAGTATGGCAATGCTGCCCATCAATACCGGTTCCGGTGTCAGCATGAAGAAGGCGCGATAGAGGGTCGACCCCAGCACCCAGAGCCCCATCAGGCCCAACGTCAGCCCCTTGAACAGGGCGGCCTTGCTGCGCAGGCTCAGGGCCTTGCCGATTACCAGCAGGCTGATCAGGTAGGTAAAGGTATCGCCAAGGAAATCGAGCGCGTCAGCCTGCAGTGCCTTGGAACCGGACAGCCAGCCCCCACTGACTTCAATCAAAAACATGCCGGCATTGATCAGAACGACCCACCAGAGTGCTCGTCGATAGGCCGAGGTTGCACCATCAAAAGCGGCATTCTGTTCGCATTGGCAGCTCATGGCATCATCCGCATCGGTTGTCTGTAAGGTAAAGAATAGTGGCTTGCAGTGTCATTGCGTTGCCCTTTGAACACATATTTCCACGGGTTCATTGATCCATGCAAGGTGCCAATGACGCTGGCATGTTGCACAATGGTGACCAGCATTTTGCCACAGGGACAGCGGCAGTTCGTCTGCTGGCCACAGGGATGGGAGACCCGAGATGACTTTCGGCAGCAGTAACCGGGCCAAAGCCCGCCTTCTTGCCAGACGGCCACGCGCAACAGCCCCGCTCAAGCAGTCGATTATCTGGGGACTGTTGTTGCTGATCGGGCTGTTCATTGCCGGGCTTTGGGTGATGTCCCGCCTTAATCTGGAATATTCTCAGCGTACCCTGGCCGAGCTGCATCAGCGCCAGATCGAAACGGCCTTTACCAACAGTCTTGACCGGGTCAACAGCCGCCTGCAGCAGATAGAACAAGCTGCACAGGAATTGGCGAGGCTTGGACAAAGCCTGAAAAACAGCTCCAGCCACCGCCAGGAAGCCGAGCTTATGCAGCGCCTGCTGGAGCGTCCTGAGCTGGAAGGGGTCGGATTATGGTATGGAGTGGGCGACCATCGCGCACTCAGCGGTGCTCAGGTCTATCGTGCAGCGGATGGTGTCCAGGCCGTTTCAGCGCAGGCGGGGCTGGACGTGCGGCAGGAGTTCTGGGAGTCCCTGCTGACAGAGAGTGTGAGCCCGAACCGTTTCTGGTGGACACCGATTTACACTCACCCACTCAGCGGCGAGCCTGTCATAAGCCTGATTCGTCCACTGTTGGAGGGCTCTCGTGTCATCGGCGTTTTGAGCACTGACTGGCAGCCGCAAAGTCTGCTGGCCCTGCTCAACAGGGCCGATTTCAGCTCGGGTGCGCGAATCTGGCTCAGCTCGGGGCAGGATCGGCGTCAGGCACAGCCGCAGGACGAGGCCCGGTCGGGTGCGATACTGGACCAGATCGAGCAGCACCTGATGTTCGAAACGGTGCGGGCCTCCATGCAGCATGACTCCTATCGGATAGCGGGAGAGCCGCTTGAACTGTATTACGCCACCACGCGTGCCGGCCTGCGCCTGACTGCGGCGGTTCCAAGAGATGAAGTAAACGCGGTGCTGTTGCCTCTGCAGGAAAACAGTAACCGTATCCTGCTGCTGGGTGGTCTGGCGATTCTGCTGCTGTCGACTCCCATTCTGTTCAAGGTCACCGCCCCTTTGTGTGAGCTGAAAGCCTCCTACACCGACGAATTGACCGGGCTGCCCAACCGCGCCCGCCTGTTGCAGGAGCTGCAGCACGAGAGTGGCGTGACACTGATACTGATCAATCTGGACCGGTTTCGGGAGATCAATGGCCTGTTTGGAGATGCCTGTGGTGACTACATTCTCAAGGAAGTTGCACTGCGGCTTGAGGGCTATATCAGCAGTATGGAGTGGCACGGAACCCGGCTCTACCGCCTCAGCGGTGACGAATTTGCGATTCAGGCACCGAGGCGCAAGCCGGAGCTGATTGAAGCTGAACTGGAAGCGTTGCTGCGCTGTCTGCGTCAGGCTCCGGTATTTTGGCAGAACCATCAGATCAACCTCAGTGCAACCCTGAGTGCCGCCGTGCCCTGGTACGACGCACCGCGTCAACACAGTCTGTTCATTCACGCAAAAGAAGCACTGCGAGAGGCACGGCAGCAGGGGCTGCACTATCGTGTCTATGACGGCTCGCAGCCGCTGGAGCAGCAGTTTGAGCACAACCAGATCTGGGCCGGCAAGTTGCGCGAGGCGCTGGACAGCGAGCGGCTGGTGGCCTGGTATCAGCCGATACTGAACAACACCACCGGTCGCATCGACAAGTATGAGTGTCTGGTGCGCATGCTGGATGCCGAGGGCAACCCGGCCAGCCCCGGCCACTTTCTGGGGGTGGCCGGAAAGCTGCGGCTTGACCGTCATATCACCCGTATCATGGTGGAGCGCTGTTTTGCCCGTTTTCAGGACTCGCCGCTGCAATTCTCGATCAACCTGGCTTACGGTGACCTGCAGGATATCGAGTTGACTGGCTTCATTCTTGAAAAGCTGGACGAAACGGGTGTGGGTCCGCGGGTGATATTCGAGATTCTGGAGTCGGACAGTATCGACAATTACGATCAGGTGAAAGAGTTTGTCGATCAGGCCAAGCAGCGCGGCTGTCGCATTGCCATCGATGACTTCGGTACCGGCTATTCCAACTTCGAGCATCTGCTGCAGCTGCAGGTGGACCTGATCAAGATCGATGCCAGCCTGATCCGCAATCTGGACAGTGATACCAATGCGCGTCGGGTTACCCGCGGGATCGTTGGCCTTGCCCGCAGCATGAAGATCGAGACCGTGGCGGAGTTTGTACACTCGCCCGAAATTCAGATGGAAGTGCTGCGGCTCGGAATCAGCTTTTCGCAGGGCGCCCTGATCGGTATGCCCGCGTCTGAACTGATGGTGAATGTACCCAAGGAGTTGGTGCAGCAGACCTATTGCGGGCGCAGTACGTCCGTGCAACAGCTGCGGTCTCCGGTGACGGGCAGGCGCTGAAGGTGTAGCAGGCAGATACAAAAAAGCCCCGCTTTCGCGAGGCTTTTTTGTTGAATCTTGGTGCCCAGAGACGGAATCGAACCGCCGACACGGGGATTTTCAATCCCCTGCTCTACCGACTGAGCTATCTGGGCAACGGGGGCGTATTAAACCGGAAAGCCCGAAGGTGGTCAAGCCCCGCAGGTGGAATTATTTTTCCGGCGGCACGTAGCCATCAGCCTTGTCGTAGTCTTCGCCGGAGAGGAACTTTTCCATCTCCTGCTGCAGATACTTGCGGCTTTCCGGGTCCATAAGGCTCAAGTGCTTCTCGTTGATCAGCATGGTCTGATGATCGGTCCACTCCTGCCAGGCCTTTTTCGATACGTTGTCGTAGATCTGCTGTCCCAGCTCACCCGGGTAGGGCGCGCGCTCCAGACCTTCCAGTTCCTGTTTGTACTTGCGGCAGAAAACCGTGCGTGTCATGTGCTGTCTCCGATTTCAGCTGGCGTAGCGTTCAAGCAGGCGCTTGACCGGGGCGGCCAGTCCGATATTTGCAGGTTGGTCCACGTTATACCAGAGTGCTGGCGCGCCTTCCATGACAGAGTTTGTGGGGTCTTTCAGCGCAACTCGGGCTGGGGTGATGTCCAGATGGTAGTGGCTGAAGGTATGGCGCATCGGCTCGAACACTTCGGTTGCGGCTGTATCAAGCTCAAGTCCCAACGCAGCCTGCACATCGCGCAGGTCGGCCACCTCAGGCAGGCTCCAGAGACCACCCCAGATGCCGCTGGGCGGCCGCTGCTGCAGCAGGATCTCGCCCTCTTCATTGCGGATCAACAGCATCAGCGTCTGTTTTACCGGCAGCACTTTCTTCGGTCGCGGTGATGGCAGGCGGTCGGTCAGATTCAGTGCCCGGGCCTCACAGCCCTGCTGCAGCGGACACAGCAGGCAGCTTGGCTTGCTGCGGGTGCAAAGCGTTGCGCCCAGGTCCATCATTGCCTGAGTGTAGTCACCCACTCGTTCATAAGGGGTATTGTGCTCGGCATACTCCCACAGCTCTTTCATCACCGAGGGCGTGCCGGGCCAGCCTTCCACTGCGTAAAAACGTGCCAGTACCCGCTTGACGTTGCCATCGAGTATGGCGGCTCGCTGTCCGGTCGAGATCGAAACAATGGCACCCGCCGTTGAGCGGCCTATGCCGGGCAGTTGTTCCATCTCTTCGACGCTGCGCGGGAATGCTCCACCCTGCTCGCGGCTGACGATGCGGGCGGTCTTGTGCAAATTGCGTGCACGTGCGTAGTAGCCAAGCCCCGTCCAGAGGTGAAGCACTTCGTCCTGCTCGGCATCCGCCAGATCATGCACGGTCGGGAAGCGCTCCACAAAGCGCTGGAAATAGGGGATCACTGTCTTCACCTGGGTCTGCTGCAGCATGATCTCGGAGATCCAGGTGAAGTAGGCAGTTTTCTCGGCCTGCCAGGGCAGGTCATGACGGCCGTGCCGGTCAAACCACTCCAGCACGGCCGTGTGGAACTGATCAGGTGTCATCGGCCAAACAGTCCCTTGAGTACATTGGAGCCTTCTTCGCCCAGTTTTTCCTTCAGCTTGTCTTCCACCTGAGTGCCAACTTTTTCTTCCACCTTACGGCGCGCTTCAGCCTTGATGATGTCAGAGATGAAGCTGGTATCCAGACGGCACAGCTTGGCAGGCTCATCGTAGAAACCGCCTTTGCAGTTGACCGGTACTTCAACGCCTTCGAGACGATCATTGACGGAGCAGCTCTGGTTGAACAGGTTGTCTTCAATGGTCAGGCCAACTCGATAGTCCAGTGTTTGCTGTGGCAGGTTGATACTGCCGCGCCCTGCCAGCGCCATCGCATCCAGCTGTGCCTTGAGATCCTGATTGCTGACCACACCGTTGCGGATGTTGAAGCTGGCACCCAGATCGGCAAAGGGGGTGGTTTTGTCGACCTGCTCGGCATTGATCCAGAGTGCCGAGACGTTGTTGATGCCCTGACACATGGACTGGGCAGCATCGATACCCTTGATCAGACCTTCGGCCATACCCATGTTGGCTGTGCCGTTGAGCGAGTTGACCCAGGCGTGGATCGACTGGCCGCTCATGCTCAGATCGGCCTTGGCATTGAACTTGCCGGCCATCACATCGGTATTGGCCAGAGTCTGCAGCACCGAGCCGATCTGCACCCCGCTGATTTGTTTACTGACACTCAGTTGCAGCGGTGCCTTGCGAGCATCGATGCGAGCGGTCGCATTGACCTGGCCTTCAAATACGCCGGAGCTGAAGCGGGTCAGACGAATCAGGCCACTGTCAGCGCTCAGGCTCAAGCCTAGCTTGCTCAGGTTGATGTCGTTGACCTTGAGGCTGTCCAGATCCAGGTCAGCACTGAGGTTTAATGCGCGCAGCGGCTCCAGCGGAATGATCTCGTCTTTGGGCCAGCCAGCGCTGCGAGCCGTTGAGCTGCTGCCGGTACCAGCACCGGTGCTGGTACCGTCCGACCCTTTGGCGGCTGAGCCGGTTGACGGTGGCAGATAGCGATCTGCATCAAGAGTGTTGCCCTTGAGCTTGAGTGCGATCACCTGAGAATCGAGTACAAAGCTGGCTTCACCGTCCAGGCGGGTATCATCCAGCTGCAGAGTCAGCGGTTTGAGCTGTACTGTACCGGCCTGACCGCCAAGGGTTGCCTTGAAGGAGGCGCTGGTCAGGGCGTTGCTGTCCGCCGTTTCCGGTGCACTCTGACCGAGTTGAGTCAGCAGCTGCTTCGGGTTGAAGCTGTTGCTCTGCAAAGAGCCGCTGAGTTCGGGCTGGCTGAAGTTGCGCAGTTTGATGTCACCGTTAAGGGTCAGCGGGTCCGCCTTGAGGCTGAGGCCGGTGATGTCCACCTGCTGCTCGTTGATATGGGCATCGATGCTGGCAGCAAGCGCAAACTCGAGTGCAGCGGGAACAGCCGCACCCTCGATCAGCTTCAGGGTGGAGTTAAGGTTGTCCAGACGGTAGCGGTTCTGGGCCAGGTCCAGCGTAATGTCAGCATCCAGTTTGGCCTGAGTACTCAGTTGCAGCTGGTCGGCGGCAAACTGGCGCAGGGCAAAGCTCAGCTCAAGCGGAAATGCCTGGTCCAGACTGACGCGGCCAGTGGTCAGGTTAAGGTCACTCAGCTCGATGCGGCTGTCATTGGTCTGATCGGTAAAGGTCAGTGCAGCGTTGCTCAGCTCAATCGCCTCGATATCGATCTCAAGGGTCTTGCCGGGGTCAGCGGTTGCCGAAGACTCGGTCGCCTCCTGTGATGGCGAGGTGGCACTGCTCTCTGTAGCCACTGCACCTGTCCAGTTGTTGCCTTCAGCGGTCTGTACCAGCTCCAGCTGCAGGCCATCAACCAGAATACGATTCATCTGCAGCTGGCCACCCAGCAGTGCCGGAATACTGACTGAAATTTCAGCCCGGGCAAGCTGGCCCAGTGACGGTTTTTCAGGATAGCCCACGCCAACATTGTTCAGCTCAAGTGCCAGCCAGGGATAATAGAAGGACCAGCCAATATCACCGGCAATATCCAGTTCGATGCCGGCCTGCTTCAACGCTGCATCACGAATCTGGGGTTTGTAATCGTTGGGATCGACCAGTGTGACTATCGCAACCGCGGCGGCTGCCAGCAGCACGATGATCAACAGGATGATTGCGGCTATCAACTTGATCGCTTTCATAAATTGGCCCTGTGTTTTCCCTGGGGTTTAGAATGTGTCTGAGTATAGCGGAACTGTGCGGCAGATTCTGTCAGTTGCCAATGAACCTGCCGTTAAGCGACGGTTGAATGTATAATGATCGTTTTGGTAAAACCCATGGCGGAGAGAAAGATGGCCGAGCGCAAAGCCCAGGTAACCCGCAACACGCTGGAGACCCAGATCAGTGTTGCAATCAACCTTGATGGCACCGGGCAGCTGGATGTGGATACCGGTGTGCCTTTTCTGGATCACATGCTGGATCAGATCGCCCGGCATGGCCTGATTGACCTTGAAATCAGCGCAATCGGCGACCTGCATATCGACGACCATCACACCGTGGAAGATATCGGCATTACCCTTGGCCAGGCATTCAAGCAGGCTGTGGGCGACAAGAAAGGCATCCGTCGTTACGGCCATGCCTATGTGCCCCTGGATGAAGCGCTGTCGCGCGTGGTGATCGACTTCTCCGGCCGTCCCGGCCTTGAAATGCATGTGGACTTCACCCGGGGCCGTGTGGGCGGGTTCGACGTGGATCTGTTCAGTGAATTCTTCCACGGCTTCGTCAACCATGCCCAGGTAACGCTGCACATCGACAACCTGCGTGGCAAGAACACTCACCATCAGGCCGAAACCGTTTTCAAGGCGTTTGGCCGTGCCCTGCGCATGGCGCTGGAGTTTGACCCGCGCGGCGAAGGGATCATGCCCTCCACTAAGGGGTGCCTGTAAGTCATGAGCAGTATCGCAGTAATCGACTATGGCATGGGCAACCTGCACTCTGTGGCCAAGGCGCTGGAGCATGTTCAGCCGGGCGTTGAGGTGCGGGTGACCGCCGACCCGGAACAGGTACGCAGTGCCGATCGTGTTCTGTTGCCCGGAGTGGGCGCCATTCGTGACTGTATGGCTGAGATCCGTCGCCTGGGTGTGGATGCCGAGGTGCGTGAAGCGATCGCGTCGGGCAAGCCGTTTTTGGGTATCTGTGTCGGCTATCAGGCGCTGATGGAGTTTTCCGAAGAGAACAACGGTGTCGACTGCCTCGGCGAGTTCGAGGGCCGCGTCAACTTCTTCGGCAATGACCTCAGGGACGCCGATGGCGAGCGCCTGAAAGTACCGCACATGGGCTGGAACCAGGTCTACCAGACTCAGGACCATCCACTCTGGGCCAGCATAGAAGATGGCAGCCGTTTCTACTTTGTACACAGCTACTACGTAAAGGCGAGACAGCGCGAGCTGGTTGCCGCTACCTGTAACTACGGCGTCGACTTTGATGTGGCGATCGCTCGCGACAACGTGTTTGCGGTGCAGTTCCATCCCGAGAAAAGCCAGAAGGTGGGGCTGCAGCTGCTGCAGAACTTTCTCAACTGGGACGGCCGCCCCTGAGCCATACATTCGCCTGACAACTTTTGACTGATTATTCTGGATCTGAGCCGATATGCTGATTATTCCCGCGATTGACCTTAAAGATGGTGCCTGCGTTCGTTTGCGTCAGGGGCGCATGGACGACTCCACCGTATTTTCCGACAACCCGGTCGAAATGGCGGCCAAATGGGTCGAAGCCGGCTGCCGTCGTCTGCACCTGGTTGACCTGAACGGCGCCTTCGCCGGTGAGCCGGTCAATGGCGAGATCGTGAAGAAGATCGCAGAGGCCTACCCGGACCTGCCGATCCAGATCGGTGGCGGAATTCGTTCCGCCGAGATCATTCAGGCCTATCTGGATGCCGGTGTGCAGTATGTCATCATCGGTACCAAGGCGGTAAAAGAGCCGGAGTTCGTCACCGAGATGTGCAAGCGTTTCCCGGGTCACATCATCGTTGGTCTGGATGCACAGGACGGCTATGTGGCGATCGACGGCTGGGCTGAAGTCACCGACGTGAAGGCGGTGGATCTGGCCAAGCGCTTCAAGAACGACGGTGTCAGTGCCATTGTCTACACCGATATCAGCCGTGATGGCATGATGCAGGGCGTGAACGTGGACGCCACCGTGGAGCTGGCGCGTGAAGCCGGTATTCCGGTGATCGCCTCCGGTGGTGTGACCAACATCGACGATATCAAGGCACTGGCAGCAGTGGCTGATCAGGGTATTCTGGGCGCTATTACCGGCCGTGCCATCTATGAAGGCACGCTGGACGTGGCTGAGGCTCAGACGCTGAGCGATCAGCTGACTGCCAAGTAAGAGGACACAAGATGGCTCTGGCAAAACGCATCATCCCCTGCCTCGACGTGGAAAATGGCCGCGTGGTAAAAGGGGTCAAGTTCCTCGATATTCGTGATGCCGGTGACCCGGTGGAAGTGGCCAAACGTTACGATGAGCAGGGCGCGGATGAGATCACTTTTCTCGATATCACCGCCACCCATGAGGGCCGCGACACCATGGTACATACCGTGGAGAAGATGGCGTCTCAGGTGTTCATTCCGCTGACCGTAGGCGGCGGCATTCGCACCTGCGAGGATATCCGCACCATGCTCAATGCCGGTGCCGACAAGGTGTCGATCAACAGCGCGGCGGTGACCAATCCCGACTTCGTGCGCGAAGCCGCGGAAAGATTCGGCAGCCAATGTATCGTTGTGGCGATTGATGCCAAAAAAGTGAGTCAGCCGGGTGAACCCGACCGTTGGGAGATCTTCACCCACGGCGGTCGCAAGCCGACCGGTATTGATGCCGTGGAATGGGCGAAGAAAATGGTCGACTACGGGGCCGGCGAAATCCTGCTCACCTCCATGGATCAGGACGGCGTCAAAAGCGGCTATGATCTGGGCGTGACCCGTGCAATCAGCGAGGCCGTGCATGTGCCGGTGATCGCGTCGGGTGGTGTGGGCAACCTGGACCATCTGGTGGAAGGCTGCACGCTGGGCAAGGCCGATGCGGTGCTGGCGGCCTCGATCTTCCACTTCAACGAGTACACCATCCCGCAGGCGAAGGAATACATGCGCCAACACGGGATCGAAGTGCGGCTGTAAACCGGCTGCAGCCGGGCTCAGAACTCGTAGCTGAGCTCGGCCTGATATTTCATTTCGCGTCGATCAGGCCCGTTCAGGTGGCGCTCGATCTTGAACTCGAATTCAAAACCGGGCATGGGGGATTCGTATTCCAGTCGGATCTGTCCCAGCCAGCGCTCTTCGTCTTCCCAGCTCCATTGCTGGCTGTCCCGATCTCGTTCCGCCTTGTCTTCCAGCTGCCAGGTAGGGCCCAGAGTCAGTTCCCAGCCATCCAGCGGCGGGATCCAGTTCAGCCAGAGGCTGGCTTCGTACTGCAGCTCCTGTTCTGCTGCTTCGTCACGCTCACGGGCACTGTCATGCCACTGGCTGAAATACTGATGCTTTACCTCCAGCCGGGGCTGCAGAAACAGGCTGCTGACCGGTGTCATATACTCAGCGTTCAAACGTAACTTCGACTCATACCCTGTACCGCGACCACTGCGCGGTGTGGCATCCGGTGCGACGCTGGTGGCTTTATAGGCCACATCGATAAAGCGGTCGTGATAGCCATCCAGCGTCCAGTGATAACCACCCAAGGCACGGCCGATGTCGTAACGAAAACCGGCGCCGATAACGGGAGTGGTACGCCACTCGGTTCGGCTCTTGTCGTTTTTGAGTGAACCATCTTCACGAAACTCCAGGCTTATGTCCTGTGTGCGGCGGTAGTTCATCCCCATTCGACCCTGCCACGTCCAGCGCTCACCTTGCCAAAATCCCAGTGTGAGCAGGGTTTTGCTTTCCCAGCGGGTTTTGCGCTTTACGTCCAGTTCATCAAAGGCACCGCTTTTCTTGTACTGGATATCACGGGTTTCGGGGCTGCGGCTGTATTCCAGATCGGTTTTCAGCTCAATGTCCATGGCCAGTGCCGGGCCGCCAAGTAGCAGGCCGCTCAGGAGGAGGTTTCGGTGCATTGTTGTTCCAGCAGTGGTTTCAGAGATGAGTAGCGCATGGGGCGATAGAGGCCAAAGCCCTGACCATAGTGGCTGCCCAATGCAGTGATGCACGCCAGTTGGGAGTCTGTTTCGATCCCCTCGGCAACGGTCTTCAGCTTCATGCTGCGCGCCAGAGTCACGATCGACTCCACCAGCGAGTGATCAGATTCGGGCCTCAGCTCACGTATAAAGCTGCGATCAATCTTGAGGCCATCAATCGGCAGTTGATGCAGGTAGCTCAAAGAGGAGTAGCCGGTACCGAAATCATCGATCCAGATGTTGATGCCGGCATCTTTCCACTGCGTGAGAGTATCGCGGCAGTCATCCAGATGACGGATCATGCTGGTTTCGGTCAGCTCAATGCTCAGGCAGTGCGGCGGTACGCCCCGCGCCTGGATCAGCTCAGTCAGGAATGTTCGGGTACTGGCCTGATGCAGTGCGGCACCGGAGATGTTGATCGAGATGGCAAAGCCCGGGTAAAGCGCCTGCAGCACAAGCAGATCATGGATGGCTTGGTGAGCGACCCAACGGGTAACCGGCTCCATCAGATCCGAGTCTTCAATCAACGGGATAAAACGTGCCGGTGAAATCAGCCCCTGTTCGGGGTGATTCCAGCGCAGCAGGGCTTCAGCGGCCCGGATACGGCCGTTGCGCAGATCAATCACCGGCTGGTACTCAAGATGAAACTGGGACTCTGCCAGTGCCGTGCGAACGCCCTGCAGTATTTCCAGCCGCTCGTACAGTTCCTGGTTCATCTGTGGCGAGAAGAAGGCGTACTGGTTGCGTCCGCTCTGCTTGGCCGCGTACATGGCGATATCGGCATTTTTCAGAATTTCACTGCTGCTGGCGCCGTCATCGGGATACAGAGTAATGCCGATACTGCTCGAGATGTTGAAGTAGCGTCCATCGATCAGGAATGGCTGGTCCAGGGTCGCGGCGACCTTGCCAGCCAGCTCGGCAACCTGGTCGCTGCGCTCGGGTGCGGGATAAAGCGTTACGAATTCGTCGCCACCAAGGCGTGCCAGTAGTACTTCACCGGTTTCCGGATCGCAGACATCCAGCTCCAGCAACAAGTTGCGTAACCGCGCTGCGGCTTCGAACAGCAGCAGGTCGCCCATGTCGTGACCGGCGGTATCGTTCACTTCCTTGAAGTGATCCAGATCGATAAAGACAACACCCAGCCGTTGCCCGTTGCGCTCCGAATACTGCAGCAGCCGTTCCAGTGATTGCTGGAACCAGTGGCGGTTGGGCAGTTGTGTCAGGTTGTCCAGATAGGCCAGCTGGGTAGTTTGATGATGGCTTTGTTCCAGGCTGCGCCGCATCTGCTCCAATGCATTGCCCAACTGCCCCAGTTCATCTGTTTGTTCCAGCCTGAAGCTGATGCTTTTATCACCTTCGCCGTAGCGCAGGCTTTTATCCGCCAACTGACGCAGTGGGCGGAACAGACGGCGACAGAACAGCCAGGTAAACAGCAGCGCAAGCAGCAACAGGATTACAGACCCCATCACCAGCTGGCCAGCCAGCTGCCGCTGCTTCTGCGCAGCCTCTGACGAGATTGCATTGCTGTGAGCGGTCAGATTCTCAAGCGCGCGGGTAAAGTCCACCGCCAGTGCCAGCTGGCCGATGGTCTGGTTGGAGACCTGTATCGGCTTGAACAGGTGCAGGGTGCTGTCCACCCAGGCTTGTTCAGCATCGCCCGGCACCTGGTCGATGCTTTCCAGTGGACGACCGTAATCGGCCACTGCTTCGGAGCCGTCGTGTACCAGTTTCAGCTCATGGTCGAACAGCAGTACGTAATCAAGCCCCGGCTGGGCCTGTACCTGCCGCAGCTGTTTGCCGATTTCGGTCAGGTCCAGATGATACAACGGGATATCCAGCTGAGCGCTGAGCGTATCGGTCAGAAGAGCAGCATCCTGTTCCAGCTGAGTTTTAAGCACCTCGGACAGATGACGCTGGCCGCTTTCTGTTGTGAACTGATTAAAACGCCCGAATGCCGACAGCAGGGTCAGCATCAAAATCGTAACGAGCACACAGGCAACGAGTGCAAAACTGAGCGTCAGTCGATCAGCCAGTGAACGCAGTGGCTTCATGGTGCTATTCCGGTAGAGAGCTGTTGCAGCAGATCCAGGTCCTGTTGGCTGGCAGGTTCAAAGCGACGGGTCTGCTCATAGCGCTGCAGTAGTGAGCGGTGCGCGTCATCAAGTGTCAGCAGCTGTTGTGCCAATGCTTCGGCAGCAGCAGGGGCCAGCGCAGACGTTACCAGTTCATATGCGCGTGGATAATGTTCCGAGCGGTGGATAATTCGCATCTTTTCGGTCAAACCGGCAGGCAGGCGGCCGGCTGTTGTCCAGTCACCATCGTTCACGCTGCCTGCTGTCGTGACCCCCTTATCTACCCAAAGAATGTTGTTCTTCTCATTGCGGCTGAACAGGTAACCGACCTGATCGGCAGGAGTGGGCTGGCCGGGCTTGTCCAGCTCGACGGGCTTGAGTCCTTCCGCCTGTAACGCCATCAGGGGCAGCAGGTAGCTGCTGAAAGAGTCCCGGTGCTCCAATGCGATTGTTTTGCCTTTCAGTTGTTGCAGTGTGTTGATATCACTGTCAGCACGCACATAGATCAGGCTCTGGTAGGAACGCTGGCCCCGTTTCCATTTACGCAGCAGTGGCGTCGCCAGATCTGCCTGCACCAGGCGGGCAGCGGTCAGCGGTGTTTCAGTCACCCAGTGAACCTCGCCGGCTCTGATGGCGGCACTCAACTGTTCATAGTCGGGAAACAGGCGCACTTCACCACGGCTGAAGCCCTCTGCCTCAAGTGCTTTTGCCATGAACTGCACCATCGGTCGCAGCTGGCGAAAATCCTTCTTGGGCCGATCGCTGATCTGGGCCAGCACCAGTGTTTGTGCAGTCAGCGGCAGACTGAGCAACAGCAAAAGCAGAGTGCTGCCCAGCCGTAAGGGGAAGGTGGTCAGGTTGGAAAGAGTCATGGCTATCGCATTCAGAGGTCGGGCTTACAGACACTGATCCTACGTTACCCCGTGAATGAAAACCATATCCAGGCATACCCTGAGCTTGAGCGATGTCATTCCGATCGACGTATTCGCAGAAAACGAGCAAACCGTGGCAGCCCATGCGTGGTCAACCCGTCATAACGAAAGGTGACCTGACTGCCAATGGGAGGCGGCTCGGCCCGTTCGGTATCACTGAAGCCGGTACCGAGGCGAAAACGACGGCCATCCTCCAGCTCGACCAGCAAGGCACCCAGCATGCCTGTGTATTTGCCCTTGCCCGGCAGGTGAGCCACTACAACGGCTTCGGCATCCTGGTGCCGTTTCAGCTTGCGCAGATCAGTGCTGCGGCTGAATTGATACAAGGCACTGGCCCGGTGCAGCATCAGCCCTTCACCACCGCGGCTGACTGTCACATCCAGCAATCGTTCCAGAGCCGGCTGATCCAACCCGCTGTGCTGGCGAATTGTCACGAGGTTGTCGGCTTCAGTTGTCGAAATCAGGGCCTCAAGCCGGGTTAAGCGCTGGCGGAAATTGCCGGGCCAGTGCGGAAGATCAAACAGCATGAAGCGCACATTCTCCCAGTCATCAGCGGTTGTCTGGTGGCGATTGATCAGGGCCGCGACCTCGCTGTAACGGCCATAGCCAATCCATAACTCGCCTTCCAGTGGCGTGTTGGGCCAGTTCTGCGTAATTGTGGCGGGCGGGTTGATCGGATAGCCACTGCGGCTGTAGAGCTGACGACCATCCCAGTAGGCACGCACACCATCATATTTTTCACTGACCAGCCAGTCATGCAAGCTTTCAGGTTGCACTACGTCAGGACCAATTGAGGTGGCAAGCATGGGAGTGTGCGAAGAAGCCTGGGCTGCCTGCAGAGCGAAAGGAAGCCCAAGCAGCAACAAGGCAGAGGCGGGTTTGAACATGAGTGTCATCCTTGAGTCAGATTGGGTCGGCTATCCGTGCCGACCAGAAACAACAAGGGCCGCCGAAGCAGCCCCTGTGCAAAACAAGTACTCGAGAGGTATCAGTTTTCCAGCATGTAGTCGATGCTGGCCTGAATCTCTTCGTCGGAACAGCTAGAGCAGGTGCCGCGCGGTGGCATGGCATTGAAGCCATTAAGAGCATGCGTCAGCAGGGTTTCCATGCCCTTCTCGTCAAGGCGCAGCTGCAGCTCATTGGTGCCAAACTTGGGCGCACCCAGTACACCGGTGCCGTGACAGGCTGCACAGCTGGCCTTGTATACATCCTCACCAGAACGGCCACCGGCAGAACTGCCCGCGGCGGCAACAGCTGCAGCACCGCCACAGTTCTCGTCGCCTTCAACGCAAACTGAACCGACAGGCTTGATGCGCTCGATGATTTGTTCTTCAGCAGGAGTAGCAGCCTGAACCGATACAGTCAGGGCCATGCCCAGACCAAACGCGCAGAGTGCAGATGCAGCTTTTGCAGCAAATTTATTCACAGTCACGACCTCATCACTTGGTAAGTTGGCGGGGCAGCGATGCCTGGCTGATGGTCGAAGATGCCGTAGCGGCAGGACCTGATGCAGACATGACTGCGCACACAAAAATCTGACCCGGGATTATACCGGCAAAAAAGCCCATACGGAAATTGAGTTGAAGCATTCCCGCGCCACTTTATACCTGCCTTTTAGTCGCAAGGATCACCCGGCGGGCTGCAGAGGCGTTAGAATTCACTTGGCAAACACGGTTCTGATCCGTACTATATGGCCCGCAAACACTTCTATTACGCGCCTGTAGCTCAGCTGGATAGAGTAGCAGGTTCCGATCCTGTTGGTCGGGGGTTCGAATCCCTCCAGGCGCGCCATTTTTTACCAATATTTCAATGCGTTATTTCGTTTGTGCCATAATCCTGCTGCGCGCAAGCGGTATATGGTACCTGCTCTGGTACCTTTCTCGTTGTGGTTGCCATAAGTTTTATTCATGATGAATTAAATAGGCTATAATATTAAAAATATCTAATATTATGCTTTGACATGGCACTTACCGCACTTCAAGAGCGTTTCATTGATACATACTCTGCTGATCCCCGCAGTGCAGCGGCTGCCTATGTGCGAGCAGGCGGTTCTGATGGGCCTGGAGCCAAGGTCACGGCTTGCCGTTATCTACAGCATCCGGCGATTGAGGAAGGCATCCGGCGCCAGCAGGAGCGCTTTCGGCAGGAGCAATGGGCTGTAAGGGATGAGCTCTTCGTAGAGCTTAAGGGAATTATCCATAGCCCTGATAGCACTGCCAGTGTGAAGCTGCGTGCAACTGAGCTACTGTGCAAGCTGTTCGGCCTGCTCTAGCCAGTAAGGATGTCAGTGGCTCACACGGGACTTTAGGGTCCCGTGTCCCGCTGATGCTCATTCTACCCTGCCTGATCACCCATGTTATAAGCCATGTGACATGACGCGCCGCGCCGCACCGCTGACGCCTGTTTTTGCGGCGGCAGACGCGCCGCCGGAAGACGCTAAAACAGACTACCCCCAAGACGCCTTGATTCGGTCAGGGGCTAATGAAGTGTTTTGGCAGCGTTAGGCGCTGATCGTCAGGTTCAAGCGTCCTTCGGCAGCTGCGCCGAAAATGTAGACCAGGTCTCGCTGGTCAATCCAGCCTTTCCCCCGTCTGTTGCCACCAGTGCGCGCGTCATTGCACCAGTAGCACGTTGAACTTCCGACCCGGCGTCGACTTGAATCGTGCCAGCGGTAGATGCCGCTGCCTCTGCATTTGGGGCAGGCGTCACCAGGCTTTAGATTCATTGCCTGTTCCATGGTTAGCGTTGGTAGGGCGTTGTATTCATGTCTCTGTGTTATGGGGGGGGACTGTGCTTTTCAGCGAACGCGCTGGGCCTGAATACCAGTGGTCACCTTTAATGTAGCGATAGAGCGGTTTTCCATTTCGCTGGCCAATAAGCTGCCAGCCCTGAATGACCTTAGCCATGGGGTTTACCTCGAGTGGTGGTAGGTTGTGTGGAGTGACGTTTCGGGGAGGAGCTCATAAATCGCCGCTTTCTGCTAGCGAGTGGCTGCTACCGCAGCCGATGATGATGTGATCGAGTAGCCTGACATCGACCAAAGCCAGGGCATCTTTCAGCCGTTGGGTGATCTGAATATCGGCTCGACTCGGGCTTGAATCTCCGGACGGGTGGTTGTGAGCCACGATCAGTGCAGCGGCGTTGTGGACCAGCGCCCGTTTGACGACCTCTCGAGGGTAAACTGATGCGGCGTTAATGGTTCCGTAGAACAGGACTTCATCAGTGATGATCCTGTGACGGTTGTCTAGGAACAGCACCATGAACACCTCTTGCTCCATGCCTTCAAGCCGTGCGCCGAGGTATTCACGAACAGCATTTGGAGATGTGAGGGCGCTATGTTCTTTGTCCCTGAACTGCTCGATAACAAGCTGACGCCCGGCTTGGATAATCTGATCAGCCGTCAGTGTGTTGTTGGTCCTGAATGTACCGTCATGTTCACGAATAAAGCCGTTCAGGGGGTTGGCAAAACCAGTGGTGGTGCTAGTATCGGTGTTAGCCATGATCGTCTCCTATTAGACGGTTAGGGTCAGGGTGCTGGCGTGGTTGCAGCCATTCCAGCGCCTGTTTCAATTTCCTTGCAGCGAGGATGTCGCAAGGTTTTCGTTTAGCGCGCAATGCGCCATGGATGAATAAGGGGGTGGGGGTACCCAACAAGGTTCCAGAGCGTGGTTTTCAGTTTTACTTTTCGGAAAGTGATCCGAAGAGGGAGGGTGGGATTTTAGGGAACCTGATACAGCACTTGATAAAAAATATTAGATCCCTGTATTTTTCAATTTTGGGGAATTTCCAAAGTTGTTGTTTTAAAAAACATTTTATAAATATGCATCGCATCTAAAAAAATAGGTTTTTCATGCTTGATAAGATTATCAATTTAATAATAGTTAACTTATTTCTTTCTGGTTTTATCTATGCAGCAGATGATGGGCCATTTTGTAGTGATTTAGATCATAAGATATATGAGAATTACAATAAGCCCATGGAGTTTTGCATAGGGTATAACGGCGGTAGAATGACTACATCATATTGGATTAATGCTGTTGGGGTAATTGAAGAACCTGATTCCGTGACTTACAACCCCACTCACACCTCTACAACACTGTAACCACGCGGCCTGCGGCGGTAATATGGACGCCATTCTCGATTCACCCAGGCAGTGATATCTGACTATGCGTACCTTCAAGCTTGAACAGTCAAAAACCGAGATTATCACACCCCACGGTGGTCTGGCGCTGGTTGGGCACAGCGTGAACAGGATGACCTCTCTGGCTAAGACCTCGCGCTCCATCGTCAAGCGCCATGGCATCGCCAACATCGACCTCATCCGTACCTACCTGGGGTTGATTTGCCTTGGCAAGAGCGACTTCGAAGCGGTCGAGCACGCACGCCATGATCCCTTCTTCAAAGCGGCCATGGGCATCAAGCAATCACCTTCATCGGCCCGGCTGCGTCAGCGCTTTGATGAAGATGCCCGCGCACTGATCCCGTTATTGGATGAGGCCAGCGTCGAGTTTCTGTGTAACGCTTCGGTGCCTATCGGCACACTCACCACCGGGCACGTGCCACTGGATATGGACGTGTTTCCCATGGACAACAGCAACAGTAAAAAAGAGGGCGTGGCCTATACCTACAAGGGGCATGACGGTTATGCCCCCATCGCGGCCTACCTGGGCACGGAGGGCTGGTGTCTGGGCTGTGAGCTGCGACCGGGTAACCAACATGCCAATAAAGAGTTTATTCACACCCTCGACCGGGTGCTGCCTCGAGTCCGAGAGCTGACCGATGCACCGCTACTGGTACGTCTTGACAGCGCCCATGATGCCGCCGAGAACCGGGGGTACTTCCGTGCGCACGGGGCAGACTACCTGATTAAGTGGAACCCCCGCTCACAAGATGGACTGGCCTGGGTCGACAAGGCTCATGCGGCCGGCGCACTTTGGTGCCATACCCGACCGGGCAAAATGGAAACGCTGGTAAGCGAACCGCTGGATGGCACGGACGACCGCCTGATCGTCAAGGTGACGGTGCGCCAGAGTGACAGTTCAAGACAGCTGTTTTTGGAGCCGGAGGTCAGCCTGGAGGGCTGGACGACTTCACTCACATCGGACGCAGCAGATAACGCCAAGGTCATTGCGCTCTACCAGGATCACGCCACCAGCGAACAGTTCCACAGTGAGTTCAAGACTGATCTGGATCTCGAACGTTTGCCGTCAGGGAAGTTCGATACCAACGACCTGGTCATAGCCTTTGCCGTACTGGGCTACAACATACTGCGTTGGATGGGACAGAACGCGCTATTGGGGCCGGATGCACCGGTGCGTCATCCGGCCAAGCGTCGGCGGCTGAAAACCGTGATTCAGGAACTGATGTATATGGCCTGTCGCTTAGTCAGCAGCGGTCGTCGTCTCCACCTGCGCTTCGGACGACATTGTCCCGGTTTCGGGGCATTCAGTCGCGTCTACGGGCTGGCCTGATCCGGACTGTCGGATTTACAGCCATTCAAAATAGCCACACGCCCGAGCGCCATGCATGGCAGGGTATGCCTTGGCCTGCAGACAGAATCGAGACGAAATACTGCGGTGAGAAGCATGATCGATGCTGCAGTGGCGTAGATTAACCCGGTACACGTTAGATAAGATCGAGCTGTGTTAAAGAGCGAGGTCGTCTTCAGTGCTGGGTGCTGCAACAGCGGGTGAAGTCACTGATTCAGGTAGTATAGTAGCTCCCTAGCAGTCTGTCGGGTTTTCGATAGCCCTGTGAGATAATCCACCTGTCATTGAGCTACGACCGGAACATCATCATGAGCCGCTTTATTCCAGTAGACCGCCAGACCGACTATCTGCTGCCACCTTCAGTTGATGAGTGGTTGCCTGACGAGCACCTGGCGCGCTTTGTCGTCGATGTGGTCGAACAGCTGGACTTGTCTGCGCTGACACAACAGTACGCTGGTCGAGGCCATAAGGCGCATCATCCTGCGGTATTGCTGAGCCTGCTGGTCTACGGCTACGCCACTGGCGTGATCTCCAGCCGCAAGATCGAACGCGCCACCTACGACTCGATTGCCTTCCGCTACCTGGCCGCGAACACCCATCCCGACCACGATACGCTGGCCACGTTCCGCCGTCGCTTTCTATCTGAGCTGGAGCAACTGTTTGTTCAGGTACTGTTGCTGGCGCGCGAGATGAAGCTGCTCAAGTTCGGCACTATCGCCCTTGATGGAACCAAGGTTAAAGCCAATGCCAGCAAGCACAAGGCGCTGTCCTATGGACATGCCAAGAAGCTGGAGGCTCAGCTCAAGACGGAGGTAAACGCCCTGATCCAACGGGCCGAGGCGGCAGACAACGATGTCACGAGTGATGGCATGGACATTCCGGCCGAGATTGCTCGGCGTGAAGCCCGCCTGGCGGCCATTGCAGAGGCGAAGGTCAAAATCGAAGCCCGTGCGCAAGAACGGGATGCCGCAGAACAAACCACTTACCAGGATAAAGCAGCCAAACGCGATGCACAGCGAAAGGCAGGCAAAAAGCCACGTGGGCGTGATCCCAAACCCCCGATGGGTGGCCCACGCGATCAGGATCAGGTGAATCTCACGGATCCACAGTCCCGCATCATGCCGGTCACGGGTAAGGGCTTTGATCAGTGCTATAACGCCCAGGCAGCGGTGGATACTGAGAGCATGCTGGTAACCTCTGTCCACGTTACGCAAGCGACGAATGACAAACAACAAGTCATGCCACTGCTGAACGCATTGACCGCCTTACCCGCCTCATTGGGCAAGGTGGCCCATCTGCTGGCGGATACCGGTTACTTCAGTGCGGAGAATGTTAAGGTGTGCGGCCAGCAGGGTATTGAGCCTCTTATTGCCATGAAACGAGACGTTCACCACTTGCCGCTCTTCGAGCGCTTTGCAGCCGAGCCGGTAGCCCCCGACAGTGATGACCCTGTTGAGCAGATGGCCTATCGCCTGAAAACACAGGCGGGACGGGCCCGTTATGCGCTGCGCAAGCATACGGTGGAACCCGTGTTCGGCATCATCAAGCACGTCATGGGGTTCAGGCAGTTCTCACTCCGAGGGTTGGACAAGGTTAGTGGTGAGTGGCGTTTGGCCACCCTGGCATGGAATATCAAACGTATGCATCGCTTAGTGGTGAGCTGACAGCCAATGCTTGAAATACGTGCCTCTGACGGCCGCATGGGGTTAAGCAACAGTAAAGCGGCTGCACACGTCATGTGATGGCTGTCTGGCGATCATTGAAAGCGATAAAGAGCTCTGGCACGCCGACGAGCCCCGTTAATCCGACAGACTGCTAGGCCCCCATAGACAAAATTCCTGAAATGCGAATAGATGTAGCGGCCCGCAAACACCGAGGCGAACCCACATTATTGACGACCTGCGTCGCCTGGTCCACACGTTGACCCAACGGGGTGTCCGCATCGAATTCATCAAAGAAAGCCTGACTTTCACCGGCGAAGCGTCGCCGATGGCCAACCTCATGCTTTCCGTCATGGGCGCATTTGCCGAGTTCGAGCGTGCATTGATACGCGAGCGGCAGCGCGAAGGCATCGCACTGGCTCGAAAGCGTGGAGCGTATCGCGGTCGCAAGAAAGCCCTCTCTCCCGAAAAGATCGTCGAACTCCGGCAGCGCGTTGCAAACAGTGAACAAAAGGCGGCGCTGGCCCGTGAATTCGGCATCAGCCGCGAGACGCTGTACCAATACCTGAAAACGGTTGACTGACTATGCCCCGCCGTCGCCTATTGACCGCCGCTGAGCGGGATAGCTTGCTCTCGTTTCCAGAGACGGACGACACGCTCATCCAACACTACACTTTCTCCGAATCGGACTTGTCGGCGATTCGGCAGCGGCGTGGCCCGCACAACCGATTCGGTTTCGCGGTCCAGTTATGTTATCTGCGCTATCCCGGTATCGCGCTACCCACCAATGCCGAGCCACCAGCCTCCTTATTAACGCTCATCGGCCAGCAGTTGAGCATTGGGCCTGAGATTTGGCCGCGCTACGCCAAGAGGCCTGAAACGCGACGGGAGCATCTGGTCGAATTGCAGGCCTGGTTGAACCTGTCTTCGCTCAGCGGCGATGACTACCGGCGGTTTATTGACTCCATTGTCGACCTGGCCCAACAAACGGATCGCGGCATCGTTCTGGCTGAAGCGCTGGTCAAGTTGCTTAGACAACAACGCATCATTTTGCCGCCGCTGGATGTCATCGAACGCATGTGCAGCGAAGCGCTCACGCGAGGCACCCGACTCGTGTATGAAACGTTAACCGCGCTATTGACCAATCAGCATCGCCGCGCCTTCGAGCAGTTGCTGGCGATTCGCAAGGATATGTCGAGTAGTGCACTCGTCTGGCTGCGCCAGTCTCCCGGACCACCGAGGCCCAAACATATTCTGTTCCACCTCCAACGATTACAGACCGTGCGCGAGCTCAACCTCCCGGTTGGGCTTGAACATACCATCCACCAGAACCGTCTGCTGAAGCTCGCCCGTGAAGGCGGGCAAATGACCGCCCAGCACTTGCGGGACCTTGAATCGAGCCGTCGCTACGCCACACTAGTGGCAATCATACTCGATACACGAGCCACGCTGATTGACGAGATCATTGACCTACATGATCGCTTTATGGGCTCGCTGTTCAGCAAGGCCAAGCGTACACATGCTGAGCGCTTCCAGCGCTCCGGCAAGGAAATTAATAATAAGGTACGTCTGTACTCGCGTGTTGGGCGCGCACTGCTCGATGCCAAACAGACCGGAAGCGATCCGTATGCCGCCATTGAGGCGATCATGCCATGGGAGGTATTCAGTGCAAGCATCACCGAAGCGGAAAAGCTGGCCCAGTCAGAAGACTTCGATTACCTCGCTTTAATTGGTAGTGGCTTCAACTCGCTGCGGCGTTACACGCCGACGCTTCTGGATGCACTGGATATGAAGGCCGCACCGGCGGCGCGCGAGTTACACGCCGGGATCGAGCTGCTAAAGAACATGAATCAGCACCAGTCTCGTAAAGTGCCGGATGACGCCCCGACTGGCTTTATCCGCAAGCGCTGGGAAAGTCTGGTGTACACACCGGACGGAATTGACCGACGCTTCTATGAACTGTGCGTGCTATCCGAGCTCAAAAATGCGCTACGTTCCGGGGACATCTGGGTCCAGGATTCGCGGCAGTTTAAGGATTTCGAGGATTACCTGTTGCCGCCGACACGGTTCGAGGGTCAGCGTGAAGATCGAAAGCTCGGATTGGCGGTTGAAACGAATTGCGATAACTACTTGGAATCGCGATTGGCAACGCTGGACCAGGAGTTGATCACCGTAGAACGCCTGGCCTTCGCCGACCAGTTACCCGATGCAGGTATCTCACCCTCGGGCCGCCTAAGAATCACGCCATTGGACAACGCCGTGCCTGATGCGGCGGAAGCGCTGATGCAACAGGCCTATAGTCGGTTGCCGCACTTGAAGATCACCGAACTGTTGTTGGAAGTCGATAACTGGACGGGCTTCACGCAACACTTCACTCACCTCAAAAGCGGCGCAACCGCTGGGGATCGACAGCTACTACTCACGACGATCCTGGCTGATGCGATCAACCTGGGGCTATCCAAGATGGCTGAGTCCTGCCCTGGCACCACCTACGCTAAGCTGACGTGGCTCCAGGCGTGGCACATACGCGATGAAACGTATTCAGCGGGATTGGGGAGCCTGGTCAACGCTCATTCTCGCCAATCGTTCGCCGCATACTGGGGTGATGGCACCACGTCATCATCGGATGGCCAGAACTTCAAAGCCGGCGGTCGCGGTCAATTTGCTGGCCATGTAAATTTGAAATACGGTCAGGAGCCGGGCGTACAGTTCTACACGCATATCTCGGACCAGTACGCGCCGTTTCATTCCAAGGTCATTAACGCCACTGTTCGCGATGCCACTCATGTTCTGGATGGTTTGCTGTACCACGAGTCCGACCTTCGGATATAGGAGCACTATACGGACACGGCTGGCTTTACCGATCATGTGTTCGCCTTGATGCACTTGCTTGGGTACCGCTTCGCCCCGCGTATTCGTGATTTAGCCGACCGTCGTCTGTACATAAATGGTGACACAAAACAGTATCCGACACTCGCAGGCCTAATCGGCGGTCGCATCAACGTAAAACACATTCGGACGCATTGGGACGAAATCCTTCGTTTGGCGGCATCGATTAAGCAGGGCACTGTCACCGCATCACTGATGCTGCGCAAGCTCGGGAGCTATCCGCGTCAGAATGGCCTCGCGATCGCATTGCGCGAGCTGGGCCGCATTGAGCGAACATTATTCGCACTCGACTGGATGCAAAACGTCGAACTGCGTCGCCGCGTGCAGGTTGGTTTGAATAAGGGCGAGGCTAAGAACACGCTGGCTCGTGCCGTCTTCCTGAACCGGCTCGGTGAACTCCGCGATCGCAGTTACGAGAATCAACGCTACCGTGCAAGCGGACTCAATCTCGTCGTCAGCGCTATTATCCTTTGGAATACGGTTTATATGGAGCGGGCGGTTCAAGCACTGCGCGAAGACGGCCGGGATATCGACGAGACGCTTCTGCGGCATCTTTCTCCCTTGGGCTGGGAGCACATCAACCTGACCGGCGACTATATCTGGCAGCAGGACAAACAGGTCGAACAAGGAAAGTACCGATCGTTACGAACACTGCAGAGGTCTTAGCGTACGATTTTTTCCGTTTCGTGAGCTGACCCCTAGAAGGTCAAGACGAGGACATTGCCGAATTTACCCGCCGGTTGGTCTTCAATACGCTGATAGGCAATGCGGATATGCATTTGAAAAATTGGTCCGTGATCTACAAAGACACCCGCACAGTCTCGATTGCCCCTGCGTATGACTTTGTTTCGACCATTCCCTATCTCCCTGACGATAGTGCGGCGCTAAAGGTCAGCCGCAGTAAAAAGTTCAGTGACTTCACGCTGGATGAGCTGTCCCACTTGGCTGCTAAAGCGATGCTGCCGGAAAAGTGGGTGTTGGATACCGCCAAGGAAACCGTTGCAGGCTTCCATGAGGTATGGGCGAAAGAAAAAGCACACTTGCCGCTGACGCAATCCATGATCGCGGCCATCGAGCGGCACCTGCGCACAATACCAATCGGTTAATGAGTCGTCGGAGTATTCATACGGCCTCGAAGGCATCAGCCTGTTCGGGTCGGTGGACGGCGGATCAGCATTATGCCCTTTATTCTTACTTAGTATCAGATATAATAATTGTTAAATAAGATACTAAGTTATACTAATGGCACCCGCTGAGATTTTTAATGGCCGATCCTATTCATGCCAATTGGCACTACCCTCGTACCGAACTGGCCAACAAAATCCTGAAAGGCTTCCAGGTAGGGCTGGCCGAGCGCTTCACTATCTTTGCGCCGCGTAAGCGTGGGAAAACCGAGTTTGTTCAACGTGATGTTGCACCGCTTGCGAAAGAACAGGGCATCCTGGTCGTATATGTCGATTTCTGGCGCGACAAGGCATCACCCGCGATGGCGTTTGCAACGGCTGTCATGGCGGCACGCCGCGAACAGGAAAGCTGGTTTACCAATCTGCTCAGTCAATCTACTCTGAAAGCCAGCTTGAATCTGTTCGGTAACGATCTGTCGATGGAGCTTTCACCACAGAAGAAACAGGCCGAAAAAAAAATTGCAGAAGCTGCCTTCGAAGAGCTGGAGGCAACACGTAAACCGATTTTACTGTTGCTTGATGAGGTTCAGCATCTGGCGACCGATCCGGCTTTCGGCGACTTTACCGCGGCTTTGCGCAGCTTTATGACGGCGCGTTCCGATGAAAAGATCAAAGGTATCTTCACAGGCTCCAGCCAGGAGGGCCTGGCCCAACTATTTAAGCGAACCAAAGCCCCGTTTTATAACGCCAGCTCAACGCTGGACTTTCCCGATCTGGATGAGCACTTCGTCAGGTTCGAGTTGGCGGTATTCCAGCGTGTCACTGGAGGTGTCCAACTCAATGCAGTCAGGGCCAATGATGTGTTCGAATCAATGGCCCGGGCGCCGGGGCGTTTTACCGATCTACTCAGACGAATGGCTTTGGAGGAAGTGCATGATATCGATGAAGGCGTGTCACGCTTCGCGGATAGCCTAATCGAAGAAGAAAACCAGTTGTTTAGTGAGGTCTGGCAGACGCTTCACCCCATGGACAGGGCGTTACTCATCATGATTTCACGTGGCAAACACAAAGGCTTTTACAGTGAGCAATGTAAGGCGCAGCTACTTCAGCTGTACCCGGAGTTCGATCCTACCAAGAATTCGATGATCCAGAATGCACTCAATCGTCTCAAAAGTAATACCGTGAATGCCATTTACAGTGCGGAACATGGCGTGTGGCAGTTTGCCGATCCTGCATTCGAAAAGTTCGTGCAAAGCACAGATAAAGCATCTGGGATACACAAAGCAAACAAGGAAGGAATGAAGCATGATTATCACGATTGGTGGACAGAAAGGCGGCTCCGGCAAAAGCTGCCTGGCACAAAACCTCGCAGTAGCCCTGCAACGCGCCGGTGAGCAGGTAATGCTGATTGATGCCGACCCGCAGCAGACATCCGCTGACTGGGCTGAGCAACGGCATGAGAACGGCAAGGTTGAACCGATCGACTGCCAAGCCATGACTGGCGACATTTCAAAACAGCACTCGCTCTGGCATCCACCGGCAGGACTCTAATCATCGACTGTGGCGGTCGTGATACTAAGGAGCTGCGAAGCGCCTTGGTCATCGCAGACATTGCATTGGTCCCAACACGCCCGAAACGCCGAGACCTTAAAACCCTCGATTACGTTTCGGATTTGGTGGAAAAAAGCCGGCTGGTTAATCCTGACCTGATCGCACGGGTAGTCGTCTCTCAGGCTCCCAGCCTACCTAGCCAGGTGCAGCGGATCTTGGACTCAAAAGCAGTCGCCGACCAGTTTGGGCTACCTGCACTGGACCCCGTGATCTTTTCTCGTAACGTTTACGACGACGCAGAAGAAGCTGGGCTATCCGTATTTGAGGCAAGCGATGAGAAAGCGATAGTCGAAATCGAAGCCATCCGAGAAGCCTTGGTAGAACTACGAAGAATGATCAATTGATCATTTGAGGTAATGAAGCAATGAGCAATTTAACATCAGTATCAGCAGAACGCTTAGCAAAGAAAGCCAAAGCTGCCGAACAAGCCAAAAGCCACATCGATGCAGCTGATGTAGCAACAACCACAGAGATTAAGCAGAAGCGCCTCAACGTAAACATCCCCGAGGAACTGCACAAAAAGCTTAAACGTACACGCCGTTAAAACGACCCACTTGCCCTTAACTGTACTGCGCCACTTTTTTTGAAGTCCGCTCCAGTTCAACATTCCAGGGCAGCAGTCGCTCCAGCTTTTCCAGTGTGTCGGCGTTGGCGATACGCTCCAGCACATGCCGGATGTACGCCGAGGGTTCCAGGTCGTTGGCTTTGGCCGTTTCGATCAGGGAGTAGCAGGTGGCGCTGGCGTGAGCGCCCTGCGGGGTATCCGCGAACAACCAGGCCTTGCGACCCACGGCGAACGGACGGATGGCATTCTCGGCCAGCACGTTGCTGATGTGCAGGTCACCCCGCTCACAGTAGCCGATCAGGGTGGGCCACTGGTTCAGGGTGTATTCCATAGCTTTGCGAGTTAACCCGCCTTTCATCACGCGACCCACGTTGGCGTCCAGCCAGGCCTTGAACGCTTCCAGTCGAGGCAGGCTCGATGCCTGACGGATCTGATAGCGTTCGGCAATGCTCAGGTCCTTGATCTGACGTTCGATGGCATACAGTTTGTTGATGTGACTGAGTGCCACATCCGCTTTGGACAGCTTGGCCTGTTTGCCTTTACCCGCCGGCTTGGCCGCTTTGGTCGCTTCGATGAACTTGCGGCGGGCGTGATCCCAGCAGCCAATGCGGGTCAGCTTATTGGCTGAACAGATCGGTTCATAACCGGAGTATTAACCCGGCGGAAATTTATGTCGACTATGCAGCATAGGCGATATGCTCTGCATCAAAGTATTTTTTCACTCGTTCAGGACGGCGTTGAAGCGTCAGCATGCATGATCGCGTGCGCTTCTTCAGATCGTCGACAGAGCGAGTAGCAGGCCCACTATGCACCATGCCTTTCAGGTCACAGTTGAGGTATTCATCCGGATTCAACTCCGGGGAGTAGGCTGGCAGGAAGAATACTTCCAGATAGCGTTTGACTGTCTTGCGCTCCAACCAGCGTTTGACGACCTTGGCATGGTGTACCCGCAAGTTATCCAGGATCAGAAAGACCTTGCCGGGCGTCGATTCGATCAGCGCGCGCAGAAATTTCTTCAGGACCTTGGCGGTCATGGTCGACTCATAGAGCATGAATCGTACAGTGCCCTGGTTGGTGATCGCCGAGATCATGTTGAGCGATACACGCTTGGCCGGCAGAGGCTGCACCGGTGTTTGTCCCTTTGGTGCATAGCTCCGACCGTGTTGGGTATTGTTTTTGATACCCGTCTCGTCACCCCAGAAAATCTGGGCATTCTCTGCTTTGGCACGGGCCTGAATCTGCGGGTATTCCTCCTTCAGCCAAGCGTCAACGCGGGACGGGTTCTGCTCCCACGCTTTCTTCAATGGCTTCTGAGGCGTGAAGCCCCAGCGCTTGAGGTAATCGCCCATCGTGCGCACCGGGATATCAATGCCCCAGAACTGCTTGATCAACTGAGTAATCGCGCGCCGTGTCCAAAGCGCAAAGCCAAGCTTGTGCTGGTCGGGCATCTGGTCACGAATCGCCTCGATGACACGTTGTTCCTGCTGTTCGGTCAACCGTCGAGGCTTGTTTTTGGGGCCGCGCTTTTGAACAGCGATAGCCTCGGCACCACCCGCTTGATAGCGCTTATACCAGCGGCCAACAGAGTCGGGATGAACGTCGAGAAGCAGCCCGATCTGCCGGAAGGTTTTACCCTTCTCGCGGAGTCGAATCGCCTTCTGCCTGAGAAGTTCCTGTTGCTCTGGGCTGAGCTTGCGTGCGTCTGTATTCATGCAGGTATTATATCAGATATAAACTACCGCCGGGTTAATAACCATCCGCCTGCAGCACACCCTTGAAGTCATCGAGCAGGCGCACGGGCACCGCTCCACTTCGGGAGGGATCATAGGCGAACAGGACGGACGGTTGGCCCGGCGGTCCGCCTCGGGTCACCCACATCCATTTATCGGATTGGGCAGCTTTGCCATCCTCTTTGAGTACCTGGATGCGGGTTTCGTCGGCCTGCAGGTAGGCCGCACTGTTCTGCGCTTCCCGCATCAGGTTGATCAGCGGTTTGAACACCTCATCCAGACGGATGATCCAGTGGGCCATGCTGGTGCGACTCAGCTCATGGCCCAGACGCTTGAACATCTGCTCCTGACGGTAGAGCGGCAAGCCATCGGCATATTTGGAGGTGATCAGGTAAGCCAGCAGGGCCGGAGTAGCGATGCATTTGCCCAGCGGGTGTGTCGGGCGAGCCGCGGCCAGGATACGCTCATCACCGTCCTGCTCGAACACCGCTTTTTCCTGCCAGTATTCCAGCACTTTGAGCTGAGCCGGGATGTATTCCAGCTCTTCCTTGACCTTGGTGAAGAAGGTTTTCACTGCCCCAGCTTTTTCCTCATCGCTGAGGCACAGCTCGATGCGCTCACGCAGCAGATTATCAGAGAAGCCACGCTGACGGCGTTTGGGTGTAGACGCGGCAGCAGGAGTATCGTCTTCAGCAACTTCAATATCATCCGGGAGCTGATCCCGCAGCTGATCGATCTCGGCTTCCAGCTCGGACTCATCGAAGAGGTGGATCTGGTGGACCGTTTTTTCACTGCTGGCCGCGAACCGCTGGATGCGCTGCAAGCGCAGCATCTCTTCCAGCAGCAGGATGTATTGCTCGCGCTTCTGGATATGCTGCTCTTGATGTTGGAGTTGCTGCTGTAGACCAGCCACCATCGACAGCAAGTCAGCGGTCGATAAACCGCTGAGTTCAGGCATCTTTGAGGTGGTTTCGGGCTGTGTTTTCATGGGCAAAATTATATCAAAAACAGCCAGTTGAAGCACCCAAAACCCGCTATCCAACGGCCTCATAATGTACGGTTTTATGGCCTTGCAGCAGACTGATGTCATAACCATCGAGCAACCAGTTGATCTGCTCGCCGGTCAGCGGCATCAGCTCATCAGCCGGGCTGGGCCACTTGAATTTCTCTTCGGCCAGCGCCTTGTAATAGAGGATAAAACCGTTGTCTTCCCACATCAGGCACTTGATCTTGTTACGCTGCCGGTTGGTGAACGCATACAGGGCACCAGTGAAGGGGCTACGCCCTAACTCCTGCTCAATCAGCACCGCCAGGCCATTGGCTTGCTTGCGAAAATCAATGGGCTCACGGTACAGATAGATCTCGGGCATGGACCGAGAGGGACGCAGATACCGTGGCTTCATCAGAGCTGCCTCAGGATTGCACCGAGCAGGTCAACATTACCGGCATGCAGGCCTGTAATGGCCATGCCACCCGGAAGCCTCAGGGTCAGATCATCCGATAGCGGTGAAGCGGCCACCTGGGTGACGCGAGCAAAGCCGGGTGTTGGTGAGCGCTCGGTATCGGTCGCATCATCTGTACCTTCGAGCTTGCGGCGCCAATAGACAAACTGGTGATAGGACAGCGATTGCTGTTTGCAGAAGGCAGCGCCGGATAGCCCAGTATCACGCCAGTGTTCAATGTGCTGTTGCCAGTGGTAAGTGCGCTCGGCTGAGTTCATGCTGGATTCCTCGCGTAGGTGACGATGGAATCAGTGTGCGGCGGTTAGTGGCTGGAAAAAAGGGGCTGATTTATGGGCGGATACGCTTAAACAGGCAGCACTGGATCGCGATAGCTCAATACGAGACCTGGTGATCCAGGGAATTGAAGATTTAATTAAATGATCATTTGATCAAATAAACAAATGAGGCCAGCCCGATGTCAGATGAAAAATCACTCGACGACCTACTGGGCAAAACACCGAACCCTTTAGAGCGGGATGCTGAAGACAGTGCCTGGCTGAATAATGATGAGGATCAAAATAGTTCATACCAGACAGCTCTGTCGAAAATCACAATCAACAGCGTTGGTCTGGTTCGAGCAGCGGACATCGACCAACTGCCGACAGAACTGAGAGAAACACTCTGGGACTGGATGGCCGGCCAAACGATGCCGCTGATTGATGGTGAACCTTGGGTGTACGGACACGACTGGCGTCGGTTTTTACGCTGGTACAGCACCAAAACTAACCGCAAACCTGGTCGCTTATCTGGAAAAATTCATATCAGAGATGACTTCGATGACCCTATTTGAACTTCAAAAACACAAATGAAACTATGATCATTGCCTCATGTGATCATAGGGATATCACTTCAAGGAAGATTCATGCTCAAGCGCTTTGCACTCCTGGCTGTTACAGCTGCCTTTGCTGCCACAAGCCACGCCACCACAGTCAAACAATCCTCGTCCGGCATCTGTCACGACCAGAACAGCTCTTATTATGAACGAACAAAACGCTTCAAACCATTCAGCTCCCTGGATGCCTGTCTTCGAGCCGGGGGCCGTTTGCCATAGAGCTACAGCAGCAACTCCAGTTCATCATCCAGCAACACACCGACGACCAGCAGTGGCTACAGCCGCGAACAGTTCGGGAGAGGATGGGCCGACGTGGATGGCGACTGCCAGAACTCCAGGCATGAAGCACTGATCGCTCAGTCAACCGGACAGGTGCGCTTCAAGACAGGACGTGAGTGCCGGGTTGTAGCAGGTCGCTGGATTTCGCCCTTCACCGGCGCCGTCATCCATGACCCCAGCAGGATCGATATCGATCATGTGTTACCCCTTAAGTGGGCCTGGGATCGAGGTGCTAACCGCTGGTCGCCCACGCAGCGTGAACGCTTTGCGAATGACCCGGCAAACCTCCTCAGTGTTGAGGCCAGTCTGAACCGGCAGAAGGGCGCAAAAGGCCCCGATCAGTGGCTACCGCCGGCAAACCAATGCCAGTACGTGCTGCGGTTCACTCGCGTCATGAAAACCTACAAGTTGAAGCTGTCACCAGCGGAAGAGCGCCGGCTGACGCAAACCCGCAGCAGGGTCTGCGGGTAGATACCAAAAACTGTTTGCACCTCACGATTGACAGGGGGGCGCATAGAGGCGAATATGTTAAGTACTACTTAACCCTGTACGCAGCAATTCAGTTCGCTGGCTGTTAGGGTGAGAAAACCGGCCTACGAGCCACTGCTGTCCCATAAATGGCAGAAAATGAGAAAGCCTGAATCCAAGTGAGTAAAATGAGAGTGCGACCAAACACTCTACTCACAAAGGATTCAGGCTTTGTCTCATCATAACACCGCGTTTCATCAGTTGCTCCAGCCTTTGTCCAGACACGATTTTGAGCGAACGGCTCGTGAGCATCATGTGGGGCAAAAGCTCCGTTCAGCTTCACGCTGGGATCAGTTCATTGGCATTGCGATGTCCCAGATTTCTGGCCGACAAAGTCTTCGCGACATCGAGTCTAGCCTCGCCAGTCAGCGGCATAAACTCTACCACCTCGGAGCCAAGCCGATTGCTCGCTCAACCCTCGCCCGCCTCAATGAGCAGCAGCCTGCCGAGCTCTATGAGGCCATCTTTTATAAGCTTTTGCAGCGCTGTTCTGTGCGTTCAAATGCGCATAAATTTCGCTTCAAAAATCCACTTTATTCACTCGATGCCAGCACCATCGATCTGTCATTGAATATTTTCCCCTGGGCAAAAATCCATCAGTCAAAAGCTGGTGTAAAGCTGCATACTGGCCTGAACAACGCCAGTTTAATTCCCGAGTTCGTTGCGCTCAGTGATGGACGGGAAGGCGATTTGATTCAGGGGCGCCAGTTCACCTTTCCGGCAGGCAGTATCGTGGCTTTTGATAAGGGCTATGTTGATTACCGCTGGTATGGAGAGCTGACAAAACAAAAGGTTAGCTTTGTTACGCGACTGAGGCCCAAAGCTGTTTATCAGGTGCAGAAATCGAATCCAGTACGTGCCGAGACGTCGGTTGAGTACGATCAAGTGATTGAGTTGAGCAGTCAGCACGCGCAAAAACAGGGCGCACCCACGCTTCGATTGGTAGGGTATAACTGCCCGGAAAGCGGTAAACACTTCCGCTTTATCACCAACAACTTCAAGCTGGCCGCGACGACGATTGCGGCGATCTATAAGGATCGTTGGCAGGTGGAACTCTTCTTCAAAGCACTCAAGCAGAATCTGAAGATAAAGGCATTTTTAGGTAACAGTAAGAATGCTGTGCTGACGCAGATTTGGATCGCCATGATCTGCTATCTACTGCTCTCGTTTGCTCGCTACAGCGCTCGGCAAGGCTGGAGCGTACAACGCATTATGCGAACACTTCAGGTGAGCTTGTTCGAGCGCATACCCCTTTGGGCGCTGCTTAATCCTCCTCCACTAAAGCCAGAAAAAAGGGACCCTCAAATGAGGATCCCTTTATGATCAAAAACTATGGGACAGCAGTGGCCTACGAGCCGGTTTTTTCGCATCCAGGGACTGATGTACTGTGCGCACCGCGTTTTTTATTGACGGATATAACCTCTTTTACGGGCTACTGGCCAACACGCAGTACAAGTGGCTAGACCTGCCTGCCCTGCTATCGCACATTGCTCAAGTTGAGAACCCTGAGTGCGTACCGGCGACGTTTCATTATTTCACAGCTCCGGTACAACCAAAGCTGGCAACTCGCGGGCTATTGTCTAAGCAAGCGCAGGATACCTACATCCGCGTGCTGAAGGCTCAGGGTGTCGAGGTTATCACCGGCCGGCATCAGTTAGATCCAGCCAAAGCCCCCCGATATGTCTGCCCAAACACTCCGCCGTCTCGACAGGACCAGGTGGCCATTTGGAAGCTTGAAGAAAAAGAAACGGACGTGAATATTGCCCTGAGCATGTATCGCATGGCCGTCAAACAAGCCTCTCAGCCCCAAAATCAGCGTATTCAACAGCTCATATTGGTATCAGCCGACACCGATATGGGGCCTGCACTTCAAGCACTTCGAGAAGACTTTCCTGACTTGAGGCTGGGCGTAATCCTGCCTCACCGAGAAGGTATTCAGCGCGTAGCACCCGGCTCTTTGCAGAATCATGCGCACTGGATGAGGCGCAGGGTCACAGTGGCAGAGTTAGAGGCTCATCAGCTCCCTGATCGCGTGCCGACCAAAAAGAAACCGGCAATCAAGCCTGACTACTGGTAGTGAGACCGAGTCTACATCTTCAATGTCAGGTTTATGGGCGGCTTTTGGTCATAAGACCGCCTCTCACGACCATAACGTATCTTTTGAGGTTCGATCTGTGGCAAAAGCAGGGGTGAGCGCGCCCATCATCAGGCGTTTTGTCAGGCTTTCGGGCGCAATAGAGACAAAAAAGCCCATCATAGGCGCCCAAATACCTGACAAAGTGCGCTTTTAGGCGACCGAATACCTGACAAAGAGAATACCTCTGCCACCGGTTCACCCAGTGCCATATGGCCTACGCTTGCGTCAGCGCAGTAACGGGATATTGCCAGGCGCGAATTCACACATATGCAGCCGCATTTTGGAGATCCCCAGGTCGCGCAGCAGCCGAGCGGCGGTGTCGAGGGTCTTGAAAGACCTGAGCTCACCCCGCTTGGTCTCGATCCGGTGGTCAACGCCTTTGACTGAGCGGCAGAGCACGTGAAAGCGGCCATCCTGGTCCTCGATGATAAAAGCATCCAGGATGGCACCGGCCTCAATGAGGGCCTGGAGCTGGTCCAGCTTAACGGTTTTGGTCTCGCGGCTCATTCTGGGCACCCAAAAAGGATATTTTGGGCATCATGCCCTGCCGACTGGAGGTTCACCACCAGGGCGGCGGTCGCGTTCATTTACCGTAATAGCCAAAAATTATCGTACACTCTAACGATTCGGCACTTTGGGCAGAGCACCGTACTCAGAGCTCCAATTAGATCGGTGTGAAATATATACACTGTTCTCTACCAGTTGCCGTTGTGACTTATAGATTTCTTTACTAGATGTCTGAACATCGATCAAACGCATCGAGTAGGAGGAGGTCTTGCGACCTCCGTCCTCTCACACCACCGTACGTGCGGTTCCGCATACGGCGGTTCATGATACGCATTTAAGCCGACGATACTGATCCATCAACGATACCAGTCCGATTCGATCAAACACCTTCTTCGGCAGCGCCTGATTCAAATGCGAGGCGCACGAGTTCCACCAAGGGCCACGCCCATTGATGGCACTGCGCCAAGACCTGTCTTCAGACAGCCCCAGTCGCACCAGCATCCTGGCACGGGTGGACGGCCGCTTCCATTGACGCCAGAGGATTTTGCGCAGATGCCGACGGATCCAACCGTCCAGCGCCTCGAAGCTCCCTTTCACATCGCTATAGCGGAAGTAGTTGATCCAGCCCCGCAGTTTCGGGGTCAGTATCTCGACTGTCCGATAGATCCTCTGTCCTCGACCTCTGCGAAGCACCCCCTTGATCGTGGTTCTAAGCCGTTTCAACGACTTGTCTGCCACTTTAAGACGGATGTTCCGCTTGCGCTTATCCACGCTGTAGCCCAGGAAACTCCTGTTCCAGGGACGATCGACCGCGCTTTTGTCCCGATTGACGCGAAGTTTGAGCCGCTGCTCAAGATAGTCGGTCAATGAGGCAAGAACACGTTCTCCCGCCTTTCGGCTTTTCACGTAGATGTTGCAGTCATCCGCGTACCGGCAGAACCGGTGGCCCCGCCGTTCCAGTTCTCGATCCAGATCCGTCAACAGGATATTGGACAGCAACGGCGAGAGGGGGCCGCCTTGTGGCGTGCCTTCCCGCCGCGCCGTTACCACGCCTCCTTCCATGATCCCGGCCTGTAAATAGGTACGGATCAGTTTCAAGACACGTGCATCCATGATCCTGCGCGCCAACCGCGACATCAGGATGTCGTGGTTGACCCGGTCAAAGAACGCTTCCAGATCGATATCGACCACCCAGCGTCGTCCCTCTTCCATGTAGGATCGGGCCTGCAGGACCGCCTGAGCGGCACTGCGTCCCGGTCGGAAGCCGTAACTGTGATCAGAGAACGTGGGTTCAAAGCGTGGACTGAGTACTTGATGCAATGCCTGTTGGATCAGGCGATCCAGAACACAGGGAATACCCAGCATACGGGTGCCTCCCCCGGGTTTGGGGATTTCAACCTTGCGCACCGGCTGGGGTGTATACCGCCCCTCCAACAGTTGCTGTTTGATCTCGGGCCAATGGGTTTTCAGGTAAGGCTTGAGCGCCTCGACTGTCATCCCATCCACCCCGGGCGCGCCTTTATTGCGACGAACCCGATCGTAGGCCAGCAGCATGTTGCCACGGGCCAGTACCGCTGACATCAGGTCCATGTCAGCCTCGCTCGGCAGTGATCCTGCGCCCGCTGTAACCGGCAACACCTCGCACGGGACCGCAACCGGGTTCTGCCCGGTCACCTCCTCGGCAAGTGATGGCGTCTCAGCCATCTGTTCAGTGTTGTTCAGGGTCATCAAGGGGCAGGGCTCCCGATTCGTCTATCATGTTCAGCCCTTCAGTGACCGGTAAGCCACCTACTATGGCGTCTGCTGAATTCTGCAGTCCCATCCAGCCGCCTCACGACAGCCGTAGCCAGAGGCAGGACAGCAGACCTCCCAGGGTAAGACACGTGACCTTCACACTTATACCTGCCGCATATACGACCGCTGCTCCGTGCAAGTACCGGGCTTTGGAGATATGCGACTCCTCACCCACAGCTGCCGCCTCGTATGCGATTTCTATTCGTCAGGTCAGTGCTTTGCCTTCGGCTTCCTTCAGATTCCATCTCGCGGTGGACACCCTTGCCGTTCGGCTAGTGGTTCCCCTTGCCGGGCCCACAGAGGACTTGCACCTCCAAGTCATCCGACCGCCACCACGCGCATCGGAACAGCGCCCGTCAAGGCGCTACGCGCCATGCCTGGCGCACACATGATAGACACAATCGTTCCTACGACCGTGCGCTAACAATTTCGAGAATCTCGACTGGAACTGAGCTCGAGTCAGCATCACCGGCTCGGTAATCCGAAGCTCATTCGGTAATGAGTCCCAGTCGTTCTGATTTCTTGCCACATTATCTGGGTTAGGCGTCACGTATAGTTGGTTGTCGTAAAGACCAACATTGTAGATATAGTCCGGGTTCCTGATGCTATCCCCCCAGCACGCTTTCGGACCACCGCCACAGTCAGCTAGACACTGTTTCGCCTCTCCCGGCTTCAGACCACTGCTTCTGACTGTGCTGAATAACTCGCCTATGTCACTTGGATCAAACCCTGGAATTTCAGTGGGTTTAGACGCATCTGTCAGGTATTCAATCGTTTTTTCAAGGCCGGAAACCTTCTCTTCCAGAGCAACATTCCGGAGTTCGAGCTTTCTATTCTCTTCAAGTAAATGATCGATTTGATCATTCTGATTCTTACTACCGCTTGACAGAATCGCATCGGCAGAGAGCAAAAGACGCTCTGTTAGCCATAGAATGTCTTTTGACTCGTCAACGATACCCTTGTCCTTTAGATCCTGGATCTCTTCGTTGAGCCTACTCGCAGCTTGGTGTTCAGTCGTATCAGGCGCAAATGCCGCTTTGAGCTCTTCACTCAGAGCTTTAATTTTCGATCCAAGCAAAAGCAATAACAGAAACAACAGCACGAGCATAATCTCGGCCATGGTGAATCCGAGAATCTGCCCACGCCGGTACTGTTCGGACTGTGTATTGATTACACCATTAAGATCTGAGTCCTGAACGGCCATTAACGATTGTCATCCCGAATAGCGGTCATACCGAAAGCGATATCGGACGAACCCTCCGTTGAACCCTCTGCAATAACTGGGGTTACAGCCTCTACCCTACCGTCGAGCTTATTCTCTATGTGCTGAAGTCGATCTGTAAGACGTTCGATCGTTTGAGCTTGAGCCTCGAGCATCTGTATGTCTTCAGTCCGTCGGATCAGTCCACCTTCTAAAGCTTCCAGCCTTTTAGCCAAAGCTTCCATTGCACTTGTCTGCTGGGCTGCCAGCTCGAGCCGATCAGCAAGTGATTCCTCGATTGTTTCGGCAGTCTGGGCGACACTGAGGCTCGCCTTAGCCAAATATTCGACATCACTTGATGATGCCTTGGCCACTTCATTGAGCTTCTGATTAACGGATCCGCTGAACTGCACGATAGCGTCTTCAATGCCCGATAATGCGCTAGTATCCACCGTTATATTCTCAAACTTAGAAATGGATCGTTTGGCAGCAGACGCCGCATTAACCAGCGCACTCTGTTCAGCCTTGACTGTATTCACCAATTCTTGCGTCGTTCGCTCCAGCTCTTCGCAGATGTGCTCGGTTCGTTTATTGACCGATGCGGAACTCGCTTTTACAACCTCATCCAGTGCTCTAACTCGTTCCGCTACGACATCATTCAACCCCTTAGCGAGGGCATCGTGTGCTTGCGCGATGGAAACGGCCGACTCCTCTGTCACCTGCGCCATCTGACGATGAAGAGAACCAAAGTTCTCGCTGGCAACCGCCATTTGACTGCGTAGCCGCATCGAAGCGTCTCGCAGTGTGGCGTGCATCTCTTTCTCAACACCGACAACGTCTTTGCGCATTTGAGACAGTAGACTTCGAAGAAAGATCCCGACCACCGTTGCAGCAAGTGCGACACCAAAATTGGACACGATGAAGTCATCTTCGGCGTTGTCACTGTATTGAATCAGGGTAACCGTAAGGCTAATCAGCGTGAATAGGAATCCGAGGTAGTAAGTATTATCGCCAATCTGGTCCCTTCGAAGTTCGAGCCTGGGTAACAGGAGTGCAGCACCGACATATGACAGCAAAACGCCCACTGGAACTGAGACCACCACCCAGATAGGCCATTGATAATACTTTCCTGAATCAGTGACTTCACCCGCTGTTGCAGCACCCAGCACTGAAGACGACCTCGCTCTTTAACACAGCTCGATCTTATCTAACGTGTACCGGGTTAATCTACGCCACTGCAGCATCGATCATGCTTCTCACCGCAGTATTTCGTCTCGATTCTGTCTGCAGGCCAAGGCATACCCTGCCATGCATGGCGCTCGGGCGTGTGGCTATTTTGAATGGCTGTAAATCCGACAGTCCGGATCAGGCCAGCCCGTAGACGCGACTGAATGCCCCGAAACCGGGACAATGTCGTCCGAAGCGCAGGTGGAGACGACGACCGCTGCTGACTAAGCGACAGGCCATATACATCAGTTCCTGAATCACGGTTTTCAGCCGCCGACGCTTGGCCGGATGACGCACCGGTGCATCCGGCCCCAATAGCGCGTTCTGTCCCATCCAACGCAGTATGTTGTAGCCCAGTACGGCAAAGGCTATGACCAGGTCGTTGGTATCGAACTTCCCTGACGGCAAACGTTCGAGATCCAGATCAGTCTTGAACTCACTGTGGAACTGTTCGCTGGTGGCGTGATCCTGGTAGAGCGCAATGACCTTGGCGTTATCTGCTGCGTCCGATGTGAGTGAAGTCGTCCAGCCCTCCAGGCTGACCTCCGGCTCCAAAAACAGCTGTCCTGAACTGTCACTCTGGCGCACCGTCACCTTGACGATCAGGCGGTCGTCCGTGCCATCCAGCGGTTCGCTTACCAGCGTTTCCATTTTGCCCGGTCGGGTATGGCACCAAAGTGCGCCGGCCGCATGAGCCTTGTCGACCCAGGCCAGTCCATCTTGTGAGCGGGGGTTCCACTTAATCAGGTAGTCTGCCCCGTGCGCACGGAAGTACCCCCGGTTCTCGGCGGCATCATGGGCGCTGTCAAGACGTACCAGTAGCGGTGCATCGGTCAGCTCTCGGACTCGAGGCAGCACCCGGTCGAGGGTGTGAATAAACTCTTTATTGGCATGTTGGTTACCCGGTCGCAGCTCACAGCCCAGACACCAGCCCTCCGTGCCCAGGTAGGCCGCGATGGGGGCATAACCGTCATGCCCCTTGTAGGTATAGGCCACGCCCTCTTTTTTACTGTTGCTGTTGTCCATGGGAAACACGTCCATATCCAGTGGCACGTGCCCGGTGGTGAGTGTGCCGATAGGCACCGAAGCGTTACACAGAAACTCGACGCTGGCCTCATCCAATAACGGGATCAGTGCGCGGGCATCTTCATCAAAGCGCTGACGCAGCCGGGCCGATGAAGGTGATTGCTTGATGCCCATGGCCGCTTTGAAGAAGGGATCATGGCGTGCGTGCTCGACCGCTTCGAAGTCGCTCTTGCCAAGGCAAATCAACCCCAGGTAGGTACGGATGAGGTCGATGTTGGCGATGCCATGGCGCTTGACGATGGAGCGCGAGGTCTTAGCCAGAGAGGTCATCCTGTTCACGCTGTGCCCAACCAGCGCCAGACCACCGTGGGGTGTGATAATCTCGGTTTTTGACTGTTCAAGCTTGAAGGTACGCATAGTCAGATATCACTGCCTGGGTGAATCGAGAATGGCGTCCATATTACCGCCGCAGGCCGCGTGGTTACAGTGTTGTAGAGGTGTGAGTGGGGTTGTAAGTCACGGAATCAGGTAATATTCATCCTTGACAGCCAGGATGAAGGCTCTCATGCAGCCAAACCGAAAATATTGACCCTCCTCGGGGGCGCATGCTAGTTTTAACTAGCCCTCCACCGTTCGACATCAAAAAATTACCAGAACAAACAATTCAAACAATAATCGAGTCGGGGCTGAGACCATTTGGTTTTTACTATGCTGGAACATACGAGCCTCTTTAAAGGCGATGCATCTAAGAAATTATCAGCTGATATTCAGGATACTGTGGGTGCGGTATCATGGATGTCCAATATATGCGGACCTCACGATCTGCAGGTTTACAATTCCCGCAGAATGCATTTCCGACATGTGGGTAACATCTTATCTTCCACCACAACCGCCATCGGCTATATAGAATATGGCACCGATGTTACCGTTAACATCGAGGATCTTGAAAACAGCTACAGTATCAGCCTTCCGCTGAGTGGTTTTCAGGAGCTTTCCACCCCTGAACAGAGCATCCAGTCCAATATCACCAGTGGCGTTATTATTTCGCCAACCAAGCCTTGTGAACTCTCGATCAGTGGTAACTGCCGCAAGACACTGGTTCGGGTTTCACGTCAGGAGATGGAACAAACGCTCCAAAGCCTGCTTGGAAAACCGGTCACCCGCCCACTGATTTTTGAGCCAAAAATGGATGCAAACCTGGGCGCTTCCAGCGCCTGGTGGCGCACGGTACGAATGATTGAAGAGGAGTTATCCAAGCCGGATAGCCTCTATAACTGCGCACCGTTTATTCGCGATATCGAACAGGCATTAATCAAAGGAATTCTGACGTCACAACCGCATAATTATTCCGATGAAATCCGGGATGCGTTCAAACGAAAACTACCCGCCTACATCATCAAAACCATCGATTATATTCGCAGCAACGCAAAAAACGATGTCCATATTGATGATATAGAGTGGGTTGCTGGTGTTTCGAGAAACAAGCTCTATGAGGATTTCAAAAACTACTTAGGTGAACCACCAACCGCCTACCTTAAACGGGTAAGACTGGAGGGGGTACGAAACGATATTTTCAACCTTGGCAGACACGAAAGCATCTCCACCCTGGCAATGAATTGGGGATTCACTCACCTCGGCCGTTTCTCATCCGAATATAAAAAGCTGTTTGGCGAAACCCCCTCGGTCACTCAAAACAGAGCCACGCCTTAACGCTTAGATAGTTGCGAATCAGTATCTGAAAGTAAGCACGTCTTCCGTCCCCTTGCACGAGCTCAACGATGGATCATCAGTTAACTTTTGCTGACAGAGAGTCCGGTCAAAAACGCCAGCTTCGTCAAGCAGATTCACAAGCCTTCTGAAGCTCTCTTGCTGCCATCAATAGCGGGGGCATTTTAAAGGAGCATTGCTGATTTTCAGGAAAATGCCCCCATTAATGCCCCCTAACCCACCCCGGATTCAGGTGATACAAAGCATAAATTTCAGGCACAAAAAAACCAGCTACGAGCTGGCCTCCCGAGTTCGACAGTTATCCACTGAAAATTGTCTTTTTTACACACCGCAGCCCAGTATTCATGCGGGTTTCCGCTTTTTAGACGCCTAAAACCTTGTAGTGGCATTCCTGTGGATATCTTTTCTGTTTTAAAGGTCATAAAGAGATGATAAAGTCATGGCATGTACGTCAAAGTCACCAAGTCCGGCCCTCGCAAGTATGTGCAGCTCGTTGAAGCCTATCGAGACGAGAACGGCCGCCCAAAACAACGCACGATTGCGACCCTCGGCCGTCTCGACAAGCTCGGTGATGAGCTGGAGTCCGTGGTCGAAGGTCTGTGCCGGATTACCGGGCGATCGCTACCGGATAAGCCCGCCGTCAGCTTTGAGTCATCTCGTGCCTTGGGTGATGTCTGGGCACTGACTCAGCTCTGGAATGCGCTCGGCTTTGAACAGCTGCGCAAGGCCTTCCGCGGTACGCGTCACAGCATCCAGATCGAAGCCTTGATCCGCATTATGGTCATGAATCGCCTGACCTCGCCGGACTCCAAACTGGGCGTGCTGCGCTGGCTGGAGACTGTCTGTGTTCCCGGTGTTGGCAGTATCAAAAAAGTCGACCATCAGCACCTGCTGCGGGCAATGGATGCGCTCAATACCCAACGCGATGCCGTCAATGACAAAGTCACTGAACTGCTGCGCCCGCTGATCGATCAGGAACTGTCAGTCGTCTTCTACGACATGACCACCATCCGTGCCGAAGGCTTGACCGAGCAGGACGAAGAACTCAGGCAGTACGGGCGTTCCAAGGACGGCGGCATCCGTCGTCAAGTCATGCTGGGCATGGTTCAGACGGCCGAAGGACTGCCGCTGTATCACGAGGTGTTTGAAGGCAACACCGCAGAAGTTAAAACGCTTCAGCCCACCCTGAAAACGATCATTGAGCGCTTCCCGGTTAAGCGCATTGTCGTGGTTGCGGACCGTGGGTTACTGTCGGTCGACAACCTGGATGAGCTGAAGCAGATGACACTGCCGAACGGTCAACCGGTTGAGTTTATTCTGGCGGTTCCCGGGCGTCGTTATAGTGACTTCGAACCGATCCTGGAGCCCTTGCAGCGCACGGTTTTTGACTCCGCCGACGCGGAAGTGATCACAGAGACACACTGGCAGGAGCAGCGCCTGATCGTAGCCCACGATCCCGTACGTGCCGCCGATGAAACCGTGGCCCGTGATGCCAGAATCAACGCGATTGAAGAGGAAGCACAGCGCCTGGCCGAGAAGCTTATCCGGCAGGATGAAGGCAAGACCACACGCGGTCGCAAGCTGTCTGATGGTGGTGCAACAGCCCGTTTATACAAAGAGGTCAGCGAATCCTCGTTGGCCAAAATCGTGCGTATTGACCTGAAAAGTGAACTGTTTAGCTACGATATTGACGAAAAAGCCCTGAAGCGTGCACGCCTGATGGATGGCAAACTGCTGCTGGTCACCAACGTCCAGGACTTGTCGCCAACAGAGGTGGTCAAACACTACAAATCACTGGCAGACATCGAGCGAGGCTTCAAGGCGCTGAAATCGGATATCGAAATCGGCCCGGTATACCACCGGCTGCCTGAGCGGATCAGAGCCCATGCCATGATCTGCTTTATCGCTTTGGTTCTGCACCGCGTGATGCGGATGCGCTTAAAGGCAGCAGGCTCCGAGCATTCGCCCATGCGGGCACTGGAGCAGTTACGGCGTATCCAATATCACCAGGCAACCCTCGGTGGCAGCACCGTGACAGGCGTGTCCAGTATGAGCCGTGAGCAGCTGGATATCTTCAAGGCTCTTAGTATCGAAAAACCCAGCGTTGGCACCGATAACCTGATCGTGTAGTGGAGCATTTTGCAGTGCCGCCTATACGAATCAATAGCTTATAACGCCAAGTGTCGAACTCGGGTGGCCTGATGGTTTCCTCTATCGGGGAGGAAGGAATTGGTGGAGCCTAGCGGGGGCTCCCCCAGTTTGCGAACCAACTTAAAATTCAATTAGTTACCGCTAACTACAACCCAATGGTTACACACATTGGTATCACATCGCAACGGATAATTTACGCCGTCACAGCATAAGCCTGATGCTTGTGATTCTCTGGGAACAAAGCTAGGGCTCACTCGGTGGTTCATGATATTTTACGGGATCGAACCCAGCCGCATATCTAGTACGCATTACCTACGATTTATCCTGTCATAATTCTTTTCTCGAGCCACTCAGGTAATCCTCCCATAAAGAAATAGATCGAAAAAATACCTCCTCTTGTAGATGTGCTTACAGAGAGCTCCCTCGAAATTTACCTATCCATATTCTAGTTATTTGAGAAACATAAAAAAAGCACGTTACCGATGATTAGCATGCCTAACGCAGCAGTAGAAACTCACAACGCTTCCAACTGGTACTGACAAGTTAACTTCATCACCCAAACCAGAATCAAGCGAGAAGCCTTAAAGCAGTAGCTTCTCTCCATTCATTAAACGCACCTTCCCTGAAATTCCGATAGTTCAATGCTGAAACCATCTCCCTACCAAGATTTAATGGTTATAAACCACAGCATGAACACTTAAAAATCTCTGCGCCTGATCTATTGATTTAAACCGCCGCACACCACGCTCTCTTGCCCTGGTAGGCTGATGAGAAAGCTCTGCCTTATTGTTCGCATACTGAGATGTATCGTGGATAACATCAGGCATCAACTCCCGGTGAGCTACGCGATAACTACCCAACTTATCGATAGCAATCTTCCGCGGTCTACCTTGATTAGATACAATCAGACGTTTCAGAAATCGCTTCGTAGCTGACAATGATTCCTCGTTTAGCCAACAAATCTTCTACATCTCGATAGCTGAGGTTAAAGCGATAATATAACCAAACCGCATGCGGGATGATTTCTGACGGGAAAAGGTGACGTTTGTACTTTGACAGGGATGAATTCATCTCTAGATTATCTCGTAGCTCAAGTTAACTTGTCAGTACCTGGCTGACACTATGCAGAACATTTTCTCATGCTGGGGACTTAATCACAGGTTCCCTAGCCCGCATTTTTCATGAACATATTCTGACAGCGGATGCCCTTCGGTATTATCCGGCGAGTGCCGTAATTTCTCAGATTTAGCCTTTTAGGGCTCGATTTCCCATGTTCAAGACACAACTCCCCCTTTCCCCCATTGGTTTGAGCCGGGGGCGCTCGCTTTATCTACCCCGGTGACAATGCCTGGGCTATCCGTATAAACTCTTTCTGATCCGGACAGTTTTCGTTCATCAAAAAGCGGATTCGCCGAGTGTTGTACGTCACCACTGCCGCGATCTTAATTAACTTTAAGCGGAGGGTGTGCACACTCAGTTTGCGGTATTTGGAACTCAGCACTTCCCGCAACTTTTCAAACAGTACAAACGCTAACATAGAGAGCATTAACCGCCATTGGTTACTCCGCCCATGTTTGCTGGAGGTACGTTTAGCAAACAGGTCCAGTGCTGATCCTTGATCCGGTTCTCCATATCACCTCGCGCACAGTACTCTTCGCAATACAGCTGGGCATCATGGCCTGCCAGTGAGGTGACGACAAAGCGTGGATTACGCCCTTTATCCGTCACTTCTGCTTTGTCGATCACACTGCGGGCTTTCTTCCAACTACCCGCTTGGTAGCGATAACGCCAAAACCCTTTGGTTGACCCGGTCTGGCCCTCTTTTCGACGCTTCGTATGATGCCGCTCTACATGTTTCCAGAGCGGCTCAAGCAGGGCCTCTAAATTACTGTTTCGAGCAATGCCGACCAGGTAATCAACTCGATTACGCTCGCACCAATTCAGGACTAACTGGCGGCAGAAACCACTATCGCCCCGAAAAACAATCTGCACATCAGGCCAGTGGTGGCGAATAAATGTGACCAACAATTTGAGAATGGACCCCGTATGTTTAGCACCGTCGATTCTGCTCTGGCGGAGGTAAGCCAGCAACGGAAACCGACCACTGAAAACGTATAGCGGCAGGTAGCAATAGTGATCATAGTAACCGTGAAAAAACTTCTCGGGTTGATCTCCGTGCAAAGGAATATCCGTGGCATCAAAGTCCAGCACGATACGCTTGGGAGCCCGGCGATGAGCCGCAATAAACTGCCCCAGAGAAGGCGATGTGACGCGATAATAGCGTCCGATCCATCGCCGCTTCGAATCGATACAGAGTTGCGGTACTGGCCAGGGGTTTAAATCGCTCCACGGCGGTTTCCACGGTGAAGTCAGCCCGCAGTTGTTGATGATCATTGAGGTCTTCATAGCCAGCGGCCATAGCGAAAAGGCGCTGCTGTAACATCGCTTTTAAACTGTGCTGAACCTTGCTTGACTGACGGTTATCCGATAAGCGTTTAGCGAGGGAAGCGGATAGTTGGTGTTTGCGATCGACTTCCCGCAGGATCCATAAACCCGCATCACTGGTGATATGACCACCGGAGAACTGAGCGTCGACGGTACGACGAAAAAGGGGTGAAAACTGAAAAGTATGTGGTAACACTTTGTAAACGGCTGATTGTTTATAAGGATTGACTAGACACCAATAACCATAACGCTTTCAGCCGTTTTTGTTTAGTTTTTCATGAAAAATACGGGCTAGGTGTTTATCTTTTTATTAAAAATAGGATAAAGGGTCTATAAATCTGGATAGATCGTATTAATTTTCTTTGGTTATATAGGGAAATAGGATTGAATTATACATTATTACAATATTGCTCATTAGCGGAGAAAAGAACATGAATAATAAAGACTCGCTTAATAACTGGCGTGAAAAAGTAGAAGGTTGGGTTGATGTGAGGCCTGATGATAAGGTCTATCGAATAGCACGAGAAGCATATACTGATCGAGATGTTTTTGATCTTGAGATGGAACTAATATTTGAAAATACATGGATATTCGCATGCCATGAAAGCCAAATTGCTAACAATAATGATTTTTTTACTATGCAAGCAGTGGTCAGGTTTGCCTGGGCACTGAGCGTGTTTATGTTGAACGGCCTATTTTTGAAGCGTTTGTGCAACGCCTGAAAGCAGAAGTTGAAAAATTAAAGCTAGGAGTCCCTGAAGATTCAACGGTGGATTTCGGGCCTCTGGTAAGCCAAGAACACAAAGAAAAAGTCCTTTCATACTACCGCCTGGCGGTTGAAGAAGGTGCAACTATCGTTACTGGTGATGGTGTGCCGGATATGGGGACTGAATTGAATGCCGGTGCCTGGGTTGAGCCCACTATCTGGACCGGTTTGTCAGATGATGCACGGGTTATAAGAGAAGAGATATTCGGGCCTTGTTGTCATATTCGCCCGTTCGATACTGAAGAAGAGGTGATCGAGCTGGCCAACGATACTAAATATGGATTGGCAGCCGCGATCTGGACTGAAAATTCTGCCCGGGCTTCTCGCGTTGCAGAAGCGATGGAAGTCGGTATTGCCTGGGTCAACAGCTGGTTCCTACGTGACCTGCGTTCCGCCTTTGGTGGTGCTAAAGAATCGGGTATTGGTCGTGAAGGTGGTGTTCATGGTCTGGAGTTTTATACCGAACTAAAGAATGTCTGCATCAAACTTTGATCTTGTCGAATTAAATGCTCTTTTCAGCGGCTTCTATTGCAGAGAGCGGCTGAGAAATTCTGACTGAATAGAGAAAATATTATGAATAAAGAACAGATTATCCTCTGTGGTGATGAGCTGTATGAGGCGATGATTCAGCGCCATACTCTACGTCCATTCACCGAACGTTTTGACGACATTAACATTGAGGATGCCTATAACATCTCATTGCGTATGATCGAACGTCGTGTTGCGGCAGGTGAAAAAATTATCGGTAAAAAGATCGGTGTTACCTCAAAAGCGGTTCAGAACATGCTCAATGTTCATCAACCGGATTTTGGTTTCCTTACCGATTCTATGGCCTATTCAGAAGGCCAGGAGATGCCGATCAGTACCCAGCTGATGCAACCTAAAGCGGAAGGTGAAATAGCCTTCATTCTGAAGAAGGATTTGTTGGGTCCAGGAATAACCAATGCCGATGTTTTGGCTGCGACAGATTGTGTGATCCCTTGTTTTGAGGTGGTCGATTCTCGTATCGAAAACTGGAATATAAAAATTGAGGACACGGTTGCTGATAACGCTTCCTGCGGTCTGTTTATTTTGGGTGATAAGGCAGTAGATCCTCGTAAAGTGGATCTGGCGACCTGCGGCATGGTCGTTGAAAAGAATGGTTCTATTATTTCTACCGGCGCAGGCGCTGCTGCATTGGGTAGCCCGGTTAACTGTGTTGCCTGGTTAGCGAACACCTTGGGTGAATTCGGTATCCCGCTTAAAGCCGGTGAAGTTATTTTGTCCGGGTCTTTAGTTCCTCTTGAGCCGGTTCAGGCTGGGGACTTTATGAGCGTCAGTATCGGTGGTATCGGTTCTGCTTCCGTTCGCTTTGTATAACAGCTTGCAACTATCGGCTTCTTATTAGGGGCTTAGGGTGAAATTTATGAGTAAGAAATTAAAAGCAGTGATTATCGGACCGGGTAATATTGGTACCGATTTGCTGATGAAAATGAAACGTTCCGAGTGGATTGAGCCGGTTTGGATGGTGGGTATTGATCCGGAATCCGATGGTCTGACACGGGCGCGTGAGATGGGGATAAAAACCACCGCCGATGGCGTTGATGGATTGCTGCCCCATGTGTTGGAGGACGACATCCGCGTGGCCTTTGATGCCACCTCTGCTTATGTTCATGCGGAGAACAGCCGCAAGTTGAACGAACTGGGTGTGATCATGATCGATCTGACGCCTGCGGCGATTGGCCCTTTCTGTGTGCCGCCGGTAAACCTGGTGCAGCATGCAAAAGAGTTAGAGATGAACGTCAATATGGTGACCTGTGGTGGCCAGGCGACGATCCCGATGGTGGCTGCTGTCTCTCAGGTTCAGCCCGTAGAGTATGGCGAAATTATCGCGACGGTTTCCTCTAAATCAGCCGGCCCTGGTACCCGTAAGAACATCGATGAGTTCACCCGGACCACTGCGAGCGCAGTCGAAAAAGTGGGCGGTGCGAAAAAGGGTAAAGCGATCATCATCATCAACCCGGCTGAGCCACCATTGCTGATGCGTGACACGGTTCATTGCCTTACCGAAGGCGAGCCAGATCAAGCGGCTATTACTGAGTCGGTTCACGCCATGGTGAAAGAGGTACAGAAATATGTACCGGGTTACCGCCTGGTTAATGGGCCTGTGTTTGATGGCAACCGAGTATCCATGTTTATGGAAGTAGAAGGTCTGGGTGATTACCTGCCTAAGTACTCTGGCAACCTGGATATTATGACCGCAGCGGGTCTGCGCACCGCCGAGATGTTTGCTGAAGAAACCAGTAACGGCAACATTACCCTGCCAGCACGCGGCTAAGTGGAGAAATAAGACAATGAATCTTAAAGACAAGAAAGTAATACTTCACGATATGAGCTTGCGGGATGGCATGCATGCGAAACGTCATCAAATCTCAGCGCAGCAGATGGTTGCTGTTGCTCGTGGTTTGGATGAAGCCGGAATGCCGCTGATCGAAGTCACCCACGGTGATGGCTTAGGTGGCACCTCGGTAAACTATGGTTTTCCAGCGCACAGTGATGAAGAGTATCTCAGCGCAGTTATTCCGAAGATGAAAAACGCTAAGGTCTCTGCATTACTGTTGCCGGGGATCGGAACGGTTGATCATCTACGCATGGCGAAAGACTTGGGTGTGAGTACTATCCGTGTCGCTGCCCACTGTACCGAAGCGGATGTAACAGAACAGCATATCGGCCTGGCAGCCAAGCTTGAGATGGATACTGTTGGCTTCCTGATGATGGCGCATATGGCTACCCCGGAAAAGATTGTAGAACAGGCAAGGCTGATGGAGTCCTACGGGGCGAACTGCATCTACTGTACTGACTCGGCGGGCTATATGTTACCGGATGAAGTGACAGAGAAGATAGGTCTGCTGCGGGCAGAGCTGAACCCTAGCACTGAGATTGGTTTCCACGGTCATCACAATATGGGGATGGCGGTAGCCAACTCATTGGCAGCGATCGAAGCCGGTGCGATTCGCATAGATGGATCGGTTGCGGGTCTGGGTGCTGGAGCCGGTAACACGCCATTAGAAGTGTTAGTCGCCACATTGGTACGGCTGGAAGCGGACCACGGTATCGATCTGTACAAGATTATGGATGTTGCGGAAGATTTAGTCGTGCCGATGATGGATCAACCTATTCGTGTCGATCGTGATGCTCTGACACTGGGTTATGCCGGCGTGTACTCGTCGTTCCTGCTGTTTGCGAAACGGGCAGAAGCGAAGTATGGGATTCAGGCGCGAGACCTTCTGGTAGAGCTGGGCCGTCGCGGAACCGTAGGTGGACAGGAAGATATGATAGAAGACCTGGCGCTGACAATGGCCAGAGAGAAGGGGTTAATCTAATGGCTGAATCGAAAGAGAATAAGTTAACAAAGTCACAGATCGAAGAGCTGGCGATTCATCTGGAAACGGCTGAACTTGAAGCCTATGAAGTCACTAAGATTACCAATGACTTCCCGGAGATGACCTATAGAGATGCCTTCGATATCCAGTGGGAGATTCGTCGTCGTAAAGAGGAACGTGGCAATAAAATTGTTGGCATGAAGATGGGCCTGACCTCTTGGGCGAAAATGTCTCAAATGGGTGTTGAACATCCTTGCTACGGTTTTCTAGCGGATTACTTTTCAGTTCCTGAAGGTGGTGAAGTTAAGCATGATGAGTTAATCCACCCTAAGATTGAGGCTGAACTGGCATTTGTGACTAAAGCGCCACTGAAAGGGCCAGGCATTCATATTGGTGATGTACTTCGTGCAACCGATTTTGTGATGCCGGCAGTTGAAGTGATCGATTCTCGCTATAAAGATTTTAAATTTGATTTGAAATCCGTTATTGCAGATAACTCATCTTCCTCACGCTTTATTACGGGTGGCCGGATGGCCGACGTGGCAGATCTGGATCTGAAAACCTTGGGCGTCGTCATGGAGATCAATGGCGAAGTCGTTGAAGTGGGCGCGGGTGCTGCGGTGCTTGGGCATCCTGCGGCATCGGTTGCGATGCTGGCGAATATGCTGGGTGAGCGTGGTGAAGAACTGCCAGCAGGCTCCTTCATTATGATTGGCGCAATTACCGCTGCGGTACAGGTTAATAAAGGTGATTCCTTCTGTGTTCGCTATCAGGACCTGGGCTCTATCAGCGGTAAATTCGTCGTAACTATTCAGTTGGCTTGATTTAAAAAGTTTTCGGATTATCGCTTGGCGCTGCCATGAAGGTCGGCAAACGTCCTTCGAACAACAGTGTCAACGCCTCGGAACCACTCAGGTTTTGCTTGCGCGCCGTCGACAGATAGCTGCGCACACGACAGAAGATCTGTGCCCCATCCATCGAGCGGAAGCAGCCAGAGATCTTCTGCTGCACCTTGAGCATACGGATATCACGCTCGCCTTGGTTGTTCGTAAAGGGGACCGCCGGATCGTCCAGAAAGCGCAAAACATCTGCCTCATAGTCGCGCAACCGCTCCAGCAGGTTGCGCGCCCGAGAGCGTTTGAGCCGACCACGCTTGCCCTGCCGTTGGTTTTCATCCGGTGGCGGACACTCGTCTTCCGCTTTTTTGAGGCATTGCCGGTAGGCCTTTCGCCACCCTTCTGCCTTTTCAGGCGGCAGGCTGCCGCCCGCACTCTTAACGGCATCCTCCATGGTGCACAACAGGGTTTGCATGCGCTGCGCCCAGGTCTGTTTGTCCTGCTCCCAGGCGCGCTGAAGCTCGCGCAGATGGTGGGCATTACAGAGCGCATGCCGGCACTGATAGCGGTAGTACGGTTTCCAGTGGTCATGACAAAGCACGCCGTGGAAGCGCGGCAGGATACCGATGGCCTCCATCGCCTCGTGACCCCGGTGAGCATGGGGCGCCAGCCAGGTCAGGTCATCATTCGAGGCGCAATGCAGCCAGCGGCGTTGGCCACCGATGTTGATGCTGGTTTCATCGGCGTGAATCAGCACCGACTCGGCCAGACGGTCCTTAACCCAGTGCTCGAAGCCCTCAGCTTTGTCGAAAGCGTCTTGGTTGAAGTTGAACAGCGACCCTGCGCTGAGCGGGATACCAACCTGATCCTCAAAGTATTCGCGGACACGTTCGTAGGGCAGCAGCTGGTACTGCGACAGATACACCGCATGCGCTTTCAAGCGGGGACCATACTGCACCGGACGATCAACACCGGCCGGGAATGGCGCTGTGACGCGTTGCCCCTGTTCGTTCTCCAGGATCTCGGCCTGGTACTCGGTCACGAAGCGGCTGATATCCAGATCGAAGACCTGACGCTTTTCATAGCCGACCACGCGGAATGCGCTGCCCTTAGGCAGGGTGCGCCGGTCGACCTTCACGGTCTTGATCGCATCCGGCTCCTCGACCCGTTGCAGCGTCTTGCCAATACGGCCAGGCTGTCCGCCCGGTTTACGCTCACCTTTACTGCGGCTCTTCTTGGGCCGGTTCGGATCCTGGGAGGGCGGCGTACTGCTGTTGGTACTGTTCGTGTTGAGCCGGCCGGTCATCATCTGGATCAGCACCATCATCATCTCAATGGCTGCGCGCAGAGATGGCGAGAGTGTCTTGTCGTCCTGGAGCTGTTGTCTGACGTTCGCCAAGATGGCGTCGACATCCATATTGCTGATCTTCATGAGCCTGAGTATCGTCGATTGATGGCCTATTATCGCACGACTTTTTCAGGTCAAATTTTTCGCTTTGTGTGCGGATCTGAGCAACTTTTACATTGCTCCCACGCTCCGAGACATAGAGCTCCGCCAGACGCCACAGAGTGGCGGTACGGCACCTTGAGGCAGGCTTTAAAGCGAAATACCGACTGTCACTGGACTGGGAGATATTTTGACAAAAAACCTGTCAAGAACTTTTTGCAGGAACTTGAGCTGAATAGTTACAATTCGTCTAACACTTGAGTAAATAGTGTGATTAAACAGTTTTATGTGAACAACAGGTTACCCATTCCGGAGAAGAGGTTCCGGATGCGCTTGGCATCTACGGTCGGGACAAGCTGGATTACTAACACCAGTTAAAAGTCTGGGACATGTTATTTTGAGACAGTTTTATCTTTTCCCGCCATCTGAATACTAATGTGTTGCAGCTGGGTACCGTAAAGAATCATGAATATATACAGGCCTAAGACTATGGAAAACACCGACATTATCGTGACTGAAGACAGTCTAAGGTACGCAAGGAATACTGCCTAAATATGAATCAATGATTGAATGAGAGCTTGTGCTGTACAGGGGATCGGGCTGGAGTTCTGATTTTATTCTCTTGTTCAGAAACATCTCTTTCGCTATAAAATGGAGATAATTCGTACAGTTGTAGTTTCCAGTCCGGTGTTGAAGTACTAGTTGTTTAAATAGATTAAGGGACCTATTTCAGGTTTCCTGTGGAGAAAACTGTTATGCCGATCGCACAGATCAACATCATGGAAGGCCGTAGTAACGAACAGAAAGAGACTCTGGTGGCAGAAGTTACTGCAGCTATCAGCCGATCACTGGATTCGCCTGAGCAGAATATTCGTGTGCTAATCCACGAAGTCCCTAAGCAAAATTGGGGAATTGCAGGCTCATCTGCGAAAAAGCTGGGTCGATAATATTTTTATTCTATTCAAGAATATTCTGTTTTATCACTATATTAATAAATAATAGGAGATGGGTTGCATGGCTATAGTCAAGGCTTCTAGGTATTTGACGGTACTGGCAAGTTGGCTCCAGATAACTGTGCTCCCCTCGCCCCCTGAACAGGACCTGAGGTACGCTGACAGTACTCACGCAAGCAACTGGAGTCCGTGATATGAGCATTAGCTTTGATGACATTGATTTGGCAAAAAAGTCATTCAAGTTTGTGTTGTTAAACTCAATGCTGTGCTCTCAAATAAAGAGATGACACCCGATCAGTTTAAAGAATGATTAGCCAAGTCAAAATCCATGACCGTTGTCTTTGAGGCATGCTCAACCACTAATTATTGGAAACAGACCGCACAACAGTATGTGCATGATGCTAAGCTTATTTCTGCAAAATTAGTCTCGGCAATACGTCAAAAAAAGAAGACTGATGCCAATGATGCCCTAGGGAAGGTACGAATAAGCCCCTGCTGTGAAAGCATTGAGGCATGATTATCGATAAGGCATAGATATGGAACTTCAGCTGGGATTTTCGGACTTCGAGAAGAGAAAAAGCAACCATAAAACACGTAAAGAGAAATTCCTTGCCCGAATGGAAGTCTTAGTTCCCTGGGCACCCGAGTTCGACACTTGGCGTTATAAGCTATTGATTCGTATAGGCGGCACTGCAAAATGCTCCACTACACGATCAGGTTATCGGTGCCAACGCTGGGTTTTTCGATACTAAGAGCCTTGAAGATATCCAGCTGCTCACGGCTCATACTGGACACGCCTGTCACGGTGCTGCCACCGAGGGTTGCCTGGTGATATTGGATACGCCGTAACTGCTCCAGTGCCCGCATGGGCGAATGCTCGGAGCCTGCTGCCTTTAAGCGCATCCGCATCACGCGGTGCAGAACCAAAGCGATAAAGCAGATCATGGCATGGGCTCTGATCCGCTCAGGCAGCCGGTGGTATACCGGGCCGATTTCGATATCCGATTTCAGCGCCTTGAAGCCTCGCTCGATGTCTGCCAGTGATTTGTAGTGTTTGACCACCTCTGTTGGCGACAAGTCCTGGACGTTGGTGACCAGCAGCAGTTTGCCATCCATCAGGCGTGCACGCTTCAGGGCTTTTTCGTCAATATCGTAGCTAAACAGTTCACTTTTCAGGTCAATACGCACGATTTTGGCCAACGAGGATTCGCTGACCTCTTTGTATAAACGGGCTGTTGCACCACCATCAGACAGCTTGCGACCGCGTGTGGTCTTGCCTTCATCCTGCCGGATAAGCTTCTCGGCCAGGCGCTGTGCTTCCTCTTCAATCGCGTTGATTCTGGCATCACGGGCCACGGTTTCATCGGCGGCACGTACGGGATCGTGGGCTACGATCAGGCGCTGCTCCTGCCAGTGTGTCTCTGTGATCACTTCCGCGTCGGCGGAGTCAAAAACCGTGCGCTGCAAGGGCTCCAGGATCGGTTCGAAGTCACTATAACGACGCCCGGGAACCGCCAGAATAAACTCAACCGGTTGACCGTTCGGCAGTGTCATCTGCTTCAGCTCATCCAGGTTGTCGACCGACAGTAACCCACGGTCCGCAACCACGACAATGCGCTTAACCGGGAAGCGCTCAATGATCGTTTTCAGGGTGGGCTGAAGCGTTTTAACTTCTGCGGTGTTGCCTTCAAACACCTCGTGATACAGCGGCAGTCCTTCGGCCGTCTGAACCATGCCCAGCATGACTTGACGACGGATGCCGCCGTCCTTGGAACGCCCGTACTGCCTGAGTTCTTCGTCCTGCTCGGTCAAGCCTTCGGCACGGATGGTGGTCATGTCGTAGAAGACGACTGACAGTTCCTGATCGATCAGCGGGCGCAGCAGTTCAGTGACTTTGTCATTGACGGCATCGCGTTGGGTATTGAGCGCATCCATTGCCCGCAGCAGGTGCTGATGGTCGACTTTTTTGATACTGCCAACACCGGGAACACAGACAGTCTCCAGCCAGCGCAGCACGCCCAGTTTGGAGTCCGGCGAGGTCAGGCGATTCATGACCATAATGCGGATCAAGGCTTCGATCTGGATGCTGTGACGCGTACCGCGGAAGGCCTTGCGCAGCTGTTCAAAGCCGAGCGCATTCCAGAGCTGAGTCAGTGCCCAGACATCACCCAAGGCACGAGATGACTCAAAGCTGACGGCGGGCTTATCCGGTAGCGATCGCCCGGTAATCCGGCACAGACCTTCGACCACGGACTCCAGCTCATCACCGAGCTTGTCGAGACGGCCGAGGGTCGCAATCGTGCGTTGTTTTGGGCGGCCGTTCTCGTCTCGATAGGCTTCAACGAGCTGCACATACTTGCGAGGGCCGGACTTGGTGACTTTGACGTACATGCCATGACTTTATCATCTCTTTATGACCTTTAAAACAGAAAAGATATCCACAGGAATGCCACTACAAGGTTTTAGGCGTCTAAAAAGCGGAAACCCGCATGAATACTGGGCTGCGGTGTGTAAAAAAGACAATTTTCAGTGGATAACTGTCGAACTCGGGTGGGCAACCCTTGAGGTGCTTATCGAGCCTTATTATCCGAAGCGGGGTAATGGTCGCCCACCTTACCCTTTAAGCTCAATGCTCCGTATTCATTGTCTTCAACAATGGTACAGCCTCAGTGATTTAGCGGCTGAAGAGGCACTTTATGAAACGACACCAATGCGTCGCTTTGCCCAGCTCTCCTTAGATCACGCCATTCCAGACCATACAACCATTATGAACTTTCGCCATTTATTAGAACGCTATGAGCTAGGGCGTCAGATATTTGAAACAGTCAATGGCTGGCTGGAAGATGCGAGGATATTGCTCAAAGAAGGTAGCGCAATTGATGCCACAATCATCGATGCGCCCTGTTCGATTAAGAATAAATTGGGCACACGAGATCCAGAAATGCATCAAACTAAGATAGGTAATCAGTGGTACTTTGGACGTGCGACCTGAAAGTCGCATGCATTTCTGTTTCGCAGGGTACGTCCACCTGACGAAACCGGTTGTTTCACCAACCGTTCCCTACCCGGACGTGCGAAGCCGGTAACAGCATCGTGCGAAGCTTCGGGGACAATGTATCCGCCGACTTAGTCGGTATGTCGATCCGTGAGGAAAGACATAATCTGCCAGTATCGAGGCGGGAAGGAGCTAGGGACGAGTGGCCACGGCCAACAGATGTGAATCTCTTATAAACGTCGTCATGCCAGACAAGCCAAAGATGCTGATAGGCTTGAACCAAAAGGTGTGCGGTCAGGTATGGGCACTTTCCGATAACCCTTCGTGAACACTGTGCCGCCGGCGAAATGGAGAGGCCCGCCCCGCTCTGAAATTCATGTGGAACAGGATAAGCCCGTAGTGTTGCCATAAACGGCAGGTGAACCGTAAGGAACGCTGTTGGTGCTGCGGGTAAGGGAATGTGGAAAAAGCGAAGGTCGCTCTGTAATCGAGAGAATACGGATTGAAACATCATCCGGCGCGAAAGCGAGCAGACTTCTACGAGGCCTTTCATGGCGAGATAACTTGAAAAATCGTTTAACGGAGGAAAGCAGATGACAGTATCGGAAATCAGCGCGAAAACGCCGGTTTCTTGCGCTGGTGCACTTTCGCACGCAGAACGGGTATAGCTCCGGGCAAACTGGCGTCATATCGAGAAGAACGCGAGGCGACTCCAAGTACGTATCGCTAAGGCAACACAGGAAGGCAGATGGGGCAAAGTTAAAGCTTTGCAACGCCTACTGACTCGCTCGTTTTACAGCAAAATGCTTGCTGTAAAACGGGTGACAGAAAATCGAGGCAAAAGAACACCGGGGATCGATGGCAAGATATGGTCGACTCCCGCCGCCAAATCAAAGGGATCGCTAACGTTGAAGCATCGCGGCTATCAACGTAAGCGGTCAGTTAACAGCGTCTTGCAATATCACATTCCAGGGTAGCAGTGCCTCGATGTGATCGATGTTTTTCGCTTTAGGCAGTTGCTCAAAGATATGGCGTAGGTATTGGTAAGGCTCCAGCTGATTGGCTTTCGCCGTTTCGATCAGGCTGTAGAGGTTAGCGCTGGATTTAGCTCCCGGAACCGTGGCGCTGAAGAGCCAGTTTTTACGGCCGACCACGAAGGGGCGGATCGCATTTTCTGCCGGATTATTATCAATGGCCAGGCGACCGTCTTCTGTGTAAACGGTGAGCTTATCCCAGTTTTTATCCAGATATGCCAGCGCTTTGCCGAGTAATCCCTTGGGTAACGTGCTGTGCAAGGTATTATCCAACCAGATTCGGATCTTCTGAAGCTGCGGTACGGCCTCCTGTTGCCGGCTTTGATACCTTATTTCTGCGCTTTCGGCTTTGATCTTTTTCTCGATGGCGTACAGTTTGCCAATCAAGCTGACAGCCATGTCGGCTTTGCCTACTTTTTTATTTTTGCCGGCAGTCGCTTTCTGTGCTTCGATAAACTTGCGACGCGCGTGCGCCCAGCACCCCAGCTGCGTGATAAACTCGTCCGCACCCGCGGCGTTGTAGCCGGCGTAATCGTCGGTTTGCAGGTAACCTTCATAGCCCGCCAGTAACTGACAGGCGATCTCACCCCTACGGCTGTCCGCATAGTGAAAGAGTCGTACCGGTTGCGTAGGTGGCCCGCCGACCCGCACCCACATGTAGGATTTGCTGGCGGCTGCTTTATCAGGCTCTTTCAGGACTTGCACGCTGGTTTCGTCACAGTGCAGTACCGGATAGGCCAGCATTTTATCTTCCAGCAAGTTAAGCAGCGGCTGGATCAGTTCACCCGCCTTGATCATCCAGCTGGCCAGGGTGTTGCGGGGTATCTCGATACCGGAACGATTCAGTACCCCCTCCTGGCGATACAATGGCAATGCATCCTGGTATTTGGCGGTCGCAATATGAGCCAATAATCCGGGGCTGGCGTTGCTTTTGGGAATCGGCTGGGGCGGCAGGGGCGCGGTTTGAACGCCCTCTTCACAGGCGGGACAGGCGTATTTCTTGCGAACATTGACCAGCACCCGGATCTGCGCCGGAATGATGTCCAGCTGTTCGCTGGCGGTTTCACCGATCTCGATGCGTTCATGGCCGCAGGGGCACTGTTTTTCAGGCTCGGACAGATCATGCTCGATGCGCACGCGAGGCAGGTCCGCTGGCAGCGGCTTGCGACCGGGCTTGGCCTTAGATGTTTTCAATTCCGCTTGTGCTTGCTCCGCCTCATCTTCAGCAAGGTACGCCTCAACCACCATAGACAGTTCAGCTTCATTAAACATCTCGTGCTGGTCGGGGGACTTTTCGCTGCTGGCACCAAACTTCTTGAGTTTTTGCAGGCGCAGGGATTCTTCAAGCGCGGCGATACGATTCGCCTGCTGCTCAATGATCCGTTTGAGGGCCTACGGGTCGTTTGGAAGCTGTTTGTTTGCCGCGCTCATAGCGCGGATTTTAACACTGAACGGTCAGCTGACCGAGTCAAAATATAGGGATTGATGGGGGCGATTGTTAAAAATATCGAAGCCATCCAATAACCAGTTCAGCTCCTGACCGGTAAGGCTGAGCGTGTCATCAGACTTGGGCCAGCGGAAACGCTGTTTCTCCAGTCGCTTGTACCAGACAATAAAGCCGTTGCGCTCCCAGCACAGCAGCTTAATTTTATCGCGACCGCGATTGCAGAACACAAACAGGGCTTCCATGCTGGGAGACAGCGTCATTTCCTGCTCAACCAGTACGGATAAGCCATCGATGGATTTACGCATATCCACGGGCTCAGCGTACAGGTAGACCTGTATGCTGTCAGAGGGGCGAAGCATCAGAGGCCCTCCCGTGCTACTCGATTCAGCAACGGCAGCACATCAGCCAGGGTATGAATAGGTACTTCCAGGCGGACGCCGTTGGGTAATGACACCCTGGCCTGGACGTTTGGCCCCAGATCGACCGGGATGAATTTATTGCTCGGCTTGGGTTTGCTCAGGCGGGTGCGCCAGTAGCCGAAATTGGCGAGTTTCAGATCATGCTGTTTGCAGTACTCTGGCTGAGAAAGTCCGCTCTGCTGCCAGCCATCGATGTGCTTTTGCCAAAAGGTGCGTTTTTGTTCAGTCGTCATGGAATTGCCCTCAAGTATTGTGAGGGTGCAGGTTAGCGGGTAAGGTGGAATATTATTAGATGGGGTTTATCGACCGCTTACCTTGTACCTGATTCCGTGACTTACAACCCCACTCACACCTCTACAACACTGTAACCACGCGGCCTGCGGCGGTAATATGGACGCCATTCTCGATTCACCCAGGCAGTGATATCTGACTATGCGTACCTTCAAGCTTGAACAGTCAAAAACCGAGATTATCACACCCCACGGTGGTCTGGCGCTGGTTGGGCACAGCGTGAACAGGATGACCTCTCTGGCTAAGACCTCGCGCTCCATCGTCAAGCGCCATGGCATCGCCAACATCGACCTCATCCGTACCTACCTGGGGTTGATTTGCCTTGGCAAGAGCGACTTCGAAGCGGTCGAGCACGCACGCCATGATCCCTTCTTCAAAGCGGCCATGGGCATCAAGCAATCACCTTCATCGGCCCGGCTGCGTCAGCGCTTTGATGAAGATGCCCGCGCACTGATCCCGTTATTGGATGAGGCCAGCGTCGAGTTTCTGTGTAACGCTTCGGTGCCTATCGGCACACTCACCACCGGGCACGTGCCACTGGATATGGACGTGTTTCCCATGGACAACAGCAACAGTAAAAAAGAGGGCGTGGCCTATACCTACAAGGGGCATGACGGTTATGCCCCCATCGCGGCCTACCTGGGCACGGAGGGCTGGTGTCTGGGCTGTGAGCTGCGACCGGGTAACCAACATGCCAATAAAGAGTTTATTCACACCCTCGACCGGGTGCTGCCTCGAGTCCGAGAGCTGACCGATGCACCGCTACTGGTACGTCTTGACAGCGCCCATGATGCCGCCGAGAACCGGGGGTACTTCCGTGCGCACGGGGCAGACTACCTGATTAAGTGGAACCCCCGCTCACAAGATGGACTGGCCTGGGTCGACAAGGCTCATGCGGCCGGCGCACTTTGGTGCCATACCCGACCGGGCAAAATGGAAACGCTGGTAAGCGAACCGCTGGATGGCACGGACGACCGCCTGATCGTCAAGGTGACGGTGCGCCAGAGTGACAGTTCAGGACAGCTGTTTTTGGAGCCGGAGGTCAGCCTGGAGGGCTGGACGACTTCACTCACATCGGACGCAGCAGATAACGCCAAGGTCATTGCGCTCTACCAGGATCACGCCACCAGCGAACAGTTCCACAGTGAGTTCAAGACTGATCTGGATCTCGAACGTTTGCCGTCAGGGAAGTTCGATACCAACGACCTGGTCATAGCCTTTGCCGTACTGGGCTACAACATACTGCGTTGGATGGGACAGAACGCGCTATTGGGGCCGGATGCACCGGTGCGTCATCCGGCCAAGCGTCGGCGGCTGAAAACCGTGATTCAGGAACTGATGTATATGGCCTGTCGCTTAGTCAGCAGCGGTCGTCGTCTCCACCTGCGCTTCGGACGACATTGTCCCGGTTTCGGGGCATTCAGTCGCGTCTACGGGCTGGCCTGATCCGGACTGTCGGATTTACAGCCATTCAAAATAGCCACACGCCCGAGCGCCATGCATGGCAGGGTATGCCTTGGCCTGCAGACAGAATCGAGACGAAATACTGCGGTGAGAAGCATGATCGATGCTGCAGTGGCGTAGATTAACCCGGTACACGTTAGATAAGATCGAGCTGTGTTAAAGAGCGAGGTCGTCTTCAGTGCTGGGTGCTGCAACAGCGGGTGAAGTCACTGATTCAGGTTGTAGCCATGTTTCTACACTCCATCTTTTAATTAAAGATAGCGTGTTGCGTTGACCCTATGAATCCACACTACAATACGGGCATTAGTAGTTGTAGTGGGATGCGCATAAGTTCCTCAGTATGGAGCAATGCCAGGCTTAGAGCCGGCTGGGATCACTGAATGGAAAATCAGCTTAGATTTGTCGATGGTTAGTACCGACAGAAGTGCTATTAAGTTCGCAAAGAAAAGTATTTTTTACACGGATGGAAACACGAGTTCCTTATGTAGGGAGTCTAGGTAGCCAACAGTATTACCCTAAGCTAGACAACGCTTGACGCTGCCATTATCGTCAGAGGTGGTCACGTAGGACAGACCTGCCTAAGTGCGTAAAAGGGTATCTAAGCGTTATTAAATGGTTTGAATTATAGTTTTATAGGCGAATATAGCTATATGGGGATTGTTGAGAGTAAAAAGCTACTTAATCGCATATTCCTTAGCTTCTGATTCTACTTAATGTTTCGGAAGGGGTTTCGGAAAATTGTTTTTTGTAATCAGATGAAAAACGCCCCAAATGATTGAATTTCCAGTTAAGAGCCACTGTTGTTATATTGGAGTTAGCGTTGTCTTGTAGAATCTCCCTTCGAGCGCCTTCAAGTCGGATTCTCTTTAGATATGTTGTAGGAGGTTCACCAAGAAACTGCTTAAATCCGGAGTAAAGCCTATTTCTCGATATGCCGGCAGCGTTTTCTATATCATTAATCTGAATATCCTCGTCAGCATTTTTTTCGATGAATTGCTTTGCTCTGATTAAATATGATGGTAAGCCTGCATCAGTGGCAATGGATAGCCTATCTGAATAGTTACTATTTTGAGATAAAAGAATTCCTTTGATTAAGGTCTTTTCGATGTGGTAACTGAAGGCTGGGGAGTTGTAAAGCATTTGATTTGGATTGCTTAGTTCAGTGCAAAGGTACTGGACCATTCTCCACCAATCTCCAGTTGGTCCGTTAGATGCGCTTATCAAGTGGTTAAACACAAGTGGTTCTAGGTTTTTTTGGTGTAGAAGTTGAGCTAGAGTTTCTTCCATTGCTTGACGCGATATTCGGACAAGAATTTTATTGCAATTTCCATCTATATGTAATTTTAATGGTTGCGTAGGGGAGATGATGATGCCAGTAGTTTGATCAGAAGTAGCGTTATTTTCAGGGCTTTCTAAATGCTGCATACCTACAGTCGGTAAGCTAATGCTGAAGCTATCAGCCAAGTCATCGATTTCAATGGTTACATCGGTCCCGTACTCGATGTGACCAATCGTTGTTGAGGTGGCTTTAAGTGTTTGGAGGTTGTTCTTGAATTTAATGTCTTGTGTGGTTCTGGCGGTCAAGATATGAGGGCCGCATATGTAGGTCATTTTTGATAGAGCGTCGTGGAAATTATCGGTTTCAAAGTTATTCTTCATAAGCATTGGGTGGCTCTGCCTAGGTTTATAGTTGCTATTATGATTCAGCTTCTCTCTGTTAGTCTAGCTTAAAAAAGTTAGTCTTTACTACTTCTGTTCTGAATTCTCTGAATGGTAATCCTCCCCTTTTTAGCAGGTGCTAAAAGTAGAAGTTAAGCGACCATCAACGGTGGTTTACCACCATTGGCTTTATGTGGTCGTTCATGATTGTAAAACCATAACCAGCTTGTTGCATAGTCTTGTACTTCATCCAGTGTTTCGAATAGGTGCTTGCTCACCCAGCTATACCTTATCGTGCGATTGTGCCGCTCAATATAGGCATTCTGTTGAGGATTGCCTGGTTGAATGTATTCAATGCGTATTCCGTTCTTCCGTGCCCAATCGGTAAATTCATGACTGATAAACTCTGGGCCATTATCGTAACGGATGACCAACGGCTTACCACGCCATTCAATCAACTGGTTAAGCGACCGTATGACGCGTATCGAGGGTAGTGAAAAGCCTGCGTCAATCGCTAAGCCTTCACGCCTGAAATCATCTATCACATTAAATAAACGGTATTTCCTACCGTCAGACAACTGGTCGTGCATAAAGTCGATTGACCATACCTGATTGGCTCGCAGCGGCTGCTTTAACGACTCAGGTTTGTGTCTTTTAAGCCGTCTGCGAGGCCGTATCCTCAGATTCAACGCCAGCTCACAGTAGATGCGGTAAATCCGCTTATGGTTCCAACGAAAGCCTTTAACGTTGCGAAGATAGTCAAAGCACATACCAAACCCCCAGTCAGTATCTTTCTCAGTCAACTGAATGAGCCAGTCTGCGATTTCACTATTCTCAGAGGCTAACTTAGGCTGATAGCGATAACACGTTTCGCTGATGCCGAGCGCTAAGCATGCCAGCCTGATACTGACTCCCTTTGCCGCAATAATCTGTTGCGCCATCTCCTTGCGCTGAGACGGCTTTACCACTTTTTTTGTAAAGCCTCCTGAACAATCTCAGCCTTGAGACGCTCTTCAGCATACATTTTCTTCAGCCGTCGATTTTCATCTTCAAGCTCTTTCAATCGGGTCATCAGAGACGCATCCATACCGCCGTACTTCGCGCGCCATTTATAAAATGAGGCTGAGCTCATACCATGCTCACGGCAAAGCTCCGGTACGGGCGTTCCCGCTTCAGCTTGCTTAAGAATCGCCATGATTTGGCTATCGGTATAACGTGACGTTTTCATGCAGAACCTCCTGCGTATAGATTACGAGAAAATTCTACTTTTGAGCACCGTTATTTTTCGGGGGGATTACCTATCGTTCTACAATGTAGTATCATTAAAGAAGATAATGTTATGCTTTAGTAGTCAACTTGCAACTATTTTTTATCGATAGAAAAATTCATATTGTTAAAGTTGGTCATTAAATGAATATTTATCCAAACAACAGGACAATATTAATTGAATTTACGATATGACAGATAAGAAAATTACCGTCGTGGAAAGAGTGGCTTTAGAGATAGCAAATGGTATAATTTCAGGGAGATTCGCTCCTGGTCAACGTCTCGTTGAGTCAGACCTGGCTCAGCAATTTAACACCAGTAGAAATCCTCTACGCGAAGCATTTAGTAGACTAGCATCAGAAGGTCTACTAACAATAAAACCTTATCAAGGGGCATTCGTTAGACGACCAACTAGACAAGATTTAATTGAAATTTTTGAAGTTCGTGAAAACTTAGAGATTTTGGCAGCCCGGCGTGCTGCACTTAATATTTCTACTTCACCTCTACGCCATACTGCGATAGAGGTTTCTACACAGCTAAACAATGATAACAGTAAATCACTAAACTTTTCAGAGCACATCAAAGAAAATCAGTCTTTTCATCAACTGATTATGGCTATTTCAGGTAATAATTTACTTAAGAAAACCATTGATCAACTTCAACTGCCAATATTTCAATCAGTTTTCTTCCAAAGTTATAATGATAATATTTGGAGTGCATCATCCTTAGATCATAAGGAAATAATTAATGCTATATTGTCAGGAGATCCAGATGCAAGTGAGGCAGCTATATCTAAACATATTCAACGCACCTCAGAGCTACTACTCTCACTTCCAGACAATTATTTCTCTACTTAACAAGCAGTAGAGCGTCTACGAAAAGCTGGTCGATTGTTGGCGCTATTTTGTAGTTTATACGCTGCTAGACTGAATTTTACATGAACATACTCTGACTCCAGAGGTCCTTGAATATTACGCTGTGAATACCGTAATTTCTCAGATTTAGCCTCGTATGACTCAATTTTACTTACTCGAGATGCGATTTTCCCATTTTCTCAGTTTGAATGAAATTAGTAAGCAAGTTTTAGTGTACAGATTCCCTAGCCCGCATTTTTCATGAAAAACTAAACAAAAACGGCTGAAAGCGTTATGGTTATTGGTGTCTAGTTGTGTAATTCAGAGAGGTTGTTCACAACTTGATTGTAATTGTTCTGGTCAACAAAACCGGACACATTAACTTGCTAAATTCTCGTACTGAGCTGGCGACAGATCTTTGTTTGATTAATGCAGCCGATCCAGGTTGTAATGCTTAATGTAGGCCCGAGTATACTTTATCATGTCCTCACGTGTTGGCTGGTGAACCTTGAGTATCCAGTCATGCTTTAAACTACCGAAGAAGCGCTCTACAACAGCATTATCCCAGCAAGCACCGACATCCCCCATCGACGCTCGTATACCGTAATCCGTCAGCAATTTTCGGTACGGCTTACTGGTGTACTGTGGTTTTACCCTCCTGATTCCGTGACTTACAACCCCACTCACACCTCTACAACACTGTAACCACGCGGCCTGCGGCGGTAATATGGACGCCATTCTCGATTCACCCAGGCAGTGATATCTGACTATGCGTACCTTCAAGCTTGAACAGTCAAAAACCGAGATTATCACACCCCACGGTGGTCTGGCGCTGGTTGGGCACAGCGTGAACAGGATGACCTCTCTGGCTAAGACCTCGCGCTCCATCGTCAAGCGCCATGGCATCGCCAACATCGACCTCATCCGTACCTACCTGGGGTTGATTTGCCTTGGCAAGAGCGACTTCGAAGCGGTCGAGCACGCACGCCATGATCCCTTCTTCAAAGCGGCCATGGGCATCAAGCAATCACCTTCATCGGCCCGGCTGCGTCAGCGCTTTGATGAAGATGCCCGCGCACTGATCCCGTTATTGGATGAGGCCAGCGTCGAGTTTCTGTGTAACGCTTCGGTGCCTATCGGCACACTCACCACCGGGCACGTGCCACTGGATATGGACGTGTTTCCCATGGACAACAGCAACAGTAAAAAAGAGGGCGTGGCCTATACCTACAAGGGGCATGACGGTTATGCCCCCATCGCGGCCTACCTGGGCACGGAGGGCTGGTGTCTGGGCTGTGAGCTGCGACCGGGTAACCAACATGCCAATAAAGAGTTTATTCACACCCTCGACCGGGTGCTGCCTCGAGTCCGAGAGCTGACCGATGCACCGCTACTGGTACGTCTTGACAGCGCCCATGATGCCGCCGAGAACCGGGGGTACTTCCGTGCGCACGGGGCAGACTACCTGATTAAGTGGAACCCCCGCTCACAAGATGGACTGGCCTGGGTCGACAAGGCTCATGCGGCCGGCGCACTTTGGTGCCATACCCGACCGGGCAAAATGGAAACGCTGGTAAGCGAACCGCTGGATGGCACGGACGACCGCCTGATCGTCAAGGTGACGGTGCGCCAGAGTGACAGTTCAGGACAGCTGTTTTTGGAGCCGGAGGTCAGCCTGGAGGGCTGGACGACTTCACTCACATCGGACGCAGCAGATAACGCCAAGGTCATTGCGCTCTACCAGGATCACGCCACCAGCGAACAGTTCCACAGTGAGTTCAAGACTGATCTGGATCTCGAACGTTTGCCGTCAGGGAAGTTCGATACCAACGACCTGGTCATAGCCTTTGCCGTACTGGGCTACAACATACTGCGTTGGATGGGACAGAACGCGCTATTGGGGCCGGATGCACCGGTGCGTCATCCGGCCAAGCGTCGGCGGCTGAAAACCGTGATTCAGGAACTGATGTATATGGCCTGTCGCTTAGTCAGCAGCGGTCGTCGTCTCCACCTGCGCTTCGGACGACATTGTCCCGGTTTCGGGGCATTCAGTCGCGTCTACGGGCTGGCCTGATCCGGACTGTCGGATTTACAGCCATTCAAAATAGCCACACGCCCGAGCGCCATGCATGGCAGGGTATGCCTTGGCCTGCAGACAGAATCGAGACGAAATACTGCGGTGAGAAGCATGATCGATGCTGCAGTGGCGTAGATTAACCCGGTACACGTTAGATAAGATCGAGCTGTGTTAAAGAGCGAGGTCGTCTTCAGTGCTGGGTGCTGCAACAGCGGGTGAAGTCACTGATTCAGGAGATGGTGATTTGCAATGGCTGGAACAGTTCAAGACACTTGAACTGACGGATGGGCAAAAAATGGCACTGTTGTTCGTACGTGAGCAAGGCGCCATTGATAACGCCGCTTTCCGGGATATCAACGTGATCGACCCACTTGCAGCCAGCCAGCAACTGGCCAAACTCCGACAGCTTGGCTTGCTGGCTCAAGGTGGGAAAGGTTCGGCCACTTATTACCTTCCAGGACCGGTATTTCCGACATGTCATACAACACCAACCTGCGAACCTGACAACCTCGAGGCTCAACCTGACAACCTCTTTGCCGGCTTACCTGATCAATTGGCTCAAATATTGCCGCAGCTCGGTCAGCGCCCTCCCAGCGAACAGGTTCGTAAGTTAGTACTCTGCTTGTGCGGCCATCAAGCCTATACAGCTGAACAATTGGCAGCACTGCTGGGAGGCCGGAATAAAAAGTATTTGATGAGTCACTATCTTATGCCAATGCTGAACGAGGGATGGATCGAACGACGCTATCCAAGCGTTAAAAATCATCCACATCAGGCCTACTTCATAAGCGATAAGGGCCGACGACTGCTGGCAGAGGTAGACTCATGATGGCTACTCGAGCGTTTACTTTCCGCGCCTTGCAGGCCACAATGTTCTACAACAACACCCGCCAAGGCTATGCTGCCTGCAGCACCCTCAAACCGGCGGGTTACTCTTTCCCGGTTAATACACCCGCCAAGCCTATGCCCTCCTCGGTTGGTACGCTCAAATCGTGCGGGTTTTTCATTTCTGCAGCCCTGCTGTCACATCTGCCCAAAGCTCATCAGGTCACTTCCAGCCGAAGCAAGCACCCATCAGGTCAGAATTTTTATCCCCTGAACGCACTGAAAGGAGATCAGGCATGAGCGGTAAATATCAGGCGTATCCGGAGTATAAGGATTCGGGGGTGGAGTGGTTGGGTCAATTACCATCGCACTGGAAAGTGGGCAGACTTGGCTCTTTTGGTTACTTCACTGCAGGCTGTGGCTTCCCGCATGAGTATCAAGGTCAGTCAGGCGGAACATATCCTTTCTATAAGGTCAGTGACACAAATTTGCCAGGCAACGAAAAGTTTCTGGATAAAGCCGAAAACTATGTCAGCCAGGATGTTGCCATCAAGCTTGGAGCGAGAATAGGCAAACCGGGGGGGATTATGTTTCCGAAGGTTGGTGCTGCGCTACTCGGCAACAAACGTAGAATACTTACCCATCCTTCTATCACCGATAACAACACCATGGTGTATTCGTCTTATGACGGCGACTACGAGTATTGGTATTACTGGTTCCTGATTCCGTGACTTACAACCCCACTCACACCTCTACAACACTGTAACCACGCGGCCTGCGGCGGTAATATGGACGCCATTCTCGATTCACCCAGGCAGTGATATCTGACTATGCGTACCTTCAAGCTTGAACAGTCAAAAACCGAGATTATCACACCCCACGGTGGTCTGGCGCTGGTTGGGCACAGCGTGAACAGGATGACCTCTCTGGCTAAGACCTCGCGCTCCATCGTCAAGCGCCATGGCATCGCCAACATCGACCTCATCCGTACCTACCTGGGGTTGATTTGCCTTGGCAAGAGCGACTTCGAAGCGGTCGAGCACGCACGCCATGATCCCTTCTTCAAAGCGGCCATGGGCATCAAGCAATCACCTTCATCGGCCCGGCTGCGTCAGCGCTTTGATGAAGATGCCCGCGCACTGATCCCGTTATTGGATGAGGCCAGCGTCGAGTTTCTGTGTAACGCTTCGGTGCCTATCGGCACACTCACCACCGGGCACGTGCCACTGGATATGGACGTGTTTCCCATGGACAACAGCAACAGTAAAAAAGAGGGCGTGGCCTATACCTACAAGGGGCATGACGGTTATGCCCCCATCGCGGCCTACCTGGGCACGGAGGGCTGGTGTCTGGGCTGTGAGCTGCGACCGGGTAACCAACATGCCAATAAAGAGTTTATTCACACCCTCGACCGGGTGCTGCCTCGAGTCCGAGAGCTGACCGATGCACCGCTACTGGTACGTCTTGACAGCGCCCATGATGCCGCCGAGAACCGGGGGTACTTCCGTGCGCACGGGGCAGACTACCTGATTAAGTGGAACCCCCGCTCACAAGATGGACTGGCCTGGGTCGACAAGGCTCATGCGGCCGGCGCACTTTGGTGCCATACCCGACCGGGCAAAATGGAAACGCTGGTAAGCGAACCGCTGGATGGCACGGACGACCGCCTGATCGTCAAGGTGACGGTGCGCCAGAGTGACAGTTCAGGACAGCTGTTTTTGGAGCCGGAGGTCAGCCTGGAGGGCTGGACGACTTCACTCACATCGGACGCAGCAGATAACGCCAAGGTCATTGCGCTCTACCAGGATCACGCCACCAGCGAACAGTTCCACAGTGAGTTCAAGACTGATCTGGATCTCGAACGTTTGCCGTCAGGGAAGTTCGATACCAACGACCTGGTCATAGCCTTTGCCGTACTGGGCTACAACATACTGCGTTGGATGGGACAGAACGCGCTATTGGGGCCGGATGCACCGGTGCGTCATCCGGCCAAGCGTCGGCGGCTGAAAACCGTGATTCAGGAACTGATGTATATGGCCTGTCGCTTAGTCAGCAGCGGTCGTCGTCTCCACCTGCGCTTCGGACGACATTGTCCCGGTTTCGGGGCATTCAGTCGCGTCTACGGGCTGGCCTGATCCGGACTGTCGGATTTACAGCCATTCAAAATAGCCACACGCCCGAGCGCCATGCATGGCAGGGTATGCCTTGGCCTGCAGACAGAATCGAGACGAAATACTGCGGTGAGAAGCATGATCGATGCTGCAGTGGCGTAGATTAACCCGGTACACGTTAGATAAGATCGAGCTGTGTTAAAGAGCGAGGTCGTCTTCAGTGCTGGGTGCTGCAACAGCGGGTGAAGTCACTGATTCAGGTGGTTATCAGAACTGGACTTCGGTCAGATTAGCAACCCTGGTCCTGTCCCCTCTGTTAACGAAGGACAGCTCAAGGAGTTCCCGGCCATCTTTCCACCGATTGAGGAGCGAAAGAATATCGCCGCCTTCCTCGACCACGAAACCGCCCGTATCGACCGGCTGATCGAAAAGCAGCAGCGATTGATCGAGTTGCTGAGAGAAAAACGGCAGGCGGTGATCTCCCATGCCGTCACCAAGGGCCTTGATCCCAATGTGCCGATGAAAGACTCCGGCGTAGAGTGGCTGGGGCAGGTGCCGGAGCATTGGAAAGTATCCAGAATCAAGAACTACGCGAAGATCGAAAGTGGACATACTCCAGACAAGAAAAAGGCTGAGTACTGGACTGATTGTGACATTCCCTGGGTTTCACTGAATGACTCTAAGACGCTGAAAGTGGTGGACTACATCGATGACACTGCTTACAAGGTTAATGAGCTTGGTATAGCTAACTCATCGGCCCGTCTATTGCCTGCTCAAGCAGTTGTCTTTACCCGTGATGCCTCCATCGGGTTAAGCGCCATAACAACAAGGCCGATGGCCGTTTCTCAGCATCTCATTGCGTGGTTGTGCAAAAGCCAGAAGCTATTACCCGAGTATCTCCTGCTAGTGTTCTACGGCATGGAGAAAGAGTTTGAACGCTACACATCCGGTGCGACTATAAAGACCATTGGAATGGATGATGTTCGATCTCTGTCAGCGAGTTTCCCCCCTCTGGCTGAGCAAAGGGCAATCGTTCATTGGGCATTTCAGAAAATAAAGCAGCTGCAACAAGGAGTATCCAAAGCTGAAGAGGCGGTTGGCCTACTCCAGGAACGCCGCACCGCCCTAATATCCGCCGCCGTCACCGGAAAAATCGATGTACGCAACTGGCAGCCAAATACCAGCACCCAATCCGGTGAACCCGATCTGCCTATGGCCGCCGAGCAAGCCGGGCGCTACCATGTTTAACCAAGGCATTCAGTCGATGCATCCAAAGGGCAGCACTCAAACATCAGCGCCTGCACGGTGTTCCGGGGGCCGACCCTCGGCGCCATGGATGGCGCCGTGGAGCCTCCAGGGACGGATTTACGGCGTGTCGGCACACGGAATCCGGGCAGACGCGCCATCGCAAAGCTGGCTGAAGCCACTGTGATGATCAGTACAGAGTAATAAAAAACAATCAAAAACCGATACATGGAAGAGGAACCGTCATGGCTGACAGCCGCGAACTGGCATTTCAGAACGACATCATCGCCGCCCTGCAGGCACAGGGCTGGCAGGTGGGACAGTCGAGCCAGTATGACCGCAAACGCGCCCTCTACCCGGACGACCTGATCGCCTATGTGCAGGAAACCCAGCCCGATGCCTGGGCCAAGTTCTGCAAAATCTATGGCCGCGAGCCGGAGCATCACTTGCTCAACGCTGCCGAGCGCAGTCTGAGCCGTAAGGGCACTCTCTGGCTGCTGCGTAACCAGATCGAAGATCGCGGCGTGCGCCTCAAGGTCGCCACCTTCAAGCCCGACAACAGCCTCAACCCAGAGCTGGAACAGCGCTACGCCGCCAACCGCCTGCGCGTGGTGCCGGAGCTGATCTACAGCCCCCACGGCTATGATGGTCGCATCGATCTCACGCTGTTCGTCAATGGCCTGCCGGTAGCGACGCTGGAGCTGAAGTCCTGCTTCAAGCAGAGCCTTGAAAACGCCAAGAAGCAGTACCGCTATGACCGCAAGCCGAAAACCAACGGCAAGGACGAACCGCTGCTGAAGTTCAAGCGCGGTGCCATTGTCCACTTTGCCGTTAACCAGTTTGAAGTGGCGATGACCACCAAGCTGGCAGGCAAGGATACCTTCTTCCTGCCCTTCAACCGGGGCACGGCGGCCGGTGGCGCCGGTAACGATCAGCCAGCCGATGGCTACGCCACCGAGTATCTGTGGAACGAGGTGTTCCAGCCCGACAACTGGCTCAAGTTGCTGCATCGCTTTGTGCACCTGGAGTCGAAAGAGGTGTTCGACGAGCTGGGCCATCTCCATACCAAAGAGACCATGATCTTCCCGCGTTACCACCAGTGGGCGGTAGTGCAGACCCTGCTCAATACCGTGCGCATGGAAGGCACCGGCCAAAAGTACCTGATCCAGCATTCGGCTGGCTCCGGCAAGTCCAACTCCATCGCCTGGCTGGCGCATCAAGCCTCCAGCCTGTGCAATGCCGAGGGCAACAAGGTGTTCAACTCGGTGATCGTGATTACCGACCGCACCGTACTGGACAGCCAGTTGCAGGAAACCATCTCCCAGTTTGAACACAAGTCCGGCGTGGTCAGCCGCATCAACCGCGAAGAAGGCGACGGCAGCAAATCGGCCCAGTTGGCCGATGCCCTGAGCCGGGGCACGCCGATCATCATCGTCACCATCCAGACCTTCCCCCACGTGCTCAAGGCGATACAGGAAAGCACCGGCCTGCAGGACCGTACCTTTGCCGTCATTGCCGACGAAGCCCACTCCAGCCAGACCGGCAGCACCGCGCGCCAGCTGCGTGAAGTACTGATGGCGGAGCAGCTGAAAGACGAGGATGAACTGTCTGCCGAGGATGTAATGAACGCCACTCTGGCGGCCCGTGGTGGTTCCGACAAGATCAGCTATTTCGCCTTTACCGCTACGCCCAAGGCCAAGACGCTGGAGCTGTTCGGGCGCCCCGAAGACCCGAGCATGCCGATCAGCGACAACAACCCGCCCCACCCCTTCCATGTGTACTCCATGCGCCAGGCGATTGAGGAGGGCTTTATCCTCGATGTGCTGCGCAACTACACCAGCTATGCGCTGGCCTACAAGCTGGCGATGCAGCAGGAAGCCGATCAGGAGGTGGACAGCAAGAAGGCCAAAACCCGCCTGTCACGCTGGGTGCGCCTGCACCCGCACAACATCGGCCAGAAGGTGCAGGTGATCATTGAGCACTTCCGCGAGAATGTGATGCACCTGCTGGCGGGCGAAGCCAAGGCGATGGTGGTCACCGGCAGCCGCATGGAAGCGGTGCGCTACAAGCTGGCGTTCGATAAATACGTCAGAGAGCAGGGCTATGAGCGCATTCAGGCGATGGTGGCCTTCTCCGGCGAGGTCAACGATCTGGAAAGCGGCCCTGAGCCCTTTACCGAGCGCAACATGAACCCCGACCTCAAGGGGCGTGATATGCGCAAGGCGTTCGATACTGACGACTATCAAGTGATGCTGGTGGCGAACAAGTTCCAGACCGGTTTCGACCAGCCCAAACTCTGCGCCATGTACGTGGACAAGAAACTGACCGGCGTGGACTGTATCCAGACCCTGTCACGGCTCAACCGCACCTATCCGGGCAAGGACACCACCTATGTGCTGGACTTCACCAACGACCCGCAGGAGGTGCTGGCCGAGTTCCAGAAGTATTTTGAAACCGCCCAGCTTGACCAGACCTCGGACCCGAACCTGGTCTACGACCTACAGCACAAGCTGCTGGAGAACAGCATCCTCCAGTGGCATGAGGTGGAAGCCTTTGCCGATGCCTACTTCGACCCCAAACGCGGCGCCGAGGCGCTGACCGGCTACATCAAACCGGCCGTGGATCGCTTCATCCAGCGTTATCGCCATGCCAACGAAGTGCTGCGCGATGCCCGCATCCAGCTCAAGCGCTTGATCGAATCCGGCAGCGACAGCGAACGTGCCAATGCCGAACGCTCAGTAAAAGCCGCAGAAGAAACCCGCGACAGCCTGGATCTGTTCAAGAAAGACGTGAACAGCTATATCCGCTTTTACGAGTTCATCAGCCAGATCACCCCGTTTGAAGACCCGGCACTGGAACAGCTCAACGTCTACAGCCGCCACCTGCTGCCGTTGCTGCGTCAGGAAGTGATCGAAGAGGACGAAATCGACCTCACCGCCGTAGCACTGAGTCATTACAACCTGAAACAGAAGCGCACTCAGGATCTGAAACTGAAGGACGGTGAAGGCCAATACACCGGCACCACCGCCGTGGGCACCGGCAAGCCGAAGGAAGGCGAATACGATCTGCTGTCACACATCGTCGAGAAGATGAACGAACTGTTCGGCACCGAAACCACCGATGGCGATAAACTCGATTTCGTGCAAGGGCTGGCCAGCAAGCTGACCGAGAACGAAAGCGTGATGGACCAGATTCGCCATAACACCGACGCTGCGGTCATGAATGGCGACTTCCCCAAAGCGATGGATGACGCCGTGATCGCCCGCATGGACACCCAGCAGGGCATTGCGATGAAATATCTGTCCGAACCGCAGATCACCAAAGAGCTGCAGGGGCTGATGCTGGCGTGGTTAAGGCAGCAGGTGCTGGGTGAGCAGAGTAGAAGAATGTAGTGGTAGCACCTTTGTGCAAGGGGTGCCTGCACAAAGGTGCGAAAACTCAACGTCCCCCAATCATCCGCCCGATACCGCCCAGCACCGAGCCTTCGCCTTGGTCATTGCCGCCGTTGGATGGGGCGTGGGCCAGAATACGGTCTGCCATGCGTGAGAACGGCAGGCTTTGCAGCCAGACAGTGCCGGTGCCTTTGAGCGTGGCCAGAAACAATCCCTCACCGCCAAACACCATTGATTTCAGGTTGCCGGCGCGCTGGATGTCGTAGTCGATCCCTTCGGTGAAGCCGACCAGACAACCTGTATCCACGCGCAGGGTTTCGCCGTTCAGTTTCTTTTCCACCACGGTGCCGCCAGCTTGAATGAAGGCCATGCCATCGCCTTCCAGCTTCTGCAGGATAAAACCTTCACCACCGAAAAAGCCGGCGCCGATGCGACGGTTGAAAGTGATGCTGATGCGGGTGCCCAGCGCGGCACAGAGGAAGGCATCCTTCTGGCAGATCACCTTTTCGCCCAGCTGTGCCATGTTAAGAGGCACGATGTTGCCTGGATAGGGCGCGGCAAAGGCTACCCGGCGTTTGTGGCTGCCTCGGTTGCTGAAGTGAGTGGTGAAGATCGATTCGCCGGTGAACACGCGCTTGCCGGCGGAAAACAGCTTGCCCATCAGACCCTCGTCGGGATTGGAACCATCACCCATTTTGGTTTCAAAAGCGATGTCCTCTTCCATATAGGTCATGGCACCAGCTTCGGCGATGACGGCTTCGCCCGGGTCCAATTCCACTTCAACCAGCTGCATCTCCGAGCCGATCAGCTCGTAATCCACTTCATGGCAACGCATGGCACTCTCTCCTGTCGATTTGCTCCGTGTTGTTGTGAATGAGTATAACGGAAAGCACCCTGCTGCCGCTCGTCGCGCAATATGAAGGTCAAGTTCCGAAACCTCAAGCCATATGGGCTATCATGCCGAATACCGGGTTCAGGTTAGTGGAGAGGGTGATGTACAGGGCAAATGAAATTGAATACCTGCCGCGAAGCCTGCGTCATTTGTACTGGCTCTGTCAGGCGCCATCACTGATGAGGCATGAGCGGGTATTTGACCTGACAGCAGCGCTGCCACAGGACTACAGGCTGCGGATTGATCGTCTGGCACATTGTCCCGATGTGCTGCAGCAGCTGAATATGGCGGCAGAGCTGCGCCTTGGCCTGTACTTTGAGCAGCTGTATGCCTGCCTGATGACCCATGTACTGGGCTGGGAACTGCTGGGGCACAACCTTCAGGTGCGTGAGCAGGGTCGTACCTTGGGCGAGTTGGACTTTCTGCTGCGAAATCCGCTCAGCGGTGAAGTTGAGCATCACGAAATCGCGGTGAAATTCTATCTGGCGGCCGGTGCTGATGACTCGCACTGGTACGGCCCCAACAGCCGTGACCGGCTGGATCTGAAAACCGAGCGCTTGCTTGGTCATCAGGTAAAGATGGCTGAACAGCCCGCCAGCCGGGCTATGCTGGCTGAGAAAGGGCTGCCGCAGTCGGCTCGATCACATGTGTTGATGCCGGGATATCTGTTTTATCCAGCCGGACAGAGTGCGCTGCCGTTGCCGCCCAATGTGTCGGAGAACCACTTGCGTGGCGACTGGCTGCGAGCATCGCAGGTAAGTGAATTACGGCTGGAAACCAGTGTGCAGCTGAACAAGCCTGACTGGCTGGGGCCCTGGCACCAGACATGTCACCCGGATGGAATGCTGGCGCATGCGCAGGCCTCTCGAATTGCCGCCGGAGGCCCACCAAAGCTGTTTGCACAGTTGGGGCAGGATGGAAATAGCGGTGTATGGCACGAGACAAAGCGTTTTTTTCTGGTGCCGGATGAATGGCCTTATACCAGCATGGAGAAAGCTTAGTACCAGTGGTTCTGTCAGCAGCATTGAACCCGCTTCTGCTTGTGGGTACCTTAGGCGTTTAGCTTTCAATTGACGAACCCGACGTGTTTCAGACCCGCACTGACCATTTTGATTCTCATCGCCCTCAGGCCCTTGTGGTTCTGATGCTGATGGCTGTTCTGGTGCTGCAGCTGTTTAGTCTGGTTCAGGCGTCCCTCCCCGCTGAACATCATGCCGTCAGTAGTCACTGCATGGCTCAGATGAACACTGCGCATCAACCTTCGGGTAGCAGCTGTCATCTGGAGCAGCCTCATGAAGCGGCCTGTTGCGACAGTTTTCAAGCTGACTGCGCCGATCACTGTGCTCAGGGCAGTGCACTGGTACTAAACAGCCAAATGGTGCTGTTGCGACCGACTGCAGTGCACCGCCCTATCGATCTGTTACAGCTACCGGATGCACCGGTTTTCTCCCGCTATGAGCCACCCAGACCCCGCACATTGGTCTGAAGTGTGTTCAGGGAGCCTGGCTCCCTCCCCTTGAAACAGCATTGTGCGGCCTGATCGTTCGCACAGAGGAGAAATTCCATGTCCCTTTATCGTACTGGCCTTGTGGCCCTTTCGTTAGTTGTATCTACCGCTTTGCTGAGTGCCTGCAGCGATTCTCAGGCAACTTCAGAAGCACCGAAGCCGGCAACACAGGCAACGGCCCAGCAAGCCAGCGTTGATGCCATGAATCTGCGTGTCTACAAGAGCCCTACCTGTGGCTGCTGTGTGGATTGGATTGACCATGTCGAAGATGCAGGCTTCCATTCGGTGACCCATCACCCAGATAACCTGACCCAACTGAAGCTGGATATGGGTTTGCAGGGGCAGTATCACTCCTGTCACACCGCTGTATCCGAGCAAGGCTATCTATTTGAAGGCCATGTGCCGGCGAAGCTGATGCAAGACTTTCTGGAGCAGCCGCCCGCCGATGCTTTGGGGCTGGCGGTACCGGGCATGCCGATGGGCAGTCCAGGTATGGAGGTTGATGATCGCTTCAGCCCGTACCAGGTGCTGCTGGTGAAGAAAGATGGCAGCTACGAGGTTTACGCAACCATCGAAGAGCAAGCTGATCAGTACTGATCCAATACAATGTAACCTTGTAAGGCTCTGTTCTCGGCGAGGGTGAGTGGCTATACTCTAACCCTCGTTTGAAAACAAGCAGAAACAGACCAACAAGGAGTCAACAGTGGCGTCGACCGGCTCTCAAATCATGGCAGATGAACAGCAGCTCCAGGTATTAATGGCGCGACAGCCGATTTATACCAAGAGCCAGGATGTGGTCGCCTTTGAGTTGCTGTTCCGTGATACGGATGGCAATTTCGTTGAAGGTCTGAAGGATGAAGATGCCACGCTCGGTGTGTTGCTTGGTACTTACTCCAGTATCACCAAGGGCGGTGCGGTTCAGTCACTGCCCTGTTTCCTCAAGGTGACGGACAGCTTCCTGCTCAATAATGATGTGCCCGAATTGCCGAAGCAGAATTTTGTGCTGGAAATTCTGGGCCACTCGGACGTAACGCCCGAGTTCATTGCTCGAGTGAAGGGACTGGCGCAGCAGGGCTACCGACTGGCTTTGGCGGATTACGACCCGCGAGACCCCAAGTTCGAGCCACTGTTGAACATCGTTCATGTACTGAAGCTGGATATTCAGCTGCTGGGGCTGGATAACATTCCTGCGTTGTTGCAGCGCCTGCGAACCTATCAGCTTGAGCTGCTGGCCGACAAGGTGGAGACTCAGGAAGAGTTTCGTCGCTGTCTGGAGATGGGCTTTGCCCTCTATATGGGCTATTTCCTCAGCAAGCCCGAGGCGGTCAAAGGCAAGAAAATCACCGGTAACAAGGTGGTTCTGCTGGAGTTGCTCACCGAAATGCAGCGTCCCAGCGCCACGGCACAGTCCATTGAACAGATTGCCCTGCATGATCCGGCGCTGACCTATCGGATTCTGAGGGTGGTCAACTCCGCTGCCTTCAATCTCAAACGTGAAATCAGCTCGCTCTCCCACGCCATCTCCCTGCTTGGTATCGATCAAATCAAACGCTGGGTGATGCTGTTCCTGACCAGTACCGATAAAACCAAGCCGGACGAGCTGACGCGCAACATGCTGGTGCGTGGCCGTTTTTGCGAGCTGCTGGCCGAGATGCTGGGGCGAAATGAGCCGATCAACCATTTCATCGTAGGCCTGCTGTCGCAGCTGGATGTATTGCTGGACATGGAGATGGAAGATCTTCTGTCTCAGGTCCCCCTGCAGCAGGATATGAAAGATGCTCTGGTTGGCCGCAGAGGCTCATGCGGTGAGCTGCTGCAGCAGGTTGAACATTATGAAAGGGGTGAGTTTGAGCAGCTCAGCCGAGAGTTGGACAAGCCCTTCTATGAGGTGGCCTATCGCCACAGCCTGAACTGGGCACAGCAGGTGATGCTGGCCATGCAGCAGGCGTGATCGGCTGGTTACCGCCTGAACTGGTGGCGCTGGACGCTGTTTGGCTGATCCTGACCGCTGGCTTTACCTCCCTTATGACCGCGACCCTTGGTATTGGTGGCGGTGTTTTGCTGCTGGTTGCGATGGCACAGATTGTACCGATCGCCGCACTGATCCCCGTGCATGGTCTGGTTCAGCTTGGCTCCAATGGCAACCGTGCCCTGATGACCCGTCAGCATATTGATTGGCCTCTGTGTGGTCGATTTTTGCTTGGTGCTCTGATTGGCGCAGGGCTCGCATCACTGGTTGTGGTACAGCTGCCGTTGCAGGTGATTCAGCTGGCAGTGGCCGGTTTCATTCTGTGGATGGTGTGGGGGCCAAAGCCGGCTATGCGCACATTGACACCCTTGCGCACCCTGCTGGCCGGTTCATTAACCACTTTTGTCTCCATGTTCGTCGGGGCCAGCGGTCCACTGGTGGCTGCGTTCGTGCATCGTCACAGCTATGACAAGATGCAGACCGTTGCCACCTTTGCCGCGGCGATGACTGGTCAGCACCTGCTCAAGGGTGTGGTGTTCTCCTTTATTGGCTTTTCCTTTATCGACTGGTTGCCACTGATCGGCCTGATGATTCTCAGTGGTATGCTGGGCACCTGGATCGGGCTTAACCTGCTGCAGAAAGTCAGCTCGGTCTGGTTCAACCGCCTGTTCCGCATCATCGTCACTGTGTTGGCATTGCGTCTGCTGTGGCAGGCACTGCAACCCCTTATCTAAACGAACTGGCATCCCCTTTCGGCCTGACCGATACTGAAACCGTGCAACGGAATCGGAGGTCGTGTGCGGCAATCCTATTACCACTGGTTACCCGATCAGCAGGCGCTGATGCTGGAGCAGACAATTGCGCTGGCCGAAATCAATTCGGGTACGTTCAATGTCACGGGCGTTAATGCCGTCGCTGACAGGCTCGCTGAGCTGGCCGCTGGGTTGAATGCCGTGGTGCAGCGGATCGATCTGCCGCATTACCGTCAGCTCACGGACAAGGCCGAATGGCAGGAGCAACCACTGGGACAGGCGCTGCAGCTGCAAAAACATCCAGATGCGCCGCTGCAGCTGTTGTTGATGGGACATCTGGATACGGTCTACGGCGTTGACCATCCCTTCCAGAAGATACGCTGGCTTGATGCAGAGCGCCTCAACGGCCCCGGGGTAACCGATATGAAAGGTGGCCTGGTGGTAGCACTGCATGCTCTGACGGCGCTGGAAGCCTCGCCGCTGGCGGGCAAAATCGGCTGGCGATGGCTGCTTAACCCGGATGAAGAGATCGGCTCGCCCTGCTCTGCTGAACTGATTGCGAGCTGTGCGGCAGAGGCTGACCTGGGGCTGGTGTTTGAACCGGCATTGGCCGATGGTTCTCTCGCTGGCGCGCGCAAGGGCAGTGGCAATTTCAGTGTGCGTGTAACGGGACGTGCTGCCCACGCGGGGCGCGAACATCACCTGGGTCGTAACGCGATCCGGGCGTTGTGCGATTTCATCAGTGCGCTGGATAACCTTAACGGTCAGCGAAAAGGGGTGACCATCAACCCCGGCTATATTCATGGAGGTGGTGCGGTCAACGTGGTGCCCGATCGGGCGATGGCGCGTTTCAATATACGTATTGAACAGGCTGAAGATGAGCTCTGGTGCCTGCAGCATCTTGAGCAGTTACAACAGCGAATCCTCCGGCAGGAGGGTATTCAAATTGAGCAGGACGGTGGTTTTGGGCGCAAGCCCAAACCGTTTGGGCCGCACCTGCGTTTGTTTGAACGCCTGCGCCAGATAGGCCAGGGGTTGGGCACCAAGCTGAACTGGCTGCCCAGTGGAGGCTGCTGCGATGGCAATAATCTGGCCGCTGCAGGAGTGGCTAACATTGATACGCTGGGAGTGTGTGGTGGCTCAATTCATTCCAGCGATGAATTTCTGCTGGTTGGCAGTCTTTCAGAGCGCGCCCGACTGACAGCCGCGCTGTTGTTCGAACTGGCCCAGGATGACCCGGCGCAGTGGCGCCGTAAACGGAGGTAAGCATGCTGGATCTGCTGATCAACGGCATCTGGGTGACCGGTGAAGGTACGCCACTGGTTTCCATCAATCCAGTGAATGGCGAGCGGCTCTGGAGTGGCCAAAGTGCCAGTCTGGAACAGGTTGACCGGGCGTTGTCTGCTGCGAGGCGGGCGGCGTCGGACTGGGGTGGGCTGGGGTTTGATCTGCGTCGACAGCTGGTCGAACGTTATACAGACCTGCTGCAGCAGGAAGCCGAACCAATGGCGATTTGTATCGCGGAAGAAACCGGCAAGCCGTTGTGGGAGGCACGTACCGAAGTCACCAGCATGATCGGCAAAACCGCTCTGTCAATCCGGGCATATTCAGAACGCACCGGTTGCCATATCAGCGAACAGAATGGTATTCGCACAGCCGTGCGTCATAAGCCACATGGCGTGCTGGCGGTGTTTGGACCCTACAACTTTCCCGGTCACCTGCCCAATGGTCATATCGTACCGGCCCTGCTGGCGGGCAATACACTGCTGTTTAAGCCCAGTGAACAGACCCCACTGGTGAGCCGTCACATGGTTCAACTGTGGCAACGAGCCGGATTGCCGCACGGCGTGCTCAACCTGTTACAGGGCGGCGCGGAAGTCGGGCAGGCGTTGGCGGCCAGTGAGCAGCTTGACGGTATCTGTTTTACCGGCAGTTCGGCCACGGGAGAGCGCTTGCAGCAGCAGTTTGGCAACCGCCCCGGCAAACTGCTGGCGCTGGAGATGGGAGGGAATAATCCGCTCGTAGTGCGGTCTGTGGATAATATTGAGGCAGCGCTGTTCTGTGTTATCCAGTCAGCCTTTTTAAGCAGTGGGCAGCGTTGCAGTTGTGCGCGCCGTCTGCTGATACCTGTGGGTAATTGGGGCGATGAGTTTATCAACAGGTTGGTTGAAGCGGTGGGCAGGCTGACAGTGGATGCCCCCTTTGCTGATCCACAGCCGTTCATGGGCAGCCTGATTTCGCCTGAAGCTGTGGATAACCTGCTGGCTGCACAGCTGCGGCTGCAGTCGATGGGGGCTGAAGTGGTGTTGGCGATGCAATCCGTGCGTGAAGGCAGTGCTTTGCTGACGCCGGGATTGATTGATGTGACCGAACTGGGTGCGCGGGCGCCTGATGAGGAGTACTTTGGTCCTCTGCTGCAACTGATTCGCTACCAGGATTTTGATCAGGCCATTACCCTGGCCAATCGTACCCGATATGGCCTCAGTGCCGGGCTGATCAGTGACAATGAGGCAGAGTTTGAGCACTTTCACCGCCATATTCGCGCCGGTGTGGTGAACTGGAACAGGCCTTTGACCGGGGCGTCCGGTGCACTGCCTTTTGGCGGCATCGGTGCCAGCGGTAACCACCGCCCCGGTGCCTGGTATGCGGCGGATTACTGTGCCTACCCCGTGGCTGGGTTGGAAAGTGCACGGCTTGAGCTGCCACAGAGCCTGCCACCGGGCATGGTATTGGGAGCGAAGGGATGAAGGCGGTAGAGGTCAATTTTGATGGTCTTGTAGGGCCTACCCACAACTACAGCGGATTGGCGCCGGGCAACCTGGCTTCGGTCCGTAATCGTGACCAGATCTCGAATCCAAGGGCAGCGGCCTTGCAGGGGCTGGCCAAGATGAAACGACTGCATGATTTGGGGCTGACGCAGGGGGTGCTGCCGCCGCAACCCAGGCCGGAGCCTGAATTGCTGCGTCGGCTGGGCTTTGCCGGCTCGGATTCTCAGGTGTTGTCTCGCGCTGCAGTCGAGGCTCCTTGGCTACTTTCAGCTGCCTGTTCCGCCTCTTCCATGTGGACAGCAAACGCGGCGACCGTGTCACCGGCGGCTGATACAGCGGACGGGCGTGTGCACTTTACACCAGCCAATCTGGTCTCTCAGCTTCATCGCAGCATGGAAAGCGCGATGACAGGAGAAATTCTGCAGCGGGTTTTCCACAACGAGCAGTTTTTTTGTGTCCACAACGCGCTGCCGGCCAGCTCGGCACTCGGTGACGAAGGTGGTGCCAATCACAATCGGTTATGCACAGGTTATTCTGATCCGGGTGTTGCTCTGTTTGTTTATGGCCGCAGCCGGCAGCAGTCAGGACCGCACCGCTTCCCTGCGCGTCAAACCCTTGAAGCCAGTGAGGCGGTGGCACGTCAGCATGGGCTGAATCCGGCACGGGTTATTTATGCACAACAGCAACCTGACGCCATCGATGCCGGTGTTTTCCACAATGATGTTATTGCAGTCGCCAATCGTAACCTGCTGTTCTGTCATGAAGGCGCTTTTGTAGATCAGACACAGGTGATTGGTCGCTTGAGCCATGCACTCGATGGCAAGCTGAATCTGATTCAGGTGAGTGAGCAGGAAGTGGCGCTGCAGGCAGCAGTGCAGAGCTATCTGTTCAACAGCCAGCTGTTGACCCTTTCAGGGGGCCATACTTTGCTGCTGGTACCACTGGAATGTCGCGAAAACGAACAGGTCTGGCATTACCTGCAAACATTGCTGAAAGCACGCAAAGGGATCGACGCAGTGGAAGTGATAGATCTGCGCCAGAGCATGCGCAATGGTGGCGGTCCGGCCTGCCTGCGGCTAAGGGTGGTGCTGGAGTCTGAAGCTCTGGAAGCCTGCCATCAGGGAGTTCTGTTCAGCGATCAACTGTATGCGCAGCTGATCGACTGGGTTGAGCGCCATTACCGTGATCGGCTGGTACCCTCCGAGCTGGCCGACCCGGCACTGCTGGATGAGTCGCGCGCCGCTCTGGATGAGCTGACGCGCATTCTGCAGTTGGATAGTCTCTACCCGTTCCAGCATTGACGTTTTACAAGGGTTGCAGGTTGGCAAAACCCACCACCAGCCACTTGCTGCCGGCTTCTTCGAAGTTGACCTGTACCCGTGCCTTGGGGCCACTGCCCTCGAAGTTGGTCACCATGCCTGCGCCGAATTTGGCGTGCATTACTGCTTGCCCCAAGCGCAGATCGGTACTGGGGATCTCGGCGCTGGACAGCGAGCTGCCACCCCCGAACAGGCTGCTCTCTGAATCGTACCCGCTGCTGTAGGGACGGCGTACTGTGGCGTTAAGGCGTACCTCTTCGATATGCTCTGCCGGTATCTCGTTGATGAAGCGCGATACGCGGTTAAAGGTCTCCTTGCCGTGCAGGCGGCGTGACTCGGCGTAGGTCATGTACAGCTTCTGCATGGCGCGGGTGATGCCCACGTAGCAGAGGCGGCGTTCCTCCTCCAGCCTGCCCGGTTCTTCCGCCGACATGCTGTGCGGGAACAGACCCTCCTCCATGCCCGCCAGGAACACCAGCGGGAACTCCAGCCCCTTGGCGGAGTGCAGCGTCATCAGCTGTACACTGTCGGTGTGCACATCGGCCTGGGCTTCACCGGCATCCAGTGCCGCCTGGTCCAAGAATGCCGCCAGCGGTGAATTGAAGCCCTCTTCGTTGTCTTCCTGCCACTGGCCGGCAAACTGGCGGGCGGCGTTGACCAGCTCCTCAAGGTTCTCGATACGAGACTGGCCCTTCTCGCCCTTCTCTTTTTCGTGGTGCTCAATCAGGCCGGAATGCTGCACCACATGCTCGGTCTGTTCGTGCAACTCGGTACCACGGGTATTGGCGTCCAGCTGATTGATCAGGTCGACAAAGGCCTGCAGCGCATTGTTGGCGCGGGCGGGCAGGGTTTTCAGTTCGGTGATTTCATTGGCGGCCCGCCACATGGAAACGTTCTCGTCTCGGGCGTGTTCGCGAATCGCCTCGATGGTGCGGGTACCGATACCGCGGGTGGGAACATTGATCACTCGCTCCATGGCGGTATCGTCATCGCGGTTGGCCAGCAGACGCAGATAAGCCAGTGCGTTCTTGATCTCCAGCCGGTCATAGAAGCGTTGGCCACCGTAGATTCGATAGGGCATGCCCGCTCGGATCAGCATCTCCTCCAGCACCCGCGACTGGGCGTTGGAGCGGTATAGAATGGCCGATTCATCTCGGCGATTACCCTCTTCTACCCACTTCTGGATCTGGTCAACGATGAAGCGTGCCTCGTCCTGCTCGTTGAATGCGCTGTAGAGCGATATCGGCTCACCATCGCCAAGCTCGGTCCACAGCTCTTTGCCCAGGCGGCCGAAGTTGTTCTGGATCACGGCGTTGGCGGCGCCGAGAATGGTGCCGGTGGAGCGGTAGTTCTGCTCCAGACGGATGGTTTCGGTACCCGGGAAGTGCTGTTCAAGATGCTGGATGTTCTCGATGCGAGCACCGCGCCAGCCGTAGATCGACTGGTCATCATCGCCCACCGCCATCAGTTTGTTCTCGCCCTCACACAGCAGGCGCAGCCAGGCATACTGAATGGCGTTGGTATCCTGAAACTCGTCCACCAGCACATAGCGGAAACGTTCGCGGTAGTGCTTGAGCAGCTGGGGCGCGCGGTCGCGCAGCAGTTCCAGTGCCCGCAGCAACAATTCGCCAAAATCGATCATGCCGCCTCGTTCACAGGCCTCTTCGTAGGCTTCATAGACCCGAATCATCATCGCCTGGAACGGATCGCCCGTCCGCTCGATATGGGCGCTGCGCAGGCCTTCGTCTTTCTGGCCATTGATGAACCACTGAAACTGACGTGCCGGCCAGCGGCTGTCGTCCAGGTTCATTTCCTTGCACAAGCGCTTGACCAGGCGCAGCTGGTCGTCGCTGTCCATGATCTGGAAGTTGTCGCGCAGTCCGGCATCGCGCCAGTGGGCACGCAGCAGGCGATGTGCCAGACCGTGGAAGGTGCCCACCCACATGCCGTGGGTGTTGATCCCCAGCAGGTGCTCGATTCGCCCGCGCATCTCCCGTGCCGCCTTGTTGGTAAAGGTCACCGCCATGATTGAATAGGGTGACAGGCCTTCGGTTTCGATCAGCCAGGCGATGCGGTGCACCAGTACCCGCGTTTTGCCGGAACCGGCACCTGCCAGAACCAGCAGGTTGTTCAGATCAGCGGTAACCGCCTGCCGCTGGGCGTCGTTGAGCGAGTCGATGATGTGTGTAACGTCCATGGGCCCTGCCGAGTTGAAATCAGATGAATCGAGGTGGAAAGACTGCAGTATACCAGCCCGGACGACTTGGCCTGAAGCCAACAGCCGATCCGGGCCGCAACCGTCAGATTGAGGCGGGTGTTTCGATACGTGCCAGCAGGGTACGACGGAACTCGTCCGGATCTTTCAGTTTGGTGCTGATGCCGCTGCGTGAAGCTTGCTCAACTCCGAGCCAGGGTATTAGCCGCGACAGCCAGAAACGCATGGCAGCAGTGCGAACCAGCGTCGGCCAGGCGGCGACTTCTTCATCAGTAAACGGGCGTACACTGGCATAGGCTTTGAGCAGTGCCTGCTCCCGTACCGGATCAGCCTGCCCCTGTGCGTTGGTACACCAGTCGTTGGCGACAATGGCCAGATCAAACAGCAGGAAAGCGGTTGCCGCGTTGTAGATATCGAGGATCGCTTCCAGATGGCCATCACGGAACAGGGCGTTGTCATGGAACAGGTCGCCGTGGATGGTACCAAGCGGCAAGCCGAAGGGTTTTTCTCGCAACTGGTCAAACAGGGCTACTTCCTGCTGCAGCAGCTCGGCATCTTCCGGTTTAAGCAGATGGCGAATGGCCTGACTCTCGCGTCGCCACCAGAAAACGCCCCTTTGAGCCTGTCTGCGCAGGTAGAACTCTTCGCCGGCCAGGTGGAGCTGTGCCAGTGCTGTGCCGATCTCGGTACAGTGTGCCGTTGTCAGCTGTTCGCGACTGACATGATGTCCCTGGAAGCGGGGCTGGAAAAAGGCGGGTTTGGCGCACACCTGTTTCAGCGCAATACCGTTGCGATCCTTGATCGCAAAGGGAACCGGTACCTGACGCGTATGCAGCCACTGGCCCAGCTCGACAAAGAATGGCATCTCGTCGAAAGCCAACTCTTCGAACAGTGTCAGAACGTACTGCTGTTCGTGGCCGTCAAGGTCCAGCGTAACGAAGAAGTTGCTGTTTTCGATGCCACCTTCGATCCCTTCGAAGCTGACCAGTCTACCCAGCGCATAGTCTTCCAGCAGGGCTTCAAGTTGAGCGCGGCTGATATCGGTATATACGGCCAATGTCGGTTACCAGCGGAAGATGACCCATTTCGGAATCAGCAGCTGCGATTCCTCTACACGAATGAATTTGGAGCCATCAGCCGGCACCAGATAGTAGGGCTTGCCAACCTTGGGCACGACCTTTATTTCGCGCAGCTGGCCGTTGACGGTGTACTCGTAATAGGTGCTTTCACCATCGTGGGTGATGGTTATCTCTGGCTCGGTCAGGGCCGGGTCATCCACTACTTCGGCTTGGGCCAGGGGCGTCAGTGCCAATACCGCCGCCAGCGTCAGTTTTTTCAGCATCATTGCTTCCCAATTGGTTAGTCGGGGTCGAATTGTCTATGATTGTGGGCCTTGTCGCAGGCGCCGACAACCCCGAAACAGTTTTAAATGGATACTCCCATGAGCGAACAGCACGCCCCGGTCATTCTGGTGGATGGCTCCTCCTACCTTTATCGAGCATTTTTCGCCTCCCAGCAAGCTGATCTGCGTACAGCTGACGGTACGCCAACCGGTGCCATCAGGGTTGTGACCTCGATGCTCAAACGTCTGCTCAAGGACTATCCGGGCAGCCCCGTCGCCGTTATTTTCGATGCCAAGGGCAAAACCTTTCGCGACGAGATATATGCTGAGTATAAGTCACATCGCCCGCCCATGCCGGATGACCTGCGCGCTCAGGTGGAGCCGATCCACGCCATCATTCGGGCCATGGGACTGCCGCTGTTCGTCGAAGACGGCGTGGAAGCGGACGATGTGATCGGTACCCTGGCGCGTCAGGCCAGCGAATCCGGCCGCGCGGTGGTCATCTCCACCGGTGACAAGGATATGGCACAGCTGGTGGATGAACATGTCACCCTGATCAACACCATGAACGACAGCAAGATGGATGTGGCAGGGGTCGAGGAAAAGTTCGGTGTGCCGCCGCAGCTAGTGATCGATCTGCTGGCGCTGCAGGGGGACAAGGTAGACAACATTCCCGGTGTGCCCGGTGTGGGTGAAAAGACCGCGTTGGCACTGCTGCAAGGTATCGGCGGCATCCAGGACCTTTATGAGAACCTGGATAAAATACCCACGCTGGGCTTCCGTGGCGCCAAGACCATGCCGAAAAAGCTGGAGGAGAATCGCGAAGCGGCGGAGCTATCCTATCTGTTGGCCACCATCAAGACCGATGTACCGCTGCAGATCGACCTGCACGACATCACCCTGCCTGAACCCCAGCCGGAGCAGCTGCTGGAGCTGTTCAAACAGTTCGAGTTCAAGAGCTGGGTGCGTGAACTGGAAGCAGGAGATGCTGAAGAGTTGGGAGCTGAGGAGCCGGTGGCTCTGGAAGACGCCATCGAAACCGAATATGAAACGGTCCTGACGCAGGACGCTTTTGATGCCTGGCTGGCGAAGCTCAAGGCCGCAGGGGAGTTTGCCTTCGATACTGAAACCACCAGTCTGAACTACATGGAAGCGCAGCTGGTGGGTGTCTCTTTCGCGGTCGAGCCAGGCAAAGCCGCCTATGTACCGCTGGCGCACGATTACATGGGTGCTCCGGCTCAGCTGGATCGCGAGGCTGTTCTGGCGCAGTTGAAGCCGCTGCTGGAAGATCCGGAGCTGAAAAAGATCGGCCAACATATCAAGTACGACATGAACGTATTGCGCCACTACGGTGTCGAGCTGCAGGGTATCGGCGCCGATACCATGCTGGAGTCCTACGTACTCAACTCCACCGCCAGTCGTCATGACATGGATACGCTGGCGGATCGTCATCTGGGTGTGACCTCCACCAGCTTTGAAGCCATTGCGGGCAAGGGCAAGAAGCAGCTGACCTTTAACCAGATCGAGCTGGAACAGGCCGCACCCTATGCGGCGGAGGACGCCGACATCACCCTGCGCCTGCATCATAAACTGCTGCCGCAGCTGGCCGCCGAGGGTGAACTGCTCAAGGTGTTCGAGCAGATCGAACGTCCGCTGATCCCGGTGCTGTCACGCATGGAGTATCGTGGTGCGCTGGTGGATGCCAATATTCTGGGCGAACAGAGTCAGGAACTGGAATTGCGCCTGAACGAGATCGAGAAGGACGCTTTCGAACTGGCCGGCGAAGAGTTCAACCTCAACTCCACCAAGCAGCTGCAGGCGATCCTGTTCGACAAGATGGGCCTGCCAGTGAAAAAGAAAACACCGAAGGGTGCGCCGTCTACGGCCGAAGAGGTGCTGCAGGAGTTGGCGCTGGACTATCCGCTGCCCAAGCTGCTGATTGAACAGCGAGGCTTGAGCAAGCTCAAGAGTACCTACACCGACAAGCTGCCGCAGATGATCAATCCGGCTACCGGGCGTATCCATACCTCCTATCATCAGGCAGTGACGGCGACCGGACGCTTGTCCTCATCCGAGCCCAACCTGCAGAACATCCCGGTACGTACCCTCGAGGGGCGTCGTATCCGCAACGCCTTTGTTGCACCCGAGGGTTACAAAATCATTGCGGCGGACTATTCACAGATTGAACTGCGCATCATGGCGCACCTGTCCGGTGACGAGGGGCTGCTCAACGCCTTCCGGCACGGTGAAGATATCCACAAGGCGACCGCCGCCGAAGTGTTCGGTATTACTGTGGACAAGGTAACGGCAGATCAGCGCCGCAGCGCCAAGGCGATCAACTTTGGCCTGATCTATGGCATGTCCGCCTTTGGTTTGGCACGGCAGTTGGGAATCGGCAACAAGGAGGCCGGTACCTACATCGAGCACTATTTCGCCACCTATCCCGGCGTACAGCGCTACATGGACGAAACTCGTGCTCAGGCCCGGGATCAGGGCTATGTAGAAACACTGTTCGGTCGCCGTCTCTACCTGCCGGAGATCAACGACCGCAATCCGATGAAGCGTCAGGCCGCCGAACGTACCGCGATTAACGCACCCATGCAGGGTACGGCAGCAGATATTATCAAACGCGCGATGATTGCGGTGGATAACTGGCTGGAACAGGGCCAGATGGATGCTCGCATGATCATGCAGGTACACGATGAGCTGGTGTTCGAAGTGCGTGAAAGCGAAGTGGATAACTTTATCGCGCAGGTCAAACCGCTGATGGAAGATGCCGCCGAACTTGCGGTACCCCTGCTGGTTGAAGCCGGTGTCGGCGATAACTGGGAACAGGCACACTGATCTTTTTTTGTACAAAAGTGAACTTTTGTCGAATCAAAGGTCTTAACTGTTGAGCCGCGGCATGAAATCCCAGTCTTGCCAGCGTGGAGTCGCGGCTCTGTCTGTCATGACATCTTGACCCCGGTAGTGGTGCTCCCCTTCCATCTGCCGGGGTTTTTCTTGGCTGTCAGTCTGCTTTGGGTGGAATCAGCTCCACCTCATCCGGTTGCATCTCTTTCAGATCCGGCAGCAGCCAACTGTTGATCCTCTGGCGCAGCTGGTCCACACCTGACTTTTTCAGAGCCGAAAACGTCTGCACACTCACCTTGTCGCCCAACCGTTCCTTGAGTTGCTTCTGAATCTGCAACATGGTGCTCTTGGCCGGACCTCGCTTGAGTTTGTCTTCCTTGGTCAGCAGCACGTGCAGGGGTACACCGGTCGATGAGCACCAATGCACCATCATCTCGTCGAATTCCTTCATTGGATGGCGAATATCCATCACCAGTACCACACCCTGCAGGCATTCGCGGTGCTGCAGGTAGGCATCCAGATGGCGCTGCCAGTGAAGTTTCATCGCAACCGGCACCTTGGCATAGCCGTAACCCGGCAGGTCGACCAGTCTAAGGCCTTCAATGTTGAGCCTGAAAAAGTTGATCAGCTGCGTACGTCCTGGGGTTTTTGAGGTGCGTGCCAGCGCGGTCTGCGCGGTCAATGCGTTGATCGCGCTGGATTTGCCGGCATTGGAACGACCGGCAAAGGCAACCTCGGCACCGGTGTCGGGCGGACATTGGTCGAGACGTGATGCGCTGGTCTCGAAATGAGCAAGGTTGTAATGGATAACGGGGTCAAACGTAGACATGGCGCAAGACTCGGGTGGCCACAAAGTGAACATATACGTTCCAGTTTGTGGGGATATTGGTTTATAATGCCGCCAATTTTACCCGCGAACCGAGTCTGTCTCCAGTCAGGGTAATAGTGGAAATTGGCCGTTTACTGCTGTTTACTGCAAAATCAGCGGTAGATTAAAACACATTTCGTCAAGCAAGAGTCTGGGTTAGTCAATGAACAAACTACTGATCAGCTTACTGGTAAGCATCGGTATCACCGGCGTCGCGCATGCGGCAGGTGATGCAACTGCAGGCCAGGGCAAGACAGCCGTATGTACTGCCTGTCACAGCACCGATGGTAACAGCGTCGTGGGTAACTTCCCAAAACTGGCTGGGCAAGGTGAAAAATATCTGCTCAAGCAGATGCTCGAAATCAAAAGCGGTGTCCGTTCCGTGCCGGAAATGACCGGTATGCTGGATAACCTCAATGAACAGGACTTGGCTGATATTGCGGCGTTCTTCGCCAGCAAGAAAGTTCAGCTGGGGCAGGCTGCAGCAGACCAGGTTGAGGCGGGTCAGAAAATATGGCGCGCCGGTGTTGCAGATAAGGGCGTAGCAGCCTGTACTGCCTGCCACGGCCCCAACGGCAAGGGGATCGACTCTGCGGCCTACCCGTCGCTTAGCGGTCAGCACGCCCAGTATGTTGAGTCTACGCTGAAGAAGTTTGCCAGCGGTGACCGCAACAACGATCCGGCCAACATGATGCGCGATATTGCATCCAAAATGAGCGAAGCGGAAATGAAAGCGGTTTCCCAGTACGTTCAGGGCCTGCACTAAGCGGCAGGCGTTGCGTCCAGTCTGATCAAAAAGGCAGCATAGGCTGCCTTTTTTGTTGAGCATGAAACTTATTCAGGCTTGTCGAGGTCACTATTCGACAAGATGCCAGCTCTGGGAGAATTGAAATGTTGAAAAAGCTGTTGCTGACAGCATCGCTGTCTTTGTTTGCCGCACTGTCCTGGGCGCAGGACTATCGCGAGGGTGAGCACTATTTCGCTCTGTCTCATCCGGTTAAAACGGTCGCGGATGACAAGGTAGAAGTGGTTGAGGCCTTCGGGTATGCCTGTCCTCACTGCAACACCTTTGAGCCTATGTTGGCTCACTGGCGCAAACAGCAGGCTGATGATGTTGCCTTCGTTGGTCTGCCTGTGGTGTTTGGTCGCAGCTGGGAGCCGCTGGCGCGGGCCTATTATGTTGCCGAACTGAGCGATAAAGTTGAAGAAACGCACCAGCCAATGTTTGATGCCATCCACCTTCAGCGCAAGCGTTTCAGCAGTGTGGAAGCGCTTGCTGAGTTTTATGCTACCTTGGGTATTGAGAAGGAAGAGTTCACGAAGCTTTATGACTCCTTTGCCGTTAACATGAAACTCAAGCAGGGAGACTCTAAGCTGCGTGGCTATGAAATTACCGGTGTGCCGGCCATGGTTGTGAATGGCAAGTACCGTGTAAGTGCTGCTTCAGCCGGGGGGCACAAGGAAATGCTTGAGGTCGTGGATTATCTGGTTGAGCGCGAACGCTCGGCACTCTGATTCAGGTCATGCCGCAACACCAAAAACCGCCTTTTGCAGGCGGTTTTTTCGTTTCCATTCAGAAACGCAAGGTAATATGCTGTAGCTCAGAAGCGTAGATTGTCTTGTGGTGAGGAAAGTGAGTGTCTGACCAGGAAAACTGGAAGCGCAAATATACGGAGTTGACGCTCGAAGTTGAGCGGCAGCAGCAGTCTGATGCCCGTATCAAAAGTGAGCTTACTGCACTGGTCGAGCACATGGCACTGGGCCTGCAGGGCAATGGATCCGAACTCGACAGTGAACTTGCTTCCCTTCTGACTTCACTGAAGTCACAGAATACCGAACGTGTGGCATCGTTGTCACGTCAGGTCCGTAAAAGCGTCAAGCAACTGGATCAGGATCGGCACGGAGTCTCCGACAGCCTTGCCAAGGTGCTGCGCCGCTGGAGCCAGCAGTTGCGTCGGGTCAATAAGGTTCCTTCTGTTGATAATCTTCTGGGCAACGTTGAAAACCGTATCCCTGATGCAGTCGAGCGTCTGTACAAGCTATCTGATTTGCTGATGGACCTGGTCGAGCTGCAAAATGGCATGCTGGTGAGTAACGCAACCTCTTGCTCCCCTGAAAATGATTTTGAACTGAACGCTGATGCGGGCCAGGATATTGATATGCTCCGTGCCAGTGTCGCATCGGAGATGCTGCAGCTGCTTGAAGCATTGCAGGTGCCGGCAGAGGGTGTTGAACGTGCTCGGAACCTGGTATGCCAGCTCGAGGAAGGGCTGGAACTGGAGCAGTTGCCTGAGATGCTGTCTACAGTGGTTGAGCTGGTACGTCTTGCAGGAGGAAACACTCAGGAAGATTTTGAAAATTACCTGCTGACGTTGAACTCCCAGCTCTCGTATGTACAACAGTTTCTGGAAGAAAGTCGAACTGATGAGGCGCAGGCGGTGCAGGCGCATCATCAGCTGGACTCGACGGTGCGTCGTGACGTACGCAACATTCATCTTACGGTGAAAGAGTCCGAGGACCTCAACCTGCTGAAGCAGAGTGTTGCCCGGCAGTTGGCCTCTATCGTGCGTACCATGGACAGCTACCGACAGCAGGAGCAGGCGCGCGAAGACCGTCTGAACCGGCGTTATGATGACTTGCTGCACAAGGTTGAGCAGATGGAAGTCGAAACCAGTAAGGTCAAGGCAAGGATGAAAGAGGAGCAACTGCGTGCGCGCACGGACCCCCTGACCGGTCTGCCGAACAGAACTGCCTATGAGCAGCATCTGGAATCGGAGATGGATCGCTGGCGACGCTATCAAACACGGTTTTCCCTTGCTGTCGGAGATATCGATTTTTTCAAGAAAATCAATGATGATTTGGGGCACCTTGCTGGTGACAGAGTGTTGCGCCTTGTAACCAAGGTGTTGATGCATAGTCTGCGCAGCACTGATTTTATTGCCCGTTTTGGCGGTGAAGAGTTTGTTATTCTGTTTCCCTCAACCAGTGCCGATGAGGCCTACCGTGCCACCGAGAAGTTGCGTCAGGCCATTGCCGACAGCCCCTTCAACTTCAAGGGTGAGCGGGTTGAGGTCAGTATCTCCTTTGGTGTCGCTGAGGTTGCCTCCGAAGATGACGCAGAAAATCTGTTTACACGTGCGGACCAGGCACTTTATCGAGCCAAGCAACAGGGCCGAAACCAGACACAGCTGGCCACGACAGGGTAGAATGGGGCTTTTCGTCAACCACGGGATATCCTGAGCTGTGCGGACCGTATTGCGCTCATTGAAGATCGTCTGGATCTTCTCTTACTATCGTCTCGACACGTTTTTCAATCAGCCACTGTTGCCCTGGTATGTGAGGGCTCTGTTCTGGCTACTCCCATCCCGCTACCTTATTCCTGCTCGCCACCCGCAGGCGGAACGTTTGCGCCTGGCGCTTGAGGCATTGGGGCCGGTGTTCATCAAGTTTGGTCAGATGCTGTCTACGCGTCGAGATCTGCTGCCGGATGACATCGCACAGGAACTCTCAAAACTGCAGGACCGGGTACCGCCTTTCTCCGGTCAGTTGGCGCAGAAGATAATCGAGCGTGAATTGAAGCGACCTGTTACGGAGATTTTCTCATCATTCAGTGTAGAGCCAATGGCGTCTGCCTCGGTGGCGCAGGTACATGCGGCGACACTGAATGATGGCAAGGCGGTTGTGGTCAAGGTGATACGCCCCGGTATCAGCAGCGTTATCCGTCAAGATGTGGCGCTGCTGTATCTGCTGGCGCGGCTGATGCAGGCGATCTGGTCTGAAGGGCGACGGCTGCGCCCTGTCGAGGTGGTGCATGAGTATGAACAGACCATTTTCGACGAGCTGGATTTACGCAAGGAAGCTGCCAACGGGTCGCAGCTGAGACGCAACTTTGATGACTCTGACATCCTGTATGTGCCCGAAATATTCTGGGATTACACCCGTCAGCAAGTTCTGGTGATGGAGCGTATACAGGGGGTCCCTGTTGCTGATGTGGCACAGCTGCGGGCGCAGGGGACTGACATGAAACTGCTGGCAGAGCGTGGCGTGGAGATCTTTTTCACGCAAGTATTCCGTGACAGCTTTTTCCATGCCGACATGCACCCGGGCAATATTTTCGTATCACGAGATAATCCGGCCAATCCACAATATATTGCCGTGGACTTTGGCATCATCGGCTCACTCAATGCCGAGGATCAAAACTATCTGGCACGTAATATTCTCGCTTTTTTTAAGCGCGATTATCGGCAGGTTGCGCAGTTGCACATCGACTCAGGCTGGGTACCGAGAGATACTAACGTGCATGCGTTCGAGACAGCGATCCGCAGCGTTTGTGAGCCGATTTTTGAGAAGCCGCTGAAGGATATCTCTTTTGGTATGGTGCTGCTGGGGCTGTTTCAGACCGCGCGTCGCTTCAATATGGAAGTTCAGCCGCAGCTGGTATTGTTGCAGAAGACCCTGCTTAATATTGAAGGGCTGGGGCGCCAGCTCTACCCTGACCTTGACCTTTGGCAGACCGCCAAACCGTTTCTGGAAAACTGGATGCAGCAGCGGATGGGCGTTAAGGCAGCCTATCAAAGCATCAAGCAACAGGCGCCGGAATGGTTGGAAAAAATGCCCCACTTACCCCAGCTGGTGTATGACAGCCTGCAACAACTCAAGCTTGGTTCCGAGAACAATGAGGGGCTGCAACTCAAGCTTCAGCAACAGCGGGTACGGGATGAACAACGTAAAAGACGTTATCTGCTGACGGGGATAACCCTACTGGCTGCCGCGACGGTGACTGCACTGCCAGCATTGCAACAAAGCCTACAGGATCTGCCTTGGTATGCGCTGCTAGCGGGGGGCTGCGGCTGGCTGTTGATCTGGCGAGCCTGAGGCTGCTGGTTCAGGTCGTCACGATCAGTTATGCTTCGACGCTTCCAATTCAATCGGAACAGTACAGAGAGGCATCATGTCTGCAGACTGGCTTGAGCAGATCAAGTGGGACGAAAAGGGCCTGATCCCGGCCATCGCCCAGGACTTCAGAACCGGGCGCATCCTGATGGTGGCCTGGATGAATGAAGAGGCGCTGCAGTTGACGGTGTCCGAACAGCGAGCCATCTATTGGTCGCGCTCGCGCAACAGGCTTTGGCGCAAGGGTGAAGAATCCGGACATGTGCAGAAACTGCATGAACTTAGACTGGACTGTGACGGGGACGTGATTCTGCTCAGTGTTGAACAGTTGGGCGACATCGCCTGTCATACCGGTCGTGAGAGCTGCTTCTATCGTGTACTGCGCAATGGCACAGAATGGGAAACCGTTGATGCCGTACGCAAGGATCCGAATCAAATCTATACCAGCAAAGGCTCGCATGATGAGTGATGTGCTTGATCAACTACAACAGGTACTTGAGGCTCGTAAGCAGGCGGATGCTGAAACTTCCTATGTGGCATCTCTGCATGTCAAGGGGCTCAACAAGATTCTGGAAAAGGTCGGTGAAGAGAGTGTCGAAACGATACTGGCTGCCAAGGATGCCGGTCTCAGCGGTGATAATACCGACCTGATCTATGAAACCGCAGACCTCTGGTTCCATACACTCGTGATGCTGTCACATCTGGGAGAGAGTCATACGGCTGTACTGCAGGAGTTGGCACGTCGTTTTGATCTTTCAGGTCTGGAAGAGAAGGCCTCGCGAGGCAAGCAATAAACATTAAAACCGTTTCAGCTGCGGGCTGTAACAGTGCTATAAGATATGACTGATATATTCACTACAGTGAATCTTTATAACCGCGGGAGGTGGTAGATGGGTAACATAGGCCTTTGGCAGCTGTTGATTGTTCTAGTGATCATCGTTCTGCTGTTTGGTACGAAAAAGCTGCGCAATATTGGTGGTGATCTGGGTGGTGCCCTGAAAAGCTTTAAGAAGGCCGTGAATGAGGATGATGCAGGTAAGAGCGACAGTGAAGCCGAGCAGAAAAAGATATCGGCCGAGCAGGATGCTCAGTTCAAAGAGTCTGAAAAGACTGATACCAAATCCGACAGCAAGTCAGACAAGTAAGCTGACGGCAGATGTTTGATATCGGTTTCTTTGAACTTCTGGTCATAGGTGTTGTTGCGCTGCTGGTGCTGGGTCCTCAGCGTCTGCCGATGGCCGCACGCACCTGCGGCCTGTGGCTGGGGCGTCTGCGGCGTACCGTTGGCTCCATCCAGAGTGAGATCAGGGAAGAGCTCAGAATGGAAGAGCTGAAGCGGACAACGGCGATCGAAAAAGAGCAACTTGAGCGAGAACTGCGGGAGATGAGCCAACCATTCTCAGACTCGCCTTTTGAAACCGGCACCGCCGATAAGGCCAAAGGTTCAGGCGAGGCCGGTATTAATACGGATGAAAGTAAAACCAGTGACAAGAAAGAGACACCATGAGCGTGGATCACTCTGATCAGGAACAACCTTTGATTGCCCATCTGGTGGAGCTTCGTCAACGACTGCTTTACAGCGTCTTGGCGATACTGGTGATTTTTCTCGGTCTGTTCTACTTTGCCAACGACCTCTACACGTGGATTTCCGCGCCATTGACAGCCTTGCTGCCGCAAGGCACAAGCATGATCGCAACGGATGTGACCTCTCCTTTCTTTGCGCCATTCAAGCTAACACTGGTGGCATCAGCTTTCATTGCCATGCCCTTTCTTTTGCATCAGGCCTGGAGCTTCATTGCGCCTGGCTTGTACAAGCATGAAAAGCGTCTAGCCATTCCATTGCTGATTTCGAGCATCCTGCTGTTTTATATGGGTATCGCGTTTGCGTACTATGTGGTGTTTCCGATCATCTTCGGTTTCTTTACCAGTGTAGGGCCTGAAAATATTGCGGTAATGACCGATATAAGCAGCTATCTCAATTTTGTCCTCAAACTGTTTTTTGCTTTCGGCATCGTCTTTGAAATACCCGTGGCTACCCTGCTGCTGTTATGGTCTGGTGCTGTGACGGTCAAAAGCCTAAAAGAGAAGCGTGCCTATGTCGTCGTCGGCTGTTTTGTTCTTGGCATGCTGCTGACTCCGCCCGATATAATTTCCCAGAGCCTGCTGGCTGTTCCGATGTGGTTGCTGTTTGAACTTGGCATACTGCTTGGAACCATACTGGTTCGGAAGCCGGATGAAGCTGAGGATGAAAGTGACTCCGCGGCTGATCCTAATAAGTAGTGTTACTACATCCAAAACAACAACAACAGGCGCTCTGGCGCCTGTTGTTGTTGTTTTGGGGTCGGGCAATGCCGGTTTTCATCTTTCTGAAACTTTTTTACACGCAGGTGTTGACTCCCTCAGTGGTGTCTGTAGAATTCGCCTCCTCGCTTGAGACGCCCCACCGGAAACGGTTCAGGGCAGATCGATTGAGCAAGTGGTAAGATGTTGAATTAAGTGGTTTTTTGGTTCATCATTGCGCTTCTTGAGTGACTGCCGAATCGTTGTTTGAGTGCTCAGCACTGAAACAGAAAACGAAAAAAACGGTTGACACTGAAACGGGTTGCGGTAGAATGCGCGCCTCGCTTGAGACAACAGGTTGCACCGAACGGTGCGGTTGGCCAAGCCCGCTCTTTAACAAATTGATCAGGTAATATGTGTGGGCGCTTGTCAGGATTGAGCACACAAAGCTTAATCAAGGCAAGCAACCTAACTGAATATTCATTTAGCGTTGTGTAATACCTTGAGCCGAATGAAAAGCTGCTTGCAGCTTTGAGTTCACAAGATTTTAAACTGAAGAGTTTGATCATGGCTCAGATTGAACGCTGGCGGCAGGCCTAACACATGCAAGTCGAGCGGTAGCACAGAGAAGCTTGCTTCTTGGGTGACGAGCGGCGGACGGGTGAGTAACGCGTGGGAATCTACCTGGTAGTGGGGGACAACAGTCGGAAACGACTGCTAATACCGCATACGCCCTTCGGGGGAAAGTGGGGGATCTTCGGACCTCACGCTATCAGATGAGCCCGCGTCGGATTAGCTTGTTGGTGAGGTAAAGGCTCACCAAGGCGATGATCCGTAGCTGGTCTGAGAGGATGACCAGCCACACTGGGACTGAGACACGGCCCAGACTCCTACGGGAGGCAGCAGTGGGGAATATTGGACAATGGGGGCAACCCTGATCCAGCCATGCCGCGTGTGTGAAGAAGGCCTTCGGGTTGTAAAGCACTTTCAGCTGTGAGGAAAGGCGAGTGGTTAATACCCGCTTGCTGTGACGTTAACAGCAGAAGAAGGACCGGCTAACTCCGTGCCAGCAGCCGCGGTAATACGGAGGGTCCGAGCGTTAATCGGAATTACTGGGCGTAAAGCGCGCGTAGGTGGTTCAGTCAGTCAGATGTGAAAGCCCCGGGCTCAACCTGGGAACTGCACCTGATACTGCTGAGCTAGAGTACGGTAGAGGGTAGTGGAATTTCCGGTGTAGCGGTGAAATGCGTAGAGATCGGAAGGAACACCAGTGGCGAAGGCGACTACCTGGACCGATACTGACACTGAGGTGCGAAAGCGTGGGTAGCAAACAGGATTAGATACCCTGGTAGTCCACGCCGTAAACGATGTCAACTAGCCGTTGGGGGACTTGATCCTTTAGTGGCGAAGCTAACGCGATAAGTTGACCGCCTGGGGAGTACGGCCGCAAGGTTAAAACTCAAATGAATTGACGGGGGCCCGCACAAGCGGTGGAGCATGTGGTTTAATTCGAAGCAACGCGAAGAACCTTACCTACTCTTGACATCCAGAGAACTTTCCAGAGATGGATTGGTGCCTTCGGGAACTCTGAGACAGGTGCTGCATGGCTGTCGTCAGCTCGTGTTGTGAAATGTTGGGTTAAGTCCCGTAACGAGCGCAACCCTTATCCTTATTTGCCAGCGAGTAATGTCGGGAACTCTAAGGAGACTGCCGGTGACAAACCGGAGGAAGGTGGGGATGACGTCAAGTCATCATGGCCCTTACGAGTAGGGCTACACACGTGCTACAATGGCCGGTACAGAGGGCTGCAAACTCGCGAGAGTAAGCTAATCTCACAAAACCGGTCGTAGTCCGGATCGCAGTCTGCAACTCGACTGCGTGAAGTCGGAATCGCTAGTAATCGTGAATCAGAATGTCACGGTGAATACGTTCCCGGGCCTTGTACACACCGCCCGTCACACCATGGGAGTGGGTTGCACCAGAAGTAGCTAGTCTAACCTTCGGGAGGACGGTTACCACGGTGTGATTCATGACTGGGGTGAAGTCGTAACAAGGTAGCCCTAGGGGAACCTGGGGCTGGATCACCTCCTTAAACGATTGTGAAATTCTGGCAAGCGTTCACACATATTACCTGATCATAACGTTAGAGAGAGCGTAGAGTTGTCGATCTGAATCGATAGCTCGCACAGTAGGCTTGTAGCTCAGTTGGTTAGAGCGCACCCCTGATAAGGGTGAGGTCGGTGGTTCAAATCCACTCAGGCCTACCAATTTTCCATTCGGTTATGGCTGTTTGGAATATCTCGTTGGGGCTATAGCTCAGCTGGGAGAGCGCCTGCTTTGCACGCAGGAGGTCTGCGGTTCGATCCCGCATAGCTCCACCATTCCTTGCCTGGAATGGTGATTGAATGAGTTTTAAAACATACGCTCAGGTATCCGTCACTGGACAGTCTGTCCCTTGCATCAATGCCGAGTCTATCTTTTAAAGCATCATGCTTTAAACGCTCTTTAACAAATTGGATCTGAAAGATTGTCTTGTATTGTTTGATACAAGCGCCAATCGGCGATAATCGTTACGAACCATTCATTTGAACAGACGCCTTCGGGTTATATGGTCAAGTGAATAAGCGTGCACGGTGGATGCCTTGGCAGTCAGAGGCGATGAAGGACGTAGTAACCTGCGATAAGCCTCGGGGAGTCGGTAAACAGACTTTGATCCGAGGATTTCCGAATGGGGAAACCCACCCGCTTGCGGGTATCTCTTAGCTGAATACATAGGCTTTGAGAGGCGAACCCGGGGAACTGAAACATCTAAGTACCCGGAGGAAAAGAAATCAACCGAGATTCCCTTAGTAGCGGCGAGCGAACGGGGACCAGCCCTTAAGCTGTGTTGTGGTTAGCAGAACGCTCTGGAAAGTGCGGCCATAGTGGGTGATAGCCCCGTATGCGAAAACCTATATGCAGTGAAATCGAGTAGGACGGGACACGTGTTATCCTGTCTGAATATGGGGGGACCATCCTCCAAGGCTAAATACTCCTGACTGACCGATAGTGAACCAGTACCGTGAGGGAAAGGCGAAAAGAACCCCTGTGAGGGGAGTGAAATAGACCCTGAAACCGTGTACGTACAAGCAGTGGGAGCCGTTTTCGGACGGTGACTGCGTACCTTTTGTATAATGGGTCAGCGACTTACTTTCAGTGGCAAGCTTAACCGTTTAGGGGAGGCGTAGGGAAACCGAGTCTTAATAGGGCGATCAGTCGCTGGGAGTAGACCCGAAACCGGGCGATCTATCCATGGGCAGGTTGAAGGTTGAGTAACATCAACTGGAGGACCGAACCGACTACCGTTGAAAAGTTAGCGGATGACCTGTGGATCGGAGTGAAAGGCTAATCAAGCCCGGAGATAGCTGGTTCTCCTCGAAAGCTATTTAGGTAGCGCCTCATGTCTCACCTTGGGGGGTAGAGCACTGTTTCGGCTAGGGGGTCATCCCGACTTACCAACCCGATGCAAACTCCGAATACCCAAGAGTGCAATCATGGGAGACACACGGCGGGTGCTAACGTCCGTCGTGGAAAGGGAAACAACCCAGACCGCCAGCTAAGGTCCCAAAGTTCTGGTTAAGTGGGAAACGATGTGGGAAGGCTCAGACAGCTAGGAGGTTGGCTTAGAAGCAGCCACCCTTTAAAGAAAGCGTAATAGCTCACTAGTCGAGTCGGCCTGCGCGGAAGATATAACGGGGCTCAAACCAGACACCGAAGCTGCGGATGCCTTAGGGCATGGTAGAGGAGCGTTCTGTAAGCCGTTGAAGCCAAAGGTGTAAACCATGGTGGAGGTATCAGAAGTGCGAATGCTGACATAAGTAACGATAAAGGGGGTGAAAAACCCCCTCGCCGGAAGACCAAGGTTTCCTATCCAATGCTAATCAGGGTAGGGTGAGTCGGCCCCTAAGGCGAGGCAGAAATGCGTAGTCGATGGGAAACAGGTTAATATTCCTGTACCGGCTGTAACTGCGATGAAGGGACGGAGAAGGCTAGGCCAGCGCGGCGATGGTTGTCCGCGTTTAAGGGTGTAGGCTGGGAGAGTAGGCAAATCCGCTCTCCCTTAAGGCTGAGACCTAATGACGAGTCTCCATGTGAGACGAAGTGGTTGATGCCATGCTTCCAGGAAAAGCTTCTAAGCTTCAGGTTACAGACGACCGTACCCCAAACCGACACAGGTGGTCAGGTTGAGAATACCAAGGCGCTTGAGAGAACTCGGGTGAAGGAACTAGGCAAAATGGTGCCGTAACTTCGGGAGAAGGCACGCCGATGTCGGTGATGGAATTTACTTCCTAAGCTGATGTCGGTCGAAGATACCAGGTGGCTGCGACTGTTTATTAAAAACACAGCACTCTGCAAACACGAAAGTGGACGTATAGGGTGTGACGCCTGCCCGGTGCCGGAAGGTTAATTGATGGGGTTAGCTCACGCGAAGCTCTTGATCGAAGCCCCGGTAAACGGCGGCCGTAACTATAACGGTCCTAAGGTAGCGAAATTCCTTGTCGGGTAAGTTCCGACCTGCACGAATGGCGTAACGATGGCCACACTGTCTCCACCCGAGACTCAGTGAAATTGAACTCGCTGTGAAGATGCAGCGTCCCCGCGGCTAGACGGAAAGACCCCGTGAACCTTTACTATAGCTTCACAGTGGACTTTGACATTACTTGTGTAGGATAGCTGGGAGGCTTTGAAACCGGGACGCCAGTTCCGGTGGAGCCGACCTTGAAATACCAGCCTGGTACTGTTGAGGTTCTAACTCAGATCCGTTACCCGGATCGAGGACATTGTGTGGTGGGTAGTTTGACTGGGGCGGTCTCCTCCCAAAGCGTAACGGAGGAGCACGAAGGTACCCTCAGGCTGGTCGGAAATCAGCCAATGAGCGCAAGAGTAGAAGGGTGCTTGACTGCGAGACAGACACGTCGAGCAGGTGCGAAAGCAGGTTCTAGTGATCCGGTGGTTCTGTATGGAAGGGCCATCGCTCAACGGATAAAAGGTACTCCGGGGATAACAGGCTGATACCGCCCAAGAGTTCACATCGACGGCGGTGTTTGGCACCTCGATGTCGGCTCATCACATCCTGGGGCTGAAGCCGGTCCCAAGGGTATGGCTGTTCGCCATTTAAAGTGGTACGCGAGCTGGGTTTAGAACGTCGTGAGACAGTTCGGTCCCTATCTGCCGTGGGCGTTTGAGATTTGAGAAGAGTTGCTCCTAGTACGAGAGGACCGGAGTGAACGAACCTCTGGTGTTCCGGTTGTCACGCCAGTGGCATTGCCGGGTAGCTACGTTCGGACGGGATAACCGCTGAAAGCATCTAAGCGGGAAGCCCCCTTCAAGATGAGATCTCACCGGGGCCTTGAGCCCCCTGAAGAGCCGTCCGAGACCAGGACGTTGATAGGCAGGGTGTGTAAGCGTTGTAAGGCGTTGAGCTAACCTGTACTAATGGCTCGTGAGGCTTGACCATATAACGCCCAAGGCGTTTGAAATGAATGGTTCGACTGGAAACAGTCAAAGACACGATTATCGGCTCGCAAGAGCACCGATTGAACGCTTGTAGCAACAACACAGACAATCAGAGCAACGTGACATATCAGCACGAGGCTCAATCAGATCCGGTTTGTACCAGTTTCGCCTGGCGACCATAGAGACGTGGAACCACCTGATCCCATACCGAACTCAGCAGTGAAACGCGTCATCGCCGATGGTAGTGTGGGGCTTCCCCATGTGAGAGTAGGTCATCGCCAGGCACTTAATACCAGAAACCCCGGTCTCGTTGAGGCCGGGGTTTTTGCATTGGGGCTAAACACGCGCAGACGGCAGGCAAAAGAAAGGGCCCGGCGCATTCCCTGCGGCGGGCCCTGTCACTGACTTCCCTGTCACTGAGCTTGCGAGAGCTCAGTTGTACTCAGTCTTTGATACCATATTCGGCACGATAGGCTTCAATAGCCGACAACTCCTGTTGCATGTTGCCTTGTTCATGCAGGTACTGCACCAGATCATCAAGACTGATGATACTGATGACCGGCATGGCGTAGTCACGTTCCACTTCCTGAATCGCAGATAAATCGCCTGTGCCTCGCTCCTGTCGGTCCAGAGCAATCAGTGTTGCGGCAGGTGCTGCACCGGCCTGTTCAATGATTGCCATTACCTCGCGAATGGCTGTGCCAGCCGTTATTACATCGTCGATGATTAAAACACGGCCTGTAAGCGGCGCACCTACCAGGTTACCACCTTCACCATGATCCTTGGCCTCCTTGCGGTTGAATACGTAAGGGATATCGAGATCATATTCATTGGCCAGGGCCACGCAAGTGGCGGCTGCCAGAGGAATACCCTTGTAGGCAGGGCCAAGCATCACGTCGTATTCAATGCCGGCATTCTGCAGTGCTGCAGCATAGAAGCGGCCAAGCTGAGCCAAGGCAGATCCTGTATTGAACAAGCCTGCATTGAAGAAATAGGGGCTCTTACGACCTGACTTCAAGGTAAACTCGCCAAAGCGAAGAACCTCTTTTTTCAAGGCAAAGTCGATAAAATCACGTTTGTAGTCGAGCATCTTTTTCTCCACATGCAGGTGAGTGTGGCGCTAATAATACCTGCTGGGGCTGTTCTCATCCACGAGAAGGCCTGTAGAAAAATTTCAATTTCCGGTGCGCAGCCGGTACAATTCCGCTTTGACCTTCCATCCCAGATTCGTTCGAATACGCTCACGGGGCAAAGACAGTATGCGTGTTATTACCTTCAATACTCAGGGTATTGAACAGGCAGCAGATAATGGCTTTTTTGACTGGATGGCCCAGCAGGATGCTGATGTGGTGTGTCTGCAGAATCTCAAGGCAAAAGAGTACCAGCTTGATGGTGATCGCTACCATCCGGATGGATATCATGCGTATTTTTTTGACGCTTTCGAAGATGGCTTCAGTGGTGTAGCCATCTATACACGGCATCTGCCGAAGGCGATCATGACTGGTCTTGGCTTTGAGCAGTGCGATTTCAACGGTCGCTTTATTCAGGCAGACTTTGATAAGGTCAGCGTCAGCTCGATGACCATCCCTTCCGGTCTGCGCAGTGAAGAAGCTCAGGCAGGAAAAATGGAGTATTTGGAGCTGCTCATGGGGCACCTGAAGAAAACGCTACGAAAACGCAGAGAGTTTATCTTCGCTGGAACCTTCAATATTGCCCACAGACCAGTCGACCTGAGCAATTGGTATGTTAATCAGCGAGTTTCGGGCTTTCTCGCAGAAGAGCGGACCTGGATTGAAGAGGTCCTGGATGAGATGGGCTATGTCGATGCTTTCAGGGAGGTTAATAAAGCTGAGCGACAGTTTACATGGTGGCCCGACTATAACCGTGCCTGGTCGCTGAACGAAGGTGCGCGTTTGGATTATCAGATTACAACGGCAAACCTGCGCAAGGTTGTAAAAAATGCGCGGATTTACCGTGACCAACGGTTCTCGGAGCACGCGCCCCTGACAATCGATTACGACATCGATATCTGACAGCATCAGCCGCCGGCCGTAAAACCGGCGGCTTGCTGTTCAGCCTGCCAGTGCCTGCTTTTGCAGTTCAACCAGCTCGGAAATGCCCTTGCGAGCCAGATCCAGCATTGCGTTCAGCTCCTCCTGAGAGTAGGGGGCACCCTCTGCGGTTCCCTGCACTTCAATGAAACCGCCCGCTTCAGTCATGATGACGTTCATGTCCGTTTCCGCTGCTGAGTCTTCGGCATAGTCCAGATCCAGCACTGCTTCACCTCTGTAAATACCCACGGATACGGCAGCGATCATCTGCTTGACGGGGTTACCCTTCATGGCGCCGTTTTTGTCCTTCTTCAGTACGTTAATGGCATCCATCAGGGCCACGCAGGCTCCGGTAATTGAAGCCGTGCGTGTGCCGCCATCCGCCTGAATGACATCACAGTCTATAGTGATAGTGTTCTCGCCTAGCTTTTTAAGATCAAGCGCTGCCCTGAGGGAACGACCGATCAGGCGCTGAATTTCAATGGTACGACCTGTCTGCTTGCCGCGGGCGGCTTCGCGGTCGGAGCGAGTGTTGGTTGAGCGGGGTAGCATGCCATATTCGGCGGTAACCCAACCTGAGCCACTGCCGCGAAGGAAACGTGGAACACCGCGGTCCACAGTAGCGGTACAGATCACCTTGGTATCACCAAACTCCACCAGAACAGAACCTTCTGCGTGGCGAGTGAAATTGCGGGTGATGCGTATATCACGCATCTGGTCCGCTTGTCGGCCGCTTGGACGCATTTTGTTCAGCCCGAGGTTCTGTATCTGTTCGGAGAAGCTGGAACTCATGTTACCTACCCTTGGTCGCTGTCATGGCCCGCGCAGGACTGGCCGATGACTGTTAAAATGGATCAGGTAGCAATTCTAATAGAGATCGCCTGATTATGACACGAAGCATGACCGCCTTTACCCGCCAGGAGCAGCAACAATCTTGGGGGACCCTCATTTGGGAACTGCGATCGGTGAATCATCGCTATCTGGAGCCGCATTTCCGTTTACCGGAATCCTTGCGCGATATTGAGGGCAAACTTCGTGAACAGCTGCGTCAGCTGTTGAGTAGAGGCAAGGTAGAGTGCACGTTGCGCTTTATTCCGGAGCGTAGTACTGAGTCGGTGCACATTGATCAGGTGCGTGCTCAAGAGATCATATCAGCGTTAACCCAAGTCAGCGAATTGATCCCAGAGTCGCAGCCGATCAACCCCATGGAGGTAATGGCTTGGCCTGGTGTGCTGCAGGAATCAACGATCGATATGTCAGAGGTCAGGGCCCAGGCAGTGCTCTTGTTTTCACAGGCGTTGAAGGATCTGGTTGTCGGACGTGAGCGTGAAGGCACTGAACTGGCCGAGCTGATTCAGCAGCGGCTTACTGCCATTGAGCAGATTACGTCGGACGTACGTACCCTGATGCCGAAGATCCTGCAGGGACAGCGTGACACTTTGCGTTCCCGGCTAACGGAGCTTAGTGCAGAGTTGGATGCTGCGCGCCTTGAGCAAGAAATTGTATTAATTGCGCAGAAGGCGGATGTGGATGAAGAGACTGACCGCTTGCAGACACATGTGCAGGAGGTCCGCCGTGTGCTAAAACAAAAAGGTCCAGTTGGACGGCGGCTGGATTTCCTGATGCAGGAGCTGAATCGGGAGGCAAATACACTGTCTTCCAAGTCGATAGTCGCGGCCACTACGCGCAGTGCGGTAGAGCTGAAGGTTCTGATCGAGCAGATGCGAGAACAGATCCAGAATATCGAATAAGCCTCAGTTGCTTTTGTCGACAGGGTGTTTGCGGTTGCGTCTGCAGCGTTCGGAGCAGTAGACCACTTCATCCCAGCAGCGCGCCCACTTGCGTCTCCAACTGAACGGGCGGTTGCAGCCACGACAGATCTTCTCAGGCAGATGCCTTTTGTGCATGTTTGCGTCCTGTCGGTTTGCCGGGGTTGCGAACATGCCGACGCAGCAGGCGGCGGACTTCGGTCTGTACTTCGGGCCGGTTACGCCACTGCCACAAGCGCTCACGGGCAGCGGCAGCCGTGGTCTTCAGTTCAACCAGCGGGGCAGGATAATCAGTACCGATGTGCAACTGAAACATCTGCTCCTCCATAGGTGTCATTTCCCAGGGAGTGTGCAGTAGATCGTCAGGTAGTCCATTCAGTTCGGGAACCCATTGACGGATGAACACGCCGTTCGGGTCTTGCTCTTGCGACTGCAGAACCGGGTTATAGATGCGAATGGTATTGATCCCGGTAACGCCCGCCTGCATCTGGAACTGGGGGTAATGAATGCCGGGCTCGTAATCGAGAAACAGTCTGGCCAGTGGCTTCACGCCCCGTTTCCAGTCAATGTTGAGCTGGTGGCAGAGAAAGCTCACCAGCATGGCACGCATGCGGAAGTTGATGTAACCGGTTGCATGCAGACAACGCATGCACGCATCAACCAGGGGGTAGCCAGTCTGCCCATTGAACCAGGCGTTGAAATCAGCCTCGACCTGCTCATCATGTCGATAGGGAAAATCCAGATAGGCCTTGTTGACCGGACGAAACTCCATGGCGCATTCGGTTTCAAATTTCTGAATGAAATGGCAATGCCAGTGCAGACGGGAAGCCAGTGCACTCAGGCTGCGACGCCACCCGGGCGTGTGCCAGTGTGCCAGCAGCCTCTGATAGACCTGACGCAGACTCAGGTTACCGAAGGCAAGATAGGGTGAAAGGCGCGAGCACCCTGTGCGGCTGAGTGAAGGGCTTGAAATGGCTGCGACATACCCCTTGCCACGAAACTCGAAGAAGTCGTTCAACCAAGCCTGTGCTGCGGACTCTCCACCGGATTGAAAAGCGGGTTCAGCCAGCAACCAGCTGTCGGGTGGCTGCCAGTGCCAGGAGGGAGGTACAGACACAGTCTGCAGCCGAGCCAGGGTCGGATCAAACACGGGGGCACGCATCACAGCTTTCCAGTGTGTGTCCCAGTTGTCGCGATTGAAGCAGCCACGCACGACCGCGTTGCTGGGAAACTCCCGCCAGTGAATGCCCTGCTCCGTGCACCAGTGCTTAAGGGTTCTGTCGCGAGAAAAGGTACTGGCATCCCCGCTTTCCTCGTGACTGAACACGTTTTGGACAGCATACCGTTGCTGCAGGCGCGCCATCACCTCGATGCACTCCCCATGCATCAGCGTGACTTCGGCCTTGCTGCATGCGGCTGCCAGCTGTCGATTCATGTCCCGGATTGATTCGTGCATGAAGCGCCAGTGACGCAGGCTCAGATGAGGGTTCTGCAGTTGAGACGGCTCAACCATAAACAGCAGCAGGGTTGGCAGACCGGCCTCAATGGCACTGAGCAGCGGAGCGTGGTCCTGCAGGCGCAGATCGCGCTTGAACCATACTACATTGATGGCCCTGCGCTCAGTCATGACGAACCCAAACAGGCCAGTCGGCGGCGTCGCGGCTGTCGAGAGCACTGCTGGCGGTTTCCGGCGCCCAGCGGCTGACATACTCCCCATCGGGGTCGAACTGTTCAGCCTGACGCGCAAGGTTGAAGTGGCGTCCGCCGCGGGGATCGGCGCCAACACCGGCAATATACTGCCAGTTGCCCCAGTTGCTGGCCACATCGTGGTCAATCAGTTGCTGCTGGAACCAGGCCGCACCGTAGCGCCAGTCGATGTTGATCTCGTTTACCAGACAACTGGCGGCAATCTGACGCCCACGGTTGGAGATAAAGCCGGTGACGTTGAGCTCACGCATACAGGCATTGACCAGTGGCCAGGGGGTCGTGCCCTGGCACCACCGCCTGAAACGTTCGGGATAAAAGCTGGTCAGGGGTGTCCGTGTGGCTATGCCACTGCGTGCGAACAGACGCGCCCGGTGCTTGAGTGCATACCACTGGAAATACTCGCGCCAAAGCAGTTCAAAGCTGATCCAGTAGGTTGACTCGTTGCTGCCTTGTGCCTGCTCGTAGGCTTTCAGTCGACTCAGAATGCGACGTGGCGACAGGCAGCCATTGGCTAGCCAGGGACTGAAACGGGTGCTGTTGCTCCAGCCCTGAAGCGCATTACGGGTCTGTTTGTAAATCGAGGCATGAGACTGGCTGAAATAGTGCTCCAGGTGTGCCATGGCCTCGGTACATCCGCCACGAAAGGCAGTGTCCCGCAGCTCCATAGATGGCATCAGAAGCATACCCCCGGGCAATCCATGCGGAGGGGGTGGCAATGCCGCAGGGGCGGAAACCGCGCTGGTGGGATCGGGTCCGGCTTCAAGTTGATGGCGAAAGGGTGTGAACTGGTCTGGCAGCTGTGTCAGTGTAAAGGGCAGCTGCTCCGGGCTGAACAGGGTATGACAGCAAACTAACAGAATCTCAATCTCGGTCAGGGCGGCCCGGACGCGGTTGATCTGTCGCTGTTCGTACAGGCCAACCTGTTCGCTCACCACCAGTCGTTCGGGCTTCAGTTCGCGCACCAGCCAAAGCAGTTTTTCAACCGGGTCACCCTCCAACAACAGCAGTCGCTGACCCTTGAGTGCCAATGCATGATCCAGCTGCAGCAGGCTTTGCTGGAGAAACGCTCTGCGATGCCTGCCCATGGGCAGGCTCTGATAGCGATCAGGTTGCCGCCATTGGTTGTCCAGACAATAAACACATACAAGCTCCGTACTGTCCTCAACGGCCTTGAGCAATGCCGGGTTGTCGTCCAGTCGCAGATCCTGGGTTATCCAGTAAAGTGTAAGGCTCACTGTGTGTTCTCCATCCAAAGCCTTGTTCTGTACGAAATGGCACCCAAGTCAGATCCGATACAATGAGGAACGAAACGAAAATTGTGAAAATTACGCCATTGTTCGATGGAATTTCATTTCTTTAAAAAGAACGCAATTAGGTTTTTTGTTGTTTTTTAGTTAAGTTTTTGCCGATTTTTCGCGGTTTTTTGGGTGGGGGTATGGGCCTCTCAACAGAGGGGGCCTGTTTTTGCGTTAAGATGCTTAGATGTGCTAAGTATTTAAAAAGGAACTATTCTGTAACGGGAGCGGCGGTGCCTCGAACCCATAATCTGGCCGAGCACTCGTTTTGCGAACCCTGGATTGGAGACCAAAATCATGCACAAGCTCAAGACACTGGTAGGCGCCTGTACGGTGGCTCTGGCAACACTCGGAACGGCCGCTACAGCTCAGGCGGCAACTTGGCGATACGCTTTCGAGGAGGCCATTACCGATGTACAAGGTGTCTATGCCACCAAGTTCAAGGAGCATATCGAAGCCAACTCCGACCACAATATCCAGCTGTTTCCCTACGGTACGTTGGGGGAGTCTGCCGATACCATGGAACAGGCCCAGGCAGGACTGCTGCAGTTTGTTGATCAGTCTCCGGGTTTTACCGGCTCTCTGATTCCCGAAGCTCAAGTGTTCTTCATTCCCTATCTGTTGCCGGAAACTCATGAAGCACTGGACAGTTTTTTCCGCAACAGCAATGCGATCAATGAAGACTTCAAGGAAATCTATGCACAGCATGGCCTTGAATTGCTGAAAATGTTTCCCGAAGGTGAAGTGGTCATTACCACTCAGGAACCGTTTGAAAAGCCAGCTGACCTTAACGGCGTCAAAATCCGTGTCATGACTAACCCGCTGTTGGTGGAGTCCTACAAGGCATTCGGTGCAACGCCCACTCCACTGGCCTGGGGTGAGGTGTATGGCGGATTGCAGACCAACATCATCCAGGGACAGGAAAACCCCTTGTTCTGGGTTGAGTCAGCCAAGATGTATGAAGTCAGTGACGTGATTACCTTTACAGGCCATAACAACTTCACCACTGCCGTGATGGCCAACAAGCGCTTCTTTGATGGACTGCCAGAGGCTGATCAAGCCCTGATACATGAAGCGATGGACGTGGCGTTCGACCATATCATGGAGTACCAGAAGGGGCTCAGTGAACGGTCACTGGAGAAAATTTTTGAGCAGAAGCCCGAGATTGAGGTCGTGCGCCTGACAGAGGAGCAGCGCGCGCCTTTCCGTGCCGCAGCCAAAGAGGTTGAAGCCAAATACATCGAAATGACAGGCGACAGCGGCAAGGCCTTGCTGGAGCAGCTCAAGCAGGATCTGGAAGCGGCAACCGCTGAATAACCGTGATGAACAAGGGAGGGCCTTGGCTCTCCCTTGGCTGATCGCTGAGTGGAGGGCTGGATGTCCGCTGACACTGATATATCGAGTAAGCCTGTTTCAGCTCTGCCCGGACCTCTCGGGTATCTGGATCGCTGGCTTGGGCGTGCCGAGGCATTCATTCTGGGTGCCGGAGTGTTGCTGATGGCACTGAATACCGTCGCGAATGTGGTTGGACGGTTTGTATTTCAGCACAGCTTCTTCTTTACCGAAGAAGTGAATCGCATTCTGATCGTCATGATCACCTTTGCGGGGATTGGCTATGCCGCACGCCATGGGCGTCACATTCGCATGTCGGCCCTGTTTGATGTGCTGCCAGCGGGCGGCAGACGTTGGCTGATGATGCTGATTGCGCTGGTGACGTCGCTTGTAATGTTCGCACTGGCTTTCTTTTCCATTCGTTACATCGGTTCGGTAGCCAGTTCCGGACGGGTGCTTTCATCTTTGCAGGTACCGGTATGGTGGATTTTTCTGTGGGTGCCAGTCGGACTGAGCGTGACCGGGGTTCAGTATCTGCTGACGGCACTTAAAAATTTGGTTTCTTCTGACGCGGTGTATCTATCGACAGAAGTGAGAGATGGATATGACCGCAACTGATGCTGTATATGGTTCCACTACGGAAGGGAGTCGATAGATGACCGCCATTATGGTCAGTACCATGATCGTGCTGTTGCTGCTTGGATTTCCGATGATGATTCCGCTGATTGTTGCGGCTTTCATCGGTTTTTACAGCATGTTTGGCGGCTTTGATCAGATGGATTTCATGATCCAGCAGTTTATGGCCGGCATTCGTCCTACCTCCCTGATCGCAGTTCCCATGTTTATTCTGGCTGCGGACATCATGACCCGAGGGCACTCGGCGGATCGTTTGATCGATATGGTGATGAAGTTCATTGGCCACGTACGGGGCGGGCTGGCGATCAGTACAGCGACCGCCTGCACCCTGTTCGGAGCTGTTTCCGGCTCAACACAGGCAACCGTAGTCGCCGTCGGCTCCCCCCTGCGCCCAAAAATGCTCAAGGCAGGTTACAAGGACAGCTTCGTGCTGGCGCTGATCATCAACGCCAGCGATATCGCTTTCCTTATCCCCCCCAGCATCGGCATGATCATCTATGGTGTGGTATCCAACACCTCAATTTCTGAACTGTTTATCGCAGGTGTCGGGCCGGGTTTGCTGATTCTTGGCATGTTTGCACTCTACAGTTATATCTATGCCTGCATTAACCGAGTGCCCACAGAGGAAAAAGCCAGCTGGCCCGAGCGCTGGCAGGCCGTGCGCAAGGCGATTTGGCCCTTGGGCTTTCCGGTCATCATTGTGGGCGGTATCTATGGCGGTATATTCAGCCCGACCGAAGCGGCAGCTGTGTGTGTCCTCTATGCCGTAATCCTCGAATTCATCGTGTTCAGGGCTCTCAAACCCGCTGAGCTGTACAAGATTGCCAAGTCGACCGGCCTTATCACGGCGGTTGTGTTCATTCTGGTGGCGGCCGGAGCGGCCTTTTCCTGGATCATCTCCTTCGCGCAGATACCCCAAACCATTATCGCCTCACTGGGGCTGGCCGATGCCAGCCCTACAGGGGTGCTGATCGCGATCTGTATAGCGTTTTTTATCGGCTGCATGTTTGTCGATCCGATCGTGGTGATTCTGGTACTGGTGCCGATCTTTGCCCCGCTGGTCGCTTCGGCAGGGCTTGATCCTGTGCTGGTTGGGGTGTTGATTACGCTGCAGGTGGCCATTGGTTCCGCTACCCCGCCGTTTGGCTGCGATATATTCACCGCGATCGCCATATTCAGGCGTCCCTATATTGAAGTGATCAAAGGCACTCCTCCTTTTGTCTTCATGCTGATACTGGCTGCGGCCTTGCTGATCATCTTCCCGCAGATCTCTCTGTTCCTGCGTGACCTGGCGTTTGGCTGAGGGTATTGGAAGCAGGGTGCTGGGTCAGTCTGGAGCTGCGTGCTATAGTTTCGGTTCGCAATCAGGATGACACCGGGACAACAGGCAATGACTCAGCTCGCAGGCACACTGTACATTCTTTCGGCTCCCTCTGGCGCTGGCAAGACCACACTAGTCAAGGCTCTGCTGGAGCAGGACCCCCAACTGGTGGTATCGGTATCCCATACCACCCGGGCAAGGCGTCCTGGTGAAGTGGGTGGCCAGGATTACAATTTTGTCAGCATGGATGCATTCAACGAGCTGATCGAGCAGGGCCAGTTTCTTGAGTATGCCGAAGTGTTCGGCAACAAATACGGCACCTCCCAGCAGTGGGTGCGTGAGCAGCTGGCTGCAGGGCAGGATGTAATCCTTGAAATTGACTGGCAGGGTGCCGAGCAGGTCAGGCGTTTGATGCCCGAAGCGGTAACGGTTTTCATTCTGCCTCCCAGCCGAGCCGCTCTGCGTGAGCGACTGACCAACCGGGGTCAGGACAGTGATGCCATCATCGCCGGACGGATGTCTGCTGCAGTAAGCGAAATGAGCCACTACCCGGAGTATGACTATCTGGTGATTAACGACCGGTTCGAAGTTGCACTCGATCAGCTTGCCAGTCTTTTCAAGGCACGGCGGTTGCGGCAGGAGGTGCAACAGCAGTTGCAGGCTGAACTGCTGAGTGAGCTCTTGTCTGAACGCTGAAACCCCCGTAGACTTATCGGTCTTTTCTCTGGCTCCAACCCTGTCTGAGGTCCGCAATGGCACGAGTAACCGTTGAAGATTGTCTGGAAAATGTCGAAAACCGTTTTGAATTGGTGATGATCGCATCTAAGCGTGCACGCCAGATCGCAGTTGGCGGCAAGGACCCCAAGGTCGATTGGGAAAACGATAAGCCCACCGTTGTTGCCCTGCGTGAAATCGCTGAAAAACTGGTCGATCGCAGCGTGCTGGATGAGCAGGTACAGCGCTGATCTTTCCCCCGCACGCGTAATACGGCATCATCAGGGTATATGGCTGGCCCAAGTGCCAGCCCTGGCCTGACGGAGTGATAGATGCCGACCATTGATGCCCTTTCACATCGCCTCGAAGAGTATCTGACACAGGATCAGATTGCTCGGGTTCGTCGCGCCTATTTCTATGCCGAGCAGGCCCACGATGGTCAGCGCCGTAAAAGCGGCGAACCCTATGTGACTCATCCACTGGCCGTAGCCAATGTACTGGCCGGGATGCACATGGACCATCAAAGCTTGATGGCGGCCATGTTGCACGATGTAATCGAAGATACCGAGATCGAATATGCGGGCATTGAGGGGCAGTTCGGCACCTCTGTAGCGGATATTGTCGATGGCGTCTCCAAGCTGACCCATTTGGAGTTCGAGACCAAGGCGGAAGCCCAGGCCGAGAATTTCCAGAAAATGGTGTTGGCGATGGCGGAAGATATCCGCGTCATTCTGGTCAAGTTGGCAGATCGGCTGCACAACATGCGTACCCTCGGTGCCATGCGGCCTGACAAACAGCGTCGTATTGCCCGCGAAACCCTCGATATTTATGCACCCATTGCCGCGCGTCTGGGTATGCGAGACCTGCAGGTTGAACTGGAGGATCTGGCATTCCAGTCCTATTACCCGATGCGAGCCAAGCGCATTCGGCGAGCGGTGGTGCATGCGCGCGGACAGCGTAAGGACATCATTGAACAGGTGCGAGAATCGATCCAGGCCCGGCTGGATCAGGAAGGGCTCAGCGGAAGTGTATCCGGTCGCGAGAAACACCTCTACAGCATCTATCGCAAAATGAAGGTACAGCGTAAGGCGTTCGCCGACATTATGGATGTGTTTGCCTTTCGGATTGTGACCGGCAGCGTTGATGACTGTTACCGTATTCTGGGGGCCGTGCACAACCTGTACAAGCCGGTACCGGGTTGCTTCAAGGATTATATTGCCATTCCCAAGGCCAATGGTTACCAGTCGTTGCACACGGTGCTGTTTGGCGCCCGGGGCATGACCATCGAGGTACAGATCCGTACCCGTGACATGGATGCGGTCGCCAGCCAGGGGATTGCCGAACACAGTCATTACAAGGTCAAGGGTAGTACTGAAAGCGCACTGGGTTCTTACAACCGTGCTCGTAAATGGGTACAGGGGCTGCTGGAGATGCAGCAAAGTGCCGGTGACTCGATGGAATTTATCGAGAGCGTGAAAAAAGACCTGTTCCCGGACGAGGTCTACATCTTCACCCCCAAAGGGCGGATTTTGGAGTTGCCGCGTGGTGCAACACCGGTCGACTTTGCCTACGCCGTGCATACGGACGTGGGTAACTCCTGTGTTTCCTGCCGTATCAACCGTCGCCTGGCGCCACTGTCGGAACCTCTGGAAAGCGGTCAAACGGTCGAAATCATCACTACGCCGCGGGCCCAGCCGAACATGGCATGGCTCAATTTTGTGGTGACCGGCAAGGCACGCACCAGCATCCGACACTTTCTGAAGAATCAACAACGCAATGAATCGATCGAATTGGGGCGTCGACTGTTGAGCCAGTTTTTGGGCAACTACGGTGCAAGCCTTGATGACATTGACCCTGATCAGTTGGCGCAGCTGCTGGACGAGGCTGAGTTCAAGCAGCTGGATGACCTGCTGGAAGATATCGGCATGGGCAACCGCATGGCGTATGTGGTAGCGCGCCGTCTGCGCCCTGCCGAGCATGTTGAGCAGGACCCTGGGTTGACTGAACAGGGCCGGCCTCTGGCTATTCGGGGTGCTGAGGGGATGGTCATGCAGTATGCCCGCTGCTGCCACCCCATTCCCGGAGACAGCATCATCGGGCATATCAGCAGTGGTCGTGGGCTTGTGGTACATCGTACCGACTGTCGCAACATAGGTTACCTGCGTGATAACCCCGAAAAAACCATCTATCTGGAGTGGTCAGCACCACAAAGCAACGAAGAAGAATTTGTGGTCGGGCTTTTCCTTGAGGTTGAATCCCAGCGCGGCATCATTGCCAACCTGGCGACGGCCGCTGCCAGTATGGGTGCCAACCTGCTTAAAATCGACAGTGGCGAGCGTGATGGTCAGCTGTTCAGCGTGAACATGGAGCTGACGGTTTACAACCGTGTGCATCTGGCACGGGTGATTCGCAAGCTGCGCAGCCTGCGTTCAGTCAATCACATTAACCGCCAGTAAACATATGGCTGGCTGATAGTTCAGCGTCCCAGTGCCTTTCCCTCGCGGCGCGGATCGACCCCCGACTCCCAGCGACCATCGGACCGTTGACGAATGGCGTGTACTCCGCTGTTGAGTTCCCGAATGCTTACGCGATGCCCCATATCCCTGAGCTCGAACAGCAGTTGCTCGGCGGAGGTGGCTTCCTCCAGTTCGGTATCGCCGTTACGGTTACTTATATTGGGCTGGTAGAGGATCTCCTGCAGTGACATATCGGTATGCAGCATCAGCAGGAGAGTTTGTGCCACATAGTTGATGATACGACTGCCACCAGGAGAGCCGAGCGCAGCGATCGGGCGATTATCGGCGTTGAATACCATCACCGGTGCCATTGAGCTGCGTGGGCGCTTGCCTGGTTCAACCCGGTTAGCCACTGGCACGCCGTTGATCTCGGGGATAAAGGAAAAGTCAGTGAGCTGATTGTTGAGCAGAAAGCCCCCTGCCATCAGGGTCGAGCCGAATGCCATCTCAATACTGCTGGTCATCGACAGCAGGTTGCCATATCTGTCTCGAATGACGAAGTGGCTGGTTGACGGCAACTCGGGCGAGCGGTCATCGGCACGGGGCAGTTCCATTGGCTGGCCTGGCTGGGCCTGCCCCATGTCGTGCTCAGAGCTGATCAGGCTGGCGCGCTGGCGCAAGTATGTGGGATCGAGGAGCGCCGCTGTTGGGACCTCCACAAAGTCCGGATCAGCTAGGTAGCGACCCCGGTCGGCATAGGCCAGGCGGCTGGCCTGGGTAAACAGATGAGCAAAGCCACTACTGTCGTGAGGCAGTGCAGCCAACGGAGTGTGCTGCAGCAGGCCCAGTATTTGCAGCAGCGTCACACCACCCGAAGTCGGTGGTGGAAAGCCACAGACACGGTATTCGCGATAGGGCAAACATATCGGCTTGCGTTCCCGTGCAACATAGCTCGCCAGATCCGTTCGGCTGATCATGCCCGGGTTGTCTTTAGCCTCGGATATGCTGGTTAGAATCTGGTCTGCAATAGGACCGTGATACAGGGCGTCCGCCCCTTGGGCGGCGATCAGTCGCAACGATTCGGCCAGTTCAGGGTTACGCAGCAGAGCTCCGGCAGGCAGCGGCGCACCGGAGTGGTCAAAAAAGTACTGGCGACTGGCCGCATAGCGATCCAGCCCGGGATTGACTCTGTCTGAGATCAGTTTGTGTAACCGGTTACCGATATGGAACCCCTGCTCGGCACGGGCAATGCTGGCGTCAAACAGCATCGACCAGTCCAGTCTGCCATGGCGCTGATGGGCCAGTTCAAGCATCCGCAATACTCCCGGAACCCCAACTGAGCGCCCGCCAACAAGCGCTTCATGCCATGGCATAGTGCTACCGTCAGATTGTAGGAAGAGATTTTCAGTGACGTCAGCCGGGGCGGTTTCACGGCCATCATAGGCGTGCAATGTTTGGCTGGACTGGTCCCAGTAGAGCAGAAAGGCACCGCCACCAAGGCCAGAAGACTGGGGCTCGACCAAGGTCAGCATTGCCTGAACAGCGATGGCTGCATCCACAGCGGTGCCGCCCTGGCGGAGCATATCAAAGCCCGCTTCAGTCGCCAGTGGGTGAGCCGTGACCACCAGCGAATCCTCAGCGATGACGCGCTGGGGGTGTTGCCAGCCGGTAGCGCTTTCCGGTGCGATCGACTCATCAGCAGCCCAGAGGAAAGGGATCTGCAAAGCCAGCAGGGCGATAATTGCTTGGCGAAAAATGCTCATGTAGACACCTGAAATTGTCCGGCTGCACGATTCTTGATGGTGTGCTCAGGGTTGAAAACACGTCCGTTCATAAAGATGTAGACCCCCGCAGGCAGCGTTTGGGCCAAGGCCATGGCTCCTCCCAGATTGAAGGCCGCATCACTGTCGCGAAATCGGGCCGGTTGCATGGCGCCGGTGAGGACGATGGTGCGGTCATTCAGCGCCTGCAGGGCACGGGCTGTATCAACCATGGTGTCGGTACCGTGTGTAATGACGATATGTCGGCAGGTATCGGCTTCAATATGGTCACGAATCAGCGCCCGGTCATGTGCATCCATTTCAAGGCTGTCCTTGCGCAGCAGGCTTTCGATGCTGTATTGGCAACTCACACCGGCCTGTGCCAGCAGTTCTGTCGCCGCCGGCTCACCGATACGATAGTCACTCAGTGCATCGTAGTAGACCTTGTCGATTGTGCCCCCGATTGTCAGAATCTTGATCTGCATTGGATGCCTGTAGCCTCTATTTCCGTTATTCTTAATGCAAGCTTAAAGCATCGAATAGTGTCACAAAAGCGCCAACTAATCCGCCAGCGGAGAAAAGTCTTGTCTGTAGATATCGGCACACTCTCAGAGATGAGCACCCCGGCACAGCAGGTTCGGCTGGTGCTGCTGCATGATCGTCAGGGTAAGGTATTGGCGCTGCTGCCTCCGTCACGGATGCTGGACCTGACCTCGGTAGCGAAACTGTATGGGCGCGAGCTTCAGGCTGCACGAGTGGATGATGCGCAACGCTTTTTTACTCAGCCGGGTCTGCAGACAGAGGCCGGTCAGGCAAAACTACTGTCGTTGCCGTTGCTGCTCGACAGTAGCCTTGGCGAAGCGCCACTGAGTTGCAACGAGCTTCATTCCGGTCTCTGTTTTACACTCAGCAGCGTGCCCACGCACGACCAGGTCAGTCGCGGTCAGGTCAGTTGTGATCCGGCAACCAGCGGTGTGGGTAGCGCTGGGCTGGATGATGCGACCGTGATCACCCGGGCCGTTGAGCGATTCACCAGTTTGCGGGTTCAGCAACGACTGGAAGATACGCTGGGTCTGCCGGGTCTGTCTCAGACCATGCGCAAGATTGTAATGCTGCGCTCCGACCCGGAAGCCGGCGTGGATGAGCTGGTGCCGGTCGTGAAGCTGGACCCGAGTCTGTCTGCACAGGTGATGGGCTGGGCGTCTTCACCCTATTATGCTGCCCCCGGACGCGTACGCTCAATCGAGGACGCGATCATTCGGGTATTGGGGTTCGACCTGGTAATCAACCTGGCGCTGGGGGTTGCCATGGGGCAGGTGCTGCGGCTGCCCGAAGATACTCCACGGGGTACAGTGCCCTACTGGGAGCAGGCTGTTTATACGGCTACGCTGAGCGAAAAGCTGGCGCGATCCATTCCGCTGGAGCGACGGCCCCGTCCAGGGCTGGCCTATCTGGCTGGCTTGTTGCACAACTTTGGTTATCTGGTGTTGGGGCATCTGTTCCCGCCTCACTTTTCGCGCCTGTCACGTCATATCGAGGCCAACCCTCAGCTGGAGCAAAGCCTGATTGAGCAGGAAGTGTTGCATGTGACCCGTGAGCAGGTGGGTGGGTGGTTGCTGGAAAGCTGGAAGCTGCCGGCTGAAGTGTCGGTTGCGGTACGCTATCAGCATGAACCCGGCTTTGAAGGTGAGCACGCGGAGTATGCGCGCCTGCTGTATCTGGCCAGCCGGCTGCTGCGTCAGCATGGCATGAGTGCAGGTCCGGCAGGGCCGCTGCCGGATGAGGTGGTCCAGGAGCTGGGCCTGCAGCAGGCGGACCTGGAACAGGCCATGCTGGTGCTGAAAGCCGATGCGGAAGGGCTGTCGCAGCTGTCTGATCTATTCAGCGGTTCAGTGAGCTGATCAATCCTCAAGTGACTGTTCCAGTTGCTCCAGTGCCTCCAGCTGGTCCAGCCAGTCGGTTTCAATCTGTACCTGCCGCTGCTTCAGATCGGCTTGTTGCTGCAGCAGTGTTTTCAGCTCTGTCTTGCGGTTCTCACTGTACAGGTCGGCATCCCCCAGCTGTGTTTCGAGATCGCCGATCTGGGTGGTGACCTGCTCAAGTTGTTGCTCCAGGCGAGCGACCTGCTGTTTCAGCGGCCGCAAGCGAGCACGCTGCTCAGCCTGGACTCGCTTGAGCTCCTTGCGCTCGGTGGCACTGAGTGAGCGCTCGGCGGCACTGTCGTTGGTGGTTTCAGGCTCGCTGCGTTTCTGCTCTTCTCGGCGCTGTTGGGCCAGCCATTGGTGATAGTCCTCCAAATCGCCATCGAACTCGCTGATCTGGCCATCGGCGACCAACAGGAACTGATCGACTGTGTTGCGCAGCAGATGGCGATCATGTGACACCAGTATCAACGCACCTTCGAACGCCTGCAGTGCCAGGCTTAGAGCGAGTCGAACCTCCAGATCCAGATGGTTGGTCGGTTCGTCAAGCAACAACAAATTGGGTTGCTGCCAGGCGATCAGGGCCAGCGCCACACGCGCCTTCTCACCGCCGGAAAAACGACCCACTGGATCCAGTGCGTCATCACCAATAAAGCCAAAGCTGCCGAGAAAGTTGCGCAGTTCCTGGTCAGTGGCGTCGGGGCTGATGCGCTGCAGGTGCAGCAGGGGAGAGGCGTCCATATCCAGCGCCTCCAGCTGGTGCTGAGCGAAGTAGCCAATACGCAGATGCTCCCCTTCGTGGCGTTCGCCGGTCAGCAACTCCAGATCGCCCACCAGGGTCTTAATCAGGGTGGATTTGCCTGCACCATTGGCACCGAGCAGACCAATGCGGGCTCCGGGGATCAGACTCAGAGACTGACCCTTGAGAATAGTACGATCCGGATAGCCCAGATCTGCTTCCGCCAACGTAAGCAGGGGAGAGGAGATCTTGTCGCTGGTATCGAAGCGGAAGGAAAAAGGAGAGTCTACATGGGCCGGCGCAATCTGCTCCATGCGTTCCAGCTCTTTGAGCCGACTCTGAGCCTGTTTGGCCTTGGTGGCCTTGGCCCGGAAACGGCGTACAAACTGTTCGATCTGTTCGACGCGGGCCTGCTGTTTTTCGAACGCAGCCTGCTGCTGTGACAGTTTTTCGGCACGGAGGCCTTCGAACGCGGTGTAGTTGCCTTTATAGAGTGTCAGGGTCTGCTGGGCCTGATGCACGATATGGCTCACCACGTTGTCGAGGAAGTCTCGGTCATGGGAGATCAGCAGCAGGGTGCCGGGGTACTGGCGCAGCCACTGCTCCAGCCAGATGGTGGCATCCAGATCCAGATGGTTGGTGGGCTCGTCCAGTAGCAACAGATCGGACGGGCACATCAGGGCCTGGGCCAGATTCAACCGGATACGCCAGCCGCCGGAAAAGCTGTTGACTGGCCGTCCTGCGTCATCCGGGGCAAACCCGAGCCCGGCCAATAGCTGATGCGCGCGTGCTTCGGCGCGATAGCCATCCATCGCATCCAGCTCGGCATGCAGCTCGCCGATCCGGTTAGCCTGATGCTCCGCTTCTGCGACTGCCAGTGCGGCCTCAACGGCACGCAGACGGTGGTCTCCATCCACTACATAGTCCAGTGCACTGCGCTCGGACGTATCCACTTCCTGTGCCATATGGGCAATACGAAGCCGTGAGGGCAGTTGCAGCTCACCGCCGTCGGGTTGCAGCTGGCCCAGCAGCAGCTTGAACAGGGATGACTTGCCCACGCCATTGGCGCCGACAATACCCACCTTCCAGCCGGCATGAAACGTCAGGCTGGTCTGTGCTAGCAACTGTTGGGTACCGCGATGTAAGCTTAGGTTCTGTATCTGAATCATGGCGCGAGATTTTAGCACAGCATGAGTCTGGAAAATCCTCTCTGGCAGTACGCATTGACACTTTATTCTCGGCCGGGGGTTGAACAATGCTGCCTGCAGTTGCAGGATCAGGGAGCCGTAGTCAATCGCCTCCTGTTTGCCTGCTGGCTTGCCAGTCAGGGCATCAAGCTTGATCATGATCGGTTACACCAATCAGGCAACCGTTGGCAGCCTGAGGTTACCCGGCCATTGCGGGCAGTGCGCTTCAGGGTGCGTGAGCAGTTGGCCGCGCTGCCTGAGGCTGAAGCCTGTTATCGAGCTTTACGTCAGGCGGAGCTGGTGGCAGAGCAGCTGGAGCTCATGCTGCTGTGGCAAGATGGCCAGAGCTGGTTACCTGACAGTGAGGTGGGCGCGGCGCTGTTCCGGCACAACCTGCAGCAGGCGCTCGGCGAACCCTACAATCGGGTCTCAGGTGTGCTTCTGCTGCAACTGCAGTCGGCTGCGATTGCACTGCTTGATGATGACTGAACTTTCCTCCGGGCAAGATGTACTAACAAGAACATGTCCGAACAACACTAAGGATTCACATGATGAAAAAAAGCATGCTGGCACTGGCTCTAAGTGGAGCACTGGCCACAACGGCAACAGTGCAGGCACAGGCACTGGAAACTGAACAGCAGAAACTGAGCTACAGCCTGGGGCTGATTTTGGGCGAGCGTATCCAGGCGGATGTTGAAGAGCTGGATATCACTGCATTCAGCCAGGGTGTCGAAGCTGTGTTTTCCGGCGAGGAGCCGGCACTTGATCAGCAGCAGGTTGCCGAGGTGATGCAGGCGTTCCAGAGTCGCAAGATGGAAGAGCAGCGTCAGGCGATGGCAAAGCTGGCCGATGAAAACAGCGCCAAGGGCGCCGCCTACATGGCTGAAAATGGCGCGAAGGAAGGTGTTAAAACCACTGATTCAGGGCTGCAGTATGAAGTTCTGACAGCCGGCGAGGGCAAGAGCCCCAAAACCACGGATACCGTCAAGGTCCACTACCGTGGCCACCTGATTGATGGTACTGAGTTTGACAGTTCCTACGCCCGCAATGAGCCGGTTTCTTTCCCGCTCGATGGTGTGATTCCGGGCTGGACCGAAGGCTTGCAGCTGATGAAAGAAGGTGGCAAAAGCCGCCTGGTGATTCCGGCAGACCTGGCTTATGGCCCGGGTGGTATGGGTAATGCGATCGGCCCGAACGAGACACTGGTGTTCGAAGTGGAGCTGCTGGAAGTGAATCCTTCAGAGTAAGGCTGTTCCGGTCAGGGTGAGCCCGCTGCCTTCAGACAGAGGCAGCGGGCTCGCCGGCCACTGCTGCTCCTGTCACCAGCTGTACCGTCCTACCTGAGCCAGTTCATGACCCCGTTGGACCCTGCAGCCAGCCAGCTGTTTCCGTCCGCACCAAACGCCAGTGCAATGATACCGGTACTGGTAGGTCCGTAGGCGGCTCGCTTGTGTCCCTTCCAGCGTTTGATCAGCTCGCCCCGGTTTACATCCCAGAGCTCTACCGTACCATCTGCACGTCCGGCCAGAAGGCGATCACTGTTGTCCGAAAAACGGGCGCTGAGATAGCTGAGCTTGCGTGGAAACAGGGTCTCGCCCCCACTGAGGTGAAACAACGTCTCGCCGCTGGATGTATCCCAGACCAGTGCCTGATCCAAACTGCCGGAACTGAACGCAAAGCGACCATTGGGTGAAAGTGCAACAGTGTCGACCGTATTGCCAAGTTTCACCTGTTGCAGAATCTGGCCGCTGTCTAGATCCCACAGGCGGGCGCTGTAGTCATCAGCCCCGGTCAGGGCCGTGCGCTCGTCGCCACTGAGGGCGACGCTGCGTACCCGCGCCTGGTGGCGGAGGCTGGTGCGGATACCGCCGTTGCGAATATCGAAGTAGACCGCCTCATGGTTGGCCAGCCCAAGCAGTGCATAGGCACCGCCGCTGGAAAGATCGGCCGCCAGAATTTCGCCGGGTGAGCTCCAGAAGCCTTCTGCCATGCCGGTATCGACGCTCCACAGCACAAGATCCTGTGGGTTTGCAGTCAGGGCGTAGCGGCCATCGGGGGAAAAGTCCACCGCCGGTAACACCGAGAATACGCCAGGCTGGTGGTTCCAGTCATACAGGCGCGCTTCATTATTCAGATCCCAGAGACTGCCACCATGGGTCACGGCACCGACCAGTGCATGCCCTCCGTCGGGGGCAATGGCCGTGCTGTAGGCACCGCTTTGCTCGGTCAGCTCAAGCCAGCGGCTTGGCGAGTGAGCGCTGCCGTCACAGCCGGCAAGAGCGAATGCAGACAACAGCAGGCAGACGGATCGTTGCACGGCTACACCATGTCCTTGTGGGCGTTGTGCAGCGTTTCGATGAGTTGATCTTCCAGCTCAAAACGCTCCTCCAGGGCCTCGCCAAGTGCCGACAGATCTTTCGAAAGTTGGCACAATTGACGCAAGGTGGGGCGTTCCAGCTTGCCATAATGATCGTTGAAATCCAGCGATGCATCAGTGGAAGGCTGAATTTTCGGAAAGATTGCCTGAGAGCGCTCGAGACTGCCGTCAGCGAATTCACTGCCTTCTCGCAGCAGCTGCTCGTAGACCTCGAAGTGGCCTGAAGACAGGTAGTCCATCAGCAGTACACAAAACTCTGACAGGGAACTGTTGAGTGGGGCACCGGCCTCCTGACCCTGCAGGGAAACGAACACCGAAATCAGCTGCTGTCGCTCCTCCAGCCAGTGATCAATGATTGTGCTGACACCACCCCAGCGTTCTTTGGCGTCGCGGCATTTTTCCAGCATGTTCGATCCCTCCCGATTGACTGCCTCAATACTACTGCCAGGCAGCCAGCGGGTGCAACAAGCATCCGAAGGCATGGAGATTGCGCACCGTGCAGCGGTATACTGAGTTTTTGCACACACGATGCGGAGAGTTTTGGGATGTGGAAAAGCAAAATGCTGGCATTACTGCTGTTGGCAGCCAGTGTCAGCCTGCCTGCGCAGGCGGAAAAAACAGCTGAAGACTACATCAACTACATTGAGCTCAAGCCTTTTGTGACCAACTACGGTGGCCCGGGACCGGTTCGTTTCCTGAAGGCTGAAGTGACGATCCAGGTGGATGCCCCGTCAGCGCATCATGCCGTCAATGCTCACGTTGCGCACATCCGCAATGATCTGGTGTTTCTGTTTTCGGGTGTTACGGAAGAAGATCTAGGCAGCATCGCCGCCCAGCAGGTACTGGCAGAACGGGCCCTGCAGACGGTACAGCAGCTGTTGAAGGAAGAGACCGGCAACACACATGTGGCCGACCTCTTTTTTACCAGCTTTGTAACCCAGTAGTTTTCAGCGTGCCACGTAGTCGGCCAGGAACTGGTCAAACGGCGGTTGTTCGGCCTGCTCCAGTTCAGCCTGCTCCGTCAGCGAGCGAGCGGCTTCGTCCAGCAGGGATTGCTTCACGGCGGGGTCGATAAGGGGCTCAAGATTGGCTCGATGCTCTGAGCTGATTGCCAGTACCCATTCACTGTAGCCCATGCCGCTTTCACGCAGGGCTTTAAGCACTTGGGCCGATGGCGTCAACGCGGAGTCTTCCAGCTTGGCGCGCTGCAGCGAGACAGATCGGCGGTAGTGGTCGGTGCCCTGTGCATCGTCCAGCAGCGCAGCGGTTTTGGCCACTTTTTCCAGCACTTGGTAGCCCAGCGCCTCACGGCTGACTTCACCGGCGGGCGTCAGCAGCTTGAGACCCGGCTCGCGACCGCGGTTGACGACACGGCTGTGGTTTTCAGCCACCATCCGGCACTCGGCTTCGTCCAGGTCATCGGCCTGTCCCAGCAAACAGCTGATCAGGAAGACATTGAGGAAGCGGGCCTGATCCAGATCCATGCCCAGGGGCAGCAGTGGGTTGATATCGGTGTTACGTACCTCTATATACTCAACCCCGCGCTTGATCAGGGCGTGCACGGGCTTTTCCCCGGACTGTGTCACCCGTTTTGGACGGATGTCACTGTAGTATTCGTTTTCGATCTGCAGCACGTTGGTGTTCAGCTGACGGTATTCGCCATCGACTTTGACACCAATGTCTTCATAGGCCGCGTGCGAAGTGTGAATCGCCTGCTGCAGCGAGTCGGCGTAACTGTCCAGATGGTTGAAACAGATCTGCAGTGATGCCTGAGCCTTGTTTGAATAGCCCAGATCGCTCATACGCAGGGAGGTGGCCCATGGCAGATAGAGCGTGTTCGCATTCAGTGTTTCCAGCTGGTGAGACCGTCCAGCCATGAAAGAGGCGGACAGTGCCGGAGAGGCTCCGAACAGATACAGCAGCAGCCAGCCGTAGCGACGGAAATTGCGGATCAAACGGAAGTAGCTGGCAGAGCGAAACTCCTGCAGGCTGTCACTGTTTTCACATATCGCCTGCCACTGTGGCCAGAAGGCTTCCGGCAGGGAAAAGTTGTAGTGGATGCCTGCAATGGTCTGCATCATCTTGCCGTAACGGTATTTCAGCCCCTGACGGTACACGTGCTTGAGCCTGCCCACGTTTGAGCTGCCATAGTTGGCGATGGGGATCGCATCCTCTCCAGCAATTTCACACGGCATGCTGGCACACCATAGCTGCTCATCACCGAGCTGCTGCCAGCTGAAGGCGTGCAGATCGGAAAGAAACGCCAGTGCAGACTCCGGGCTTTCGTGTACCGGGGTGATGAACTCCAGCAGCGCTTCAGAGTAGTCGGTCGTGATGTACTTGTGAGTCAGTGCCGACCCCAATCCTTGAGGGTGGGGTGTCTGTGCGATCTGCCCGTCAGGACGCACTCTCAGGCCCTCCTTCTCGATGCCCTGCAGGGTCCGGGTAAGGAGGTTGGCACAGCCCTGGCGGGCCAGAAGTTCAAGTTGGTGTTCCAGAGTTGCCAGCACCGTCATCATTCCTGTCACTTGCGTTGAAGGGGCGCATTATACGCCCTGCCCCGGTTTAAATGCATCCGCTTGCTGTCAACGGCCTTGTTTGAGGCCGGCCGCGCGCAGTTTGTCCGCCAGAGTTCCACCTGCAGCAGCTGGTGCCGGACGAGACGGCGGGGCGGAGGACTGTCCCGTCGCGCCGGTTGGCTGCTTGCTGGAGCCTGACTTCATGCTCAACGCAATCCGCTTGCGTTTTTCGTCTACCTCCAGCACTCGGACCTGTACGATCTGGCCGCTGCTGACCACTGTATGTGGATCGCTGATGAAGCGGTCGGACAGCTGAGATATGTGCACCAGCCCGTCCTGATGCACTCCGATATCGACGAAGGCGCCGAAGTGGGTCACGTTGGTAACGACACCTTCCAGCTCCATGTCAGGCTGTAGGTCCTTCAGGGTTTCGACGCCGGCGGCATACTGTACCGATCGAAACTCCGGACGTGGGTCACGGCCGGGCTTTTCCAGCTCGGCGATCACATCACGAAGGGTATAGGTGCCATAACCCTGTGCTTCCAGCCGGGCTCTGTCGACCCGCTGCAGTTTCTCCGGCTGTTGCAGCAGGGCTTTGAGTGACAACTTGCAGCTGTCGGCAATCGCTTCGGCAAGAGGATAGCTCTCCGGGTGTACCGCCGAGTTATCCAGTGGCTCTTCACCTTCACGAATGCGTAGGAAGCCGGCGCACTGCTCAAACGCTTTTGGTCCAAGACGCGGAATCTTCAGCAGCTGGCGTCGGTTGCGTAGAGCGCCATTGGCATCGCGCCAGGCGACAATGTTCTCTGCCGTGGTGCGGTTAAGGCCTGCCACGTGGCTTAACAGGGCTGCCGAGGCGGTATTCACGTCCACACCGACATGGTTGACGCAATGTTCAATCACGCCGGTTAACGCATCACTTAGGCGGCTCTGATCGACATCGTGCTGATACTGGCCGACGCCGATCGACTTGGGATCGATCTTGACCAGCTCTGCCAGAGGGTCCTGCAGCCGGCGCGCGATGGATACAGCACCACGGATGGTGACATCCAGATCGGGGAATTCAGCCGCCCCCTGTTCGGATGCCGAGTAGATGGAGGCTCCCGCCTCGTTGACCAGTACGGCCTGAATGTTCTGCTGCGGCAATGCCTTGCACACTGCCTGTGCCAGCTGCTCGGTCTCGCGCGAGGCGGTGCCGTTACCCACAGCGATCAGCTCGATCTGGTGCCTTTTTGCCAGTGTGGTCAGTGTGTGGAGGGACTTGTCCCATTGCTGTTGTGGTACATGTGGATAGATGGTTGTGTAGTCGACCAGCTTGCCGGTAGCGTCGATAACCGCCACCTTGACACCGGTACGCAGGCCCGGGTCCAGCCCAAGGGTGGCGCGGGCCCCGGCCGGAGCAGCCAGCAACAGATCCTGCAGGTTGCGGGCAAAGACCTCAATGGCGGCCAGGTCAGCCTGTTCACGCAGACGTTTGATCAGCTCGGTCTCCAGCGAGGGGCGCATTTTTTTCTGCCATGTCTGCTGCAGTGTTTGCAGCATCCAGCTGTCGAGCTGGGCCGGACGTAGATGGTGGCGTTTGGCCATCTGCTCTTCCGGCCAGCCGGCAAGATTTTCCGGCAGCTGCAGGCTGGCCTTGAGTACGCCTTCGGCTACCCCGCGCAACGCGGCCAGTGCCCTGTGCGAAGGTACGTGCGCGATCGGCTCGGCGTAGTCGAAGTAGTCACGGAACTTGCTGTCCGGATCCGCCTTGCCACGGGCTGCACGAACCTGCAACTCGCCCTGCTGCCACAGTCGTTGGCGCAGGACGCCGATCAGCTCGGCATCCTCGCTCAGGGTCTCCAGCAAGATTTGGCGCACGCCCTCGGCCACTGTGTCAGCATCAATAAAACCGGCTTCAGAGTTGAGAAACTGCTCCAGCTTGCCTACGGGCAATTGCCCTTGCTGCAGGGCTTCCAGCGCCAGCGGCTCCAGTCCTGCCTCACGTGCTTCCTGTGCCTTGTTGCGCCGTTTGGGGCGGTAGGGCAAGTAGAGATCTTCAAGGCGGGCGCGACTGTCGGCCGTCAGCAGGGCCTGCTCCAGCTCCGGTGTCAGCTGCTGCTGTTCACGCAGACGACCAAGAATCGCTTCGCGCCGGCTTTCCAGCTCTCGCAGCTGCCCCAGCCGCTCATGCAGTTGGCGCAGCTGGGTATCATCCAGGGCGCCGGTCTGCTCCTTTCGGTAACGGGCGATGAAGGGAATAGTGGCGCCTTCGTTCAGCAGGGCCAGCGTAGCTGCTACCTGAGTCGGGCGGATGCTCAGCTCGGTAGCCAGTTGTTGTTCGATTGTCATGGGCGCTCGTGTTCAGACTCAGGGGAGCTGCAGAATCTGCAGCGAGTTGGTGCCGCCATGCTCGCCGAGACGGGCGCCGCGGGTCAAGATGATGCGGTCGCCGCTGCCGAGCAGTTCTCGAGCCTGAAGGCCGGCCAGAATTTCGTCATTCAGGCGCTCTTCACTGACGGCGGTGGCATCGAAAAACATCGGCATTACGCCACGGTAAAGTGCCATGCGACGCAGGGTACGGTCATTGCGGGTGAGGGCAAAAATTGGGATGCCGGAGCGAATGCGCGACATCCACAATGGGGTCGAACCGGATTCGGTCAGACAGATGATTGCCTTGATGTTCTCCACGCCGTTGGCGGTGTACATGGCAGCACGGGCAATCGCCTCGTCGGTGCGGGTACACAGGTGATCAGGTGCTACAGGGGCCGGACGCGACAGCTGATGCTTTTCGGCACCCTGGCAGATACGGGTCATCGCCTGCACCACTTCTACCGGGTAGTTGCCGGCGGCGGTTTCCGCCGAGAGCATCACCGCATCGGTACCGTCGAGAATGGCGTTGGCCACATCGAACACCTCGGCACGGGTCGGCATCGGGTTGAGAATCATGGTCTCCATCATCTGGGTGGCGGTGATCACCACGCGGTTGAGCTGGCGTGCACGCTTGATGATATGTTTCTGCACACCGATCAGTTCTGCATCACCGATCTCTACACCCAGATCGCCCCGCGCCACCATGACACCGTCGCAGGCGTTGATGATCTCATCCAGCGCTTCGGGTGTGGCTACGGTTTCGGCGCGCTCCACCTTGGCGATAATTTCGGCGCGGCTGCCGGCGGCTTCCAGCAGTTCACGCGCGACGTTAAGATCCTCGGCGGTACGCGGGAAGGAAACGGCGACATAATCCATTTCCAGCTCGGCGGCCACCTTGATGTCGTGCCGGTCCTTGTCGGTCAGTGCAGCGGCACTCAGGCCGCCGCCCTGACGGTTGATCCCCTTGTTGTTGGACAGAGGGCCGCCGACCGTTACTTCGGTTTCAATGCGACTGCCATTGATCTCCAATACCTTTAACTGTACGCGACCATCGTCCAGCAACAGAATGTCACCTGCGCTGCAATCCTGCGGCAGTGCCTTGTAGTCCACGCTGACAGCGTTTTGGTCGCCAGCGGTTTCATCCATGGCGGCATCCAGTGTAAAGCGATCACCGATCGCCAGCTGGATAGGCCCTTCCTTGAAGCGGGAAATGCGAATCTTTGGGCCCTGCAGGTCACCCAGCAGGGCCACGGACTCACCGGTGCGGCGGCTGGCCGCACGCACGGCATCCACCCGGCGGCGGTGATCGGCTGCGCTGCCGTGTGAGAAGTTAAGACGTACCGTGTTTACGCCGGCACGGATCAAGTCATCAATTACGCCGGCTTTGTCAGTAGCAGGGCCCAGAGTGGCAACAATTTTGGTACGCTTAAGCATCTGTTTGGGTCTCATGGTCGAGGATGGGACGGGAGCTGCGACTAAAGTATGATTCTGCATCTGTTTTTTCAAGCGCTGGCGGGTAATCAACCGGTGGCTGACTACCCTTCTAGGGGCGGCAGGTGAATTCCGCCGTGCGCAGCAGCCACCGGCCCCTGTCGTTGTTGCTGGGGTTATTGGTGCTGGTACTGGTGTTGCTGCAAACGGCCCAGCTGAGTCAGCGACAAGCACTGGAAGCACTGCAAAGTCGGGCCGAATCGGATCTGAACCGCTATGCCCTGAGTGTGCAGCAGAAGCTGGATCGGTACAAGGATCTGCCACGGCTGCTGGCAACCCACTCCAATTTCATGGAAGCACTAGCCCAACCGGAAAATCCCGATGTTATTCAGCATACGAACCTCTATCTGGAACAGGTAACGCGTATCCTGGGGGCATCAGACAGCTACCTGATGGATGCGCAGGGCGTCACCCAGGCCGCGAGCAACTGGAACCGGGAGAACAGCTTTGTCGGGCTGAATTTCGGCTTCCGGCCCTATTTTCGTGATGCCATGGCAGGCAAGGCCGGACACTATTTCGCGCTGGGAACGACCTCTCGCCAGCGTGGCTATTATTTTTCCTGGCCGGTCAGGATCGGTGAGCGGATTGCGGGTGCGATCGTGGTCAAGATCGACCTGAATGAGGTTGAACAGGACTGGAGCGATCCGATCATCGATATTGCCGTGACCGATGAAGATGGCGTTATTGTCATCACGACTCGGCCGGAGTGGAAGTTCCATGCACTGGGCGGTTTGTCTTCACAGGATCTGCAGCGCATTCAACAGAGCCAGCGTTATCTGGGACAGCCACTGGAGCCGCTGGAGCTGGTTCGCCACCAGACGCTGGAGGGAGGGCGGGCTGAACGGGTGACCCTGCGAAGGACAGGTGATCAGGCATCCCATCCGGTTGCCCAGCGCAGTGAGGATTTCCTGCTGCTGACCAAGCCGGTGCCTGATACTGGCCTGAACGTGGCGGTCTTTGCGCGCACCACTCCCGTGGATCGGGCCGTGCTGCAGGCCGTTGTGTTGGCGGGTTTTGTCTGTATAGCGTTGTTATTGCTGGTGCTGTTTATTCAGGCTCGCTGGCGTATTGTGCGGCAGCGACGTGAATTTGAAGTTCGTGAACTGCAGGCCCTGCAGGCGGCACGGGATGTACTGGAAACTCGTGTTGAAGAGCGAACGGCCGATTTGACACGGACCAACGCCCGCTTGCTGGAAGAGATGGAACAGCACCAGAGTACCCAGAACGAACTGGTACAGACCGCCAAGCTGGCAGTGTTGGGCCAACTGGCGGCCGGGATTAATCATGAGCTGAACCAGCCACTGACGGCGATCCGCAATTATGCCGATAATGCTCAGGCCTTCCTGCGCCTGGAACGGTTTGATCGGGTTGGGGATAACCTGAAAGAGATAGCCGGGCTGACCGACCGAATGGCGAGGATCATCCACCCGTTGAAAGAGTTCGCTCGCAAAAGCAGTGGCCGTCCGATGCCGGTGTCATTGCAGGCCGTTAAGGATGGAGCCATGTCGATCATGTATGGGCGCCTGGGCCAGCAGGGTGTTGAAATCGTTTGGCCGGCAGGGCTGTCTCGGATCCATGTGCTGGGCGATACGCTCAGACTGGAGCAGGTGCTGGTTAACCTGTTGGCCAACGCCATGCAGGCAATGGAGTCGTGTGTGCACAAACGAATCGAGGTTGGTCTGGAACAGCAGGGTGAGCGGATAAGGCTTTCGCTGCACGATACCGGTCCTGGCATTGAGGCGGAAGATCCACAGCAGGTATTTGAGCCTTTCTACACCACCAAACAAAGTGGTCAGGGCCTGGGTCTGGGGCTATCGATCTCCCACAGGATTATTGAAAACCTGGGTGGGCACCTGACTGCGGCCAATCATCCCGAAGGTGGTGCCATGTTCACCCTTGAACTGCTGCTGGCCCAGCCCGCCGAGGCTGGCATGGATGGAGATTCACAATGAACAAGCCTGATCTTCTGCCGGTTATTTTGATCGATGATGAACACCATATCCGTGTGGCGGCTGGACAGACGCTGGAGCTGGCCGGATATGAAGTGACGACGCTGGAACGCGCTGAGCCAGCACTCGAGCGCGTCAGCGAGGGCTGGCCAGGGGTGGTTATCACGGATATCAACCTGCCGGGAATCGATGGACTGGAGCTGATGCGCCGCATCCATCAGGTTGACGCAGACCTGCCGGTCATTTTGATTACAGGGCATGGTGATATCTCCATGGCCGTCAGCGCGATTCGCGAAGGGGCCTACGATTTTATTGAAAAACCCTTTGCAGCTGAGCTATTGCTGGATGTTGTGCGCCGTGCACTGGACAAGCGCAATCTGACACTGGAGATCCGCCAGTTGCGGGATGAACTTGAAGCGCAGAACGTGCCGGGCCCGCGTATCATTGGCAACACCCCCATCCTGCGCGCCTTGCGTCGTACCAGCCGCTCTGTTGCCGGGATGCCGGCAGACATCCTGATTCATGCCGAAACCGGTTGTGGCAAGGACCTGCTGGCGCGCTATCTGCATGAACACGGACCGCGGCGTGAGCACAATTTCGTTGCCATCAACTGTGGTGCCGTGCCGGAAAACCTGATTGAAAGTGAGTTGTTCGGCCACGAGGCAGGGGCGTTTACCGATGCCAAAACGCGTCGCATCGGCAAGTTTGAGCACGCCAGCGGCGGTACGCTGTTTCTGGATGAGATTGAAAGCATGCCGATGGCGCTGCAGATCAAGCTGCTGCGTGTACTGGAAGAGCGTGCCATCGAACGACTGGGTTCGAATACGCTGATTCCGCTGGACTTGCGTGTCATCGCTGCCACCAAGGTGGACCTCAGGCAGGAGGTGGCGGCAGGCCGCTTCCGTGAGGATCTGTACTACCGTCTTAACGTGGTCAAACTGGATATTCCGCCCTTGCGGGAGCGGCGAGAGGATATTCCGCTGCTGTTCCAGCACTTTGCTCTGGTGGCATCTTCCCAGTACGGGCGTGAAATGCCATCGTTGTCAGCCGAGCGCATGCATAGCCTGATGCTGCATGATTGGCCCGGTAACGTCAGGGAGTTGCGTAATCTGGCCGAACGCTATGTTCTGCTGGGAGAGGGCTGTACTTTCGATTTCGATAATCGTCCGATCAGCGACCCTGACTCGGTCGGGGAGATGAGCCTGCCGCAGCAGGTGGAGCGGTTTGAGAAAATGTTGATCCATACCGAACTTGGGCGACACGGAGGATCGATCAAGGACACCCAGGAAAGCCTGGGGCTGCCACGCAAGACACTGTACGACAAGATGAAAAAGTACGGCCTCGACAAGCGTGATTACAAGCAGTAATCGATCGACACCAGAGTCGGTTGCCAGCCAAACTTGATGGATTTGGCTGGCAACCAGCGGGGTTTAGAGCTTGAAGCGGCTGAGCATTTGCTCCAGCTCTTTTGACAGCTGTTCCAGCTCATCTGAAACACGGTTCAGATGTTCGGAACGCTCGGCGGTGTCTTCTGCACTGTTGCTGATCTCGCTGATGCTGCGTTCCACACTGCTGGCCATTTCACTCTGCTCGCGGACGGCACTGGCGACCTGATGGTTAAGGTCGTTGATCACGCGGACTTCTTCCGTGATATTGGTCAGCGCAGAGTTGGTCTTCTGTACCTGCTCGACTCCGTCGCCTGCCGCTGCCAGTGCCTGTTGCATCACGGTCACGGCCTCCTTGGCATCATTTTGCAGTTCGGCAATGATGTGATTGATCTCTTCGGTAGAGTTGTGAGTCCGGCTGGCCAGTGTCCGTACCTCGTCCGCGACCACGGCAAAGCCACGACCCTGTTCACCGGCTCGAGCCGCTTCGATCGCCGCATTCAGGGCCAGCAGGTTGGTTTGCTCGGCGATTTTCTGAATCACCTCCAACACCGTCCCCACATTCTGACTTTGACTGTCCAGTTTCTGGATCACTTGGGTTGCGCGGTCTATATCCTGCTGCAAACGAGTAATGGCGGTAATGGCCTGCTGAGTAACGCGCGCGCCGTCACTGCTTTCCTGCAGCGCCATATTGGATGCGGACACCGTGTTTTCAGCACTGGCCGCAACACTGCGCGTGGCGGCTTCCATCTGCTCCATGGCCGAAGCGACTGAGCTGGTTTGCATTTGCTGATGATGTACAGCCGAGGCCGATTCGGTAGCGACTTTGCTGATACGGCTGCCTGAGTCGGCCAGTTGTGCCACGGTTTGACGAACATGCTGCATGCTGTCGTGGATGTTTTCCAGCATCGAGTTGAAAGCAGCCGACATTTCGCCAATTTCGTCGCTGGAGCTGACCGGAGTGCGCTGGTTCAGGTCGTTGTCGCGCTCAATGGCATGAATGGTCTCGGCCAGGCGGTTCACCGGCGTGACCACGATACGACGCAGAAGCAGGCTGATCAGGATGATGCCGGCAACGAACAGTGCCAGCTCGATCAGGGCAACACTGATCAGATTGCTGTTGATCTGCTTGTCCAGCGCTTCATAGGAATAGGTCACACGAACGGCGCCGACCACTTCACCTTCTTCCACTTGATGGCACAGCAGGCAGTTGGTGCCCTTGTAATCAGACAGGGCACGCATTGGCGTGACGACGGTAAGGCGGTGCCCCTGCTCATCGTTAAGTTCTTCAATCACCTGCTCGCCGCGCATGGCTCGTTGATCATACTCATCAACCGGCATCGAATCTGGAGTACCGGGGCCGTACACGTCTGTGATCTGTTGACCACGAATAATGCGGGCTTCAGTGATGGCTGGGTTGGAAAGAATTTTTTGCTGTAGTGTGCCACGGTTGGCCATGGCGCCACTGAGCATCAGCATGTTGATGCTGTCGAAGTATGAATCGGCCGAGTCAAGAGTCGAACGGGTAACAACGTTGTCAACCAGTAAGGTTTCGCTGCGATATATGGTGGTCAAAGAGCTGATGAGAATAATCAGAAATACAGCAATCAGCGAGAGGTTAACCTTGTTTTGTATCGACAGACCTTTTTTCACTGTATCCCGTCCCGATCTTAGGTTGGAGGTTGTTATGTGACAGGGGGCAGACACTAATTGTGTATTCACATTACCAGATCCTAAGCGAAAAAACGCTGAACCGCTACAGACCCGGATCAACTTCAGGCCCGTTAACACAGCTACTTGTGAGCCCTGTGCCCTGAAATGAAAAAGGGCGCCCCGGCAGGGGGCGCCCTTGACTATTACCACGGATCCAGGGGCTAGCTGGCCAGAGCAGTGCGACGTGTTGCCAGCTGCCAGAACAGTACCAGTGCACTCAGGCCGATACCGATAGCATCGGTGAGCAGGCCACCGGCAATCATCGCCAGAGCGGCTACCAGCAGCATGCATCGCTGGACACGGTTGACACTGCCGTTCAGGAACCAACCCTGAATCGAGGCGGCCAGCAGATAGATGCCGGCCGAAGCGGTAATGAACACGCGCAGGACCTCACCCCAGCCGCCCTGCATCAGCAATGCGGGGCTGTAGAAGAACATGAATGGCACGATGAACGCAGCCAGACCGAACTTGAACGAGGTCACGGCAGTCTTCAGCGGGTCTGTTCCGGAAATCGCGGCAGCCGCGTATCCGGCCAGTGCAACAGGCGGTGTGATGGCTGACAGTACCGCGTAGTAGAACACGAAGAAGTGTGCAACCAGCGGCGGAATGCCGATCTGCTGCAGACCCGGAGCCACCACGGATGCCGCGACGGCGTAGGCGGCCGTGGTTGGCATGCCCATGCCCAGCAGGATACTGATGCACATGGCGAAGAATAGCGCCAGCATGTGGCTCGCATCCGCAATGCCCAAAAGCATGGAGGCGAAGCGAGCGCCCACTCCAGTCAGACTGATGACCCCGACAATGATGCCGGCACAGGCACAAACAGCGATCAGCGGAATCGCCATGCGCGCACCCAGCGACAGGGCTTCAAGCAGCGCGCGGATGCCCATGCGGTAGGGGGTCAGCCAGGAGACAACGGCGGCACTCACCATAGCCAGTGTACCGGCCCGAATAACCGAGTAGCCCATGAACAGCGTGGAGACCAGAATGATGATCGGCAGGAACAGGTAGACCTGCTTGATCATCTGGCTGAACACTGGCAGCTGGTCTTTCGACAGGCCTGACATCCCTTCGCGACGTGCTTCCAGGTCAACCATGAAATAGATCGACAGGAAATACAGTGCAGCCGGGATCAAAGCGGCAATGGCGATATCGGTGTAGGGAATGCCGGTCACTTCCGCCATGATAAAGGCGCCTGCTCCCATGATGGGGGGGACGATCTGGCCACCGGTGGAGGCGGCGGCTTCGATACCACCGGCACTGCGTGGGTGGTAACCGACCTTTTTCATCAGTGGGATGGTAAGACTGCCGGTGGCCACCACGTTGCCTGCCGAGGTACCGTTAATCATGCCCATCAAGCCGGATGCGAATACTGCCACCTTGGCCGGGCCGCCACGGGCGCGACCGGCCGCGGCAAAGGCAAAGTTGACGAAGTAATCACCTACACGCGATGCCTGCAAAAAGGCGGCGAAGGTGATGAACAGAATGATGTAGGTGGATGATACCGCGGTGGTTGGGCCGAGAATGCCGTTATCGGTGTAGATGTAGGTGAAGAAACGCTGCATGGAGTAGCCACGGTGCTCCAGAATACCCGGCAGCCAGGGGCCGGCAAAGGCGTACGCCAGAAATACCGCCGTGATGATAATCAGGGCCAGACCGGCGACACGTCGTGTCAGTTCCATGATCAGAACGACACCGGCCAGTGCTACCAGAAACTCGGTTTGGCCCGCCATCGGTGTGCCTGCAGCCATGCGCCAGCGACCCAGAACAAACAACAGGTAGGCTGCAACAACAATGGCCGACAGCATCAAAACCCGGTCAGCCCAGAAAATATGCCGGTTATGGCCGGTACGCCAGATCCAGCTGCTGATGACAGCGGCCCCGGTTCCGAGTGCCAGTGCCCAGGCAACCTGAGGCAACAGCCAGTTGGGCGGCAGTTCACCCAGCACCATACGACTGAACCACGCATAGGCGATGCCTGCGGCGGCCAAAACGATAGCCAGACTGGTTGGCACGCGGGCGGCCCACTGCAGTGGCGACAGCGGCGCTGGTTGTGTCTGTCGGTCGAGGGTAAAAGCTGCGATAAGTGCAAACCCCACCACCAGGCCGCCTGCGACATGGATGATGCGGAATGCCCAGGTTTCGATGGGGGATACGTTCAATGCGTAGAGGTGCAGCAGTGTGTAGCACACACAGGTGAAGAAAATGATCTTGCCAACTGCGCCACTCAGATCCCGCTCGTTATGACCAAGCGGAACATCGGCTACGCCTTCTGCGCCGATTTTGTCTGCTGCGGCATCGGCGGATGCCGGAGTTTTGTCTGTCATGTTATATGGACCTGCATTAAGCCATGTTGAGCGCTGCCGGCCAGTGGTCCGGCAGCGCGGGCAAACGTCCCTATTGAGCGAATCAATCCTTCATGTTTGCCGGGATTTCATAGCCGTTCTCTTCGAACCAGCGGACTGCACCGGCGTGCCAGGGCACGATGGTGTTGTACTTGTAGTTCTCCGGCAGGGTTTCCTTGGCCGCACCATGGATCTGCAGCATGCGGTCGTTGTTTTCCATCACGGTCTTGGTTACGCCGTATACCAGCGATTCCGGCATGTCCTTATGGGTGATGGCAAAGTTCCACAGTGACAGCGCAGATACATCTTCATCCAGTGAAGAGTAAACAGAAGCAGGGATGGTACCGGCACTCAGCTCAGGGTAATCAGCTGCGATCTTTTCGATGTTCTTCGGCGAGTAGGAGAAGATGTTCACATCAGCCTGGGCTTCCAGCTGGTTGAAGGCCGAGATCGGCACGCCGGCTGCAAAGGCAAAGGCGTCAATCAGGCCATCCTGCAGCTGACCGGCCTGATCGGCCGCACCACCATTACGGGTGCTGACGTTCAGCCCCAGTTTCTTGAACAGCTGCGGATGGTACATGTCAGCGGTACCGCCGGCAGGGCCAACACCCACGGTCTTGCCATCCAGGTCATCCACGGAGTCGATGCTTGAGCTCTTGAGGGCAATGATCTGCAGAGTGGTCTGATACATCGGGAATACAGCGCGGACATCTTCATGGGACATGCCCGGTGCCAGAGCGCTCTTGCCCTGCAGTGCTGCTACCAGCGGCCCGGTGGTGACCATGCCAAAGGCATGCTCGCCCATCTGTACCAGAGTGGCGTTCTGAACCGGACCACCGGTCACTTCTGCACCGGCCGAGATACCCAGGGCTTCACCGACCATATTGGCCCAGCCGGCGCCATAGATGTAGTAAGTGCCACCCTGGCTTGCGGTACCCACCGTAATGCTGCTGGGCCAATCGCTGCGATCTTCGGCTAATGCTGCGGTGGTCGCCATGACAGCGCCGATACAGCCGGCGACCAGTGATTTCTTGGACAGAATATTCATTATTGTATTTCTCCTGTTGTGTTGCTTGTTGTCTTGCGGTTGTGCTCCAGTGACCTGATAAGGCTCAGGACCTGACGGTCAAAACGGGAATGGGGGAGTGGCGTACCACACGCTCGGCTGTAGAGCCGACCAGTATTTTTTCGATACCGGTCTTGCCGTGGGTACCCAGAATGATCATGTCGGCACCCAGCTGTTTGGAGGCCTCGATGATGTCGGTGTAGCCACTGCCGAACATCACCTCATGGGTCAGCTGAATGCCCTGAGATTCGGCATCGGCAAAATGCCGCTGGCAGAAGGCTTCCATATCCGTGTTGGCCACCTCTGTGACCTCATGAATAAACGTATCGATCACGTCAGCGGGAATGCGCTTGCGGCGCTGGTCGGACAGCTCCGTGATCACATGCAGCAGATGGAGTCGTGCACCGGTCAGTGTGGCGAGGGTGCGGGCATGTTCTACGGCCTTTTCTGCGCCTTCCGAGAAGTCGGTCGCGAACAGCAATGTGTTGTAGGTCGCCATGGATGTACCTTTACTTGTTGTTGTATCCGGCAGTGGCTGATGCAAGCCCGGGCGCCGTGTAACAGCTGTAAAGCAGGCTCCGTGCCAATCTGTGGCAAACAGCCTTTTTCGGGGGGGTGGGAGATGAGCAGGCGATCTGGTAAACCGCAAGATGGGCGGAGAATCACCCGTAGTCATGGATGAAATGGGTGGAAAGCCGCCCGTTTGTTGCTGTTTTCTGCCACCGGGTGGTTCAGGCTATAATGCCCCTCCTTTTGAATCCGACAGAGAGACAAGATGCTCGGAGTAATCGCAGCATTCTGGGGCTTTACCGGCATCTGCCTGCTGCTGGGCAGCGCCGTCTGGCGCCTTGGCAGCATGGCGCTGGATATGCCGCTGGACAGTTTTGACTGGTATCACTGGGTGGCGCTGGTACTGTGCCTGGGCTTCATGGGATTTGCAGAGGGCTACCGTGGCTTTCAGCAGAACTTTTCACCCCGCACGGCTGCGCGAATCCGCTACCTGAAAGGCCATGTCACGCCGCTGCGACTGCTGTTGGCACCTTTGTTCTGCATGGGATTCTTTCATGCCCAGCGGCGTCGGCAGATCATCACCATCTGCCTCAGCAGCGGCATTGTGCTGTTGATACTGCTGGTGCGACTGCTGGAGCAGCCCTGGCGCGGAATTGTGGATGCGGGTGTGGTGCTGGGTCTGAGCTGGGGGCTGGCGTCGCTGGCGCTGTTCACCCTGCAGGCGCTGACACGTGATGTCTATGATGTCTCGCCGGAGACACCGGATCGGCCGGTGGGGCCGAGTCCGGTGGTGCGAGCGGGCTCAGCCCAGAAATAGCTGATAGGCAGGGTTGTCGGTCTCGTCGTACCAGGTGTAGCCGATCTCTTCGAGGAAACGGGTCACTTGGCTGCGCTCGGTCTGCGGGACCTGCATGCCAACCAGTACGCGTCCATAGGCGGCACCGTGGTTGCGATAATGGAACATGGATATGTTCCAGCGTCCGCCCAGCTTGCTTAGGAATTTCATCAAGGCGCCGGGGCGTTCCGGGAATTCGAAGCGGAACACCGCTTCATTGTCCACGCTTTGCGGGGCGTGACCGCCGACCATGTAACGTACATGCAGCTTGGCGGTCTCGTCGTCGGTGAGATCGACCACCTCATCCAGATGCTCGCGCAGTTCTGTCAGCAGCTCTTCACGCCCGTCATTGTTCGGCCGTACCTGAACACCGGCAAAGACGATCGCCTGATCATCATCGCTGTAGCGGTAGTTGAATTCAGTGATGTTACGCTTGCCCAGTACGGTGCAGAACTTCTTGAAGCTGCCGGGGCGTTCCGGGATTTTGGCGGCGATGATCACCTCACGCTTTTCGCCCAGCTCCGAGCGTTCGGCGATATGCCGCAGCCGGTCAAAGTTAACATTGGCACCTGAGTCGATGGCGATCAGTGTCTGGCCACTGACGCCTTCACGGGCAACGTACTTCTTCAACCCGGCCACGCCCAGAGCCCCGGCCGGCTCGCACACCGAACGGGTGTCATCGAAAATATCCTTGATGGCGGCACAGATCTCATCGATCGAGACGGTGATCACTTCGTCCACGTGGTCCTTACAGATTTCCCAGGTGTGCTCGCCTATCTGGGCAACGGCCACGCCATCGGCAAAAATGCCAACCTGGTCCAGAATTGCACGTTCGCCCTTCTCCTTTGCCAGTGCAAGGCAGGCGGATTCGACCGATTCAACGCCGATGACCCGAGTTTCCGGACGCAGATACTTGACGTAGGCGGCAACGCCGGCGATCAATCCACCACCACCTACCGGTACGAAGATCGCATCAATATGACCACTTTCCTGACGCAGGATTTCCATGGCAATGGTGCCCTGGCCCGCAATCACCTCAGGATCGTCATAGGGGTGGACATACACCAGCCCCTTTTCAGCCATCAGCTTTTCCGAGTGGCGGCGAGCATCGTCAAAGGCGTCCCCGATCAGTACCGCTTTGCCACCAAGGCGGCGCACGTTGTTCACCTTTACATCCGGTGTGGTGCGCGGCATCACGATGGTGGCCTTAACACCGAGCAGTCGGGCTGCCATGGCAACGCCTTGTGCATGGTTGCCGGCAGATGCGGTAATCACGCCGCGCGCCTTCTCATCGTCGGTGAGCTGCACCATCTTGTTATAGGCGCCGCGCAGTTTGAAGGAGTAGACTGGCTGTTCGTCTTCACGCTTGAGCAGCACTCGGTTGCCAAGGCGTTCAGACAGGCCGCGCGCTTCGTCCAGCGGTGTTTCGATGGCGGCATCATAGACACGCGCTTCGAGAATTTTCTTGATATATCGGTGTGGCATAGGGACAGGTATCAGCATCGGTTCAGGTGGCCCGAAAGGGCACAGGATCAGAGAATGGTATCGGCTTGACTGCCCAGCGTCTACAAGGGCAACCCAGGGTTGCTATAATCCGAACTCAGTTTGAATCAGCGACGGGCACAAAGATGACACAGGAAAAGATGAAACTGGCGGTAGCGCAGGCAGCCGTTGACTACATTAAACCCCGACTGCGTGATGACAGCATAGTTGGAGTCGGTACTGGTTCTACAGCCAACTGTTTCATCGACGCACTGGCGCAGGTGAAAGACCGCTTTGCGGCGGCTGTTGCCAGTTCTGAAGCTACAGCAGAGCGCCTACGCGGGCACGGTATTGACGTGCTGGATCTTAATTCAGTCAGCCAGATGGAGTTCTACATTGATGGGGCTGATGAGTTTGACCCCTACATGAACTTGATCAAGGGCGGTGGCGGTGCGCTGACGCGAGAAAAGATAGTTGCAGCCGTGGCAAAGGAGTTTGTTTGTATAGTGGACCAGTCCAAGCAGGTGGACTTGCTCGGAGCATTCCCGCTGCCGGTGGAAGTGATCCCCATGGCGCGCTCGTATGTGGGCCGTCAGTTGGCGGCGCTGGGTGGACAGCCCGTGTACCGCGAAGGCTGTGTGACTGACAACGGAAATGTGATTCTGGATCTGCACGATCTGGAAATTCTGGATCCAAAAGCGCTGGAGGTGCAGCTGAATAATATTGTTGGCGTGGTGACCAACGGTCTGTTTGCGCAACGTGGAGCGGATCTGATTCTGATGGGGACGCCCGAAGGGGTCCAAACCCTCAAGCGCTGATATCAGCGTCTGGTCTTGTCTGCATCATGCGGGCAAGGCCGGGGCGGGTCACTATCCTGCTCCAGAAAGGCCAGTATCGGACAGTCTGCCGCTGAGCCTTCACCGTCACACAGGGCGGACAGTCCTTCCAGCGCTGCCAGTATCTGCTGCAAGTCACGTACCTTGCTGCGAATATCAACAATGCGTTGTTCGACCCGCTGTTTGACGGCAGCCGATTCCAGTTCGGGGTGCTGTTGCAGTTGCAACAGGTCCAGCGTTTCTTCGAGTGTAAAGCCCAGCCCCTTGCAGCGGCGGATAAAGGCCAGCCGTTGCAGGATTGCAGGCGGGTAAACGCGATAGCCCGAAGGCAGGCGTTCAGGGGGCGGGATCAGGCCTCGGCGCTCGTAATACCTGAGGGTTTCGACGCTGAGGCCTGAACGGCGCGCCAGCTCACCAATCTTGAGTGAGCTCATGCGGCCAGTCCGGTGTTTACCACTGAACCACCTTGGTCAACACGATGCTCACCGGCATGGTTACCCAGGCCAGTGCGACCAGGTTGATCAGAATCCAGCCGTAGCCGGAGCTGTCACGAAAGTTTTCATCATGATGAGCCATGTTTCACCCTTATCCAATAGAACTGTTTAATTAATGATCAGCATAGGGCCGCCGATTATAGCTCAAGGGTTAGGGTTTTTATAGCCAAAGGTAATAAGCGCTCTTTTTGTAAGGTTATTGCTGCACCCGGCTAACCTGAGCGCAGCAATCGGTAGCATTGGTCCAGCCGCAGTGGTCGTCGAATCAACAGTCCAATCAGCACGAATAACAGGGCAGCGAATGGTGGCAAACTGAGCCAGAGCAGGGGGTGCAGGCGCGGGTCGATCTGCAGAAGATACAGGTGCAGGCTGGCCAGCACGGCTTCGGCACTGATACTGGCCAATACGCCACACACCAGTCCAATCAACAGAAACTCCAGCAGATCAAGGCGGCGTGCCTGCTCTGCGGTCACTCCCAGTGTCTGTAACAGGGCTGACTCAAACCGGCGTTGCTCCAGTGCTTGCAGCAGGGTAACGCCGAGCAGCATCAGGCCGCAGCCGAGGCTCAGCGCCAGTATGAGAGCCGAGCTGTCGGCCAGCCGCTTCAACCATTGCGATAGTTGAGACAGCAGCTGATCAATGTCGATCAGTGTCAGCGAGGGGAACTGCTGCAGCAACTGCCGCGACACCTGTTGTCGCTCTGGCGGCAGGTGGAAGCTGGTGATCCAGGTTGAGGGCGCTCCCTCAAGCGCACCCGGACTGAAAATGATGTAGAAGTTGGGGCGGAAGGAGGTCCAGACTACCTCGCGAATATTACTGATGCGCCCCTCAATCTGCACTCCGCCAACGTCGAAGCCGAGTCGGTCACCGATCTTGAGTCCCAGCTCCTGTGCCATCTCCCCTTCGATGGAGATCAACGGCTCGGTGCTGTCAGCCGACCACCACTCACCCGCTTGCAGCGGATTGTGTTCAGGGCGTTCAGTGCTCCAGCTCAGATTCAGCTCGCGACGCAGGGTGTTGTGTGATTGTTGCTTCTCGTTGAGCTGGGGTTGAACAGGTGCGCCGTTCAACTCAGTGAAGCGGCCGCGAATCATCGGGTAAAGCTCGGTTTCAAGCGACTGCTCATCCAGAAATTGGTCCAGCGCTTCCTTTTCCCAGGGCTGAATGTTGATCACAAAATAGTTGGGCGTGTCGCTGGGGAATTGCGCCTGCCACTGCTGCAGCAGGTCGGAGCGGCTGATCCAGATGACGCTGAGCAGAGTGAGCAACATAACGACCACGGCGGCCTGCAGCCGGTGCCACTGACGCTGCTGGCGCAGACGCATCAACAACAGACGTCCCAACAGCAGGCGTCGAGCGAGCGGTTTGGCGCTGGCGATCAGCGCCCATTGAGCCAGCCAGCCGAACAGTACACCGCCAATCATCAGAAACAGCAACAGGCTGATGGCCGCTGCCGGTGCCTGCAGGAATGCCAGCAGGGTGATGATCAGCAACAGGGCAGAACTCCCCTGCAGCAGCATGGCGATGCGATCCCGTGGAGGCGGATCGCCGCGCAAGAGGTGGGCGACCGGAATGCGAGCCAGTTGCAGAATGGGAGGCAGGCCGAGCAGTACCAGCAGTGCCAACCCCAACGCCGGGCCAGTCAGCCAGCGCAGCCAGCCGGCAGCGGGCAGCGATTGTGGCAGAAGGTCGGCCAGCCACTGATAGACAGCGGCCTGTAACAGGTAGCCGGTAATAAAGCCGAGAATGGAGGTTATGGCCCAGGCCATTAGCAGCTGGTAGAGGTAGAGTTGAACCAGCTGGCCCGGCTTGAGGCCCAAGTTCAGCAGCAGGGCGCTGCGGGTGTGCTGGCCGAGTGCGAACCGGCGCAGGGCCAGCACAATGGTCATGGCAGAGAGCAGCAGAGCGATCAGTGCCGTGAGCTTGAGGTAACGCAGTGCATTGCCCAGCGCGTTGCCGGTCATGGGCTGGTCAGCCTGCAGTGCATGCAGGCGTTCATGGTCGGCGAGGGTGGGCCGCAGCTTTTGATCAAGCTGACGTATCCGCTCGCTGCTGCCGGCGATCAGCAGGCGATAGTCGGCACGGCTGCCCTCGGCCAGTACGCCGCTGGCTTCAAGGTCGGCGTGATTGACCAGGATATGTGGACTGAAGCTGCGAAAGCCTGAGCCCCGATCCGGTGAGGCCAATAACCGGTGTGTGAGCGTCAGTTTTGCGTAGCCAAAATCCAGCTGGTCGCCGAGCTCAAGCCCCAGCTGAGTCATCACTCGGGGTTCGGCCCAGACCTCGCCGGGGCCGGGAATCTCGCCCTGTTGCACAGGTTCAGTGACCAGCTCACCCCGCAGGGGATAGGGTGACTTCAGTACACGTACTGAAACCAGCATCAGTTCGTCACCCTGTCCCACCATGCTGGGAAACTGGATAACCTGAGTGTGGCGTGCATCAGACAAGTCTATCTGATCCAGCCGCTTGAGCGTAATCGGACGGCTGCTGCTCAGCACCAGATCGGCCCCCAGCAGGCTGGCACTCTCACGCAGCAGGCCTCGTTCCAGTCGGTCGCCGAGGACCGCCAGCAGAGTCGTCAGAGCGATGGCAACCCAGGTTGCCAGCAACAAAGCACGCCATTCAGTGGTGCGCAGCTGGGTATGCAGCTGACGCCGGGCTAGTCGGGGCAACAGGCTCATTCTACCACCTCTTCCAGACGGCCGGCATGAAGGTGCAGGCGTCGACGGCAGCGCCGCGCCAGCTCCAGATCATGCGTGATCAGGATCAGCGTTGTACCTTGGCTGGCATTGAGACTGAATAGCTGTTCAATAATCTGGTGTCCGGTCTCGTCATCCAGGTTACCGGTTGGCTCATCCGCAAACAGTACACTGGGGCGGGTCGCAAATGCGCGAGCGATCGCCACGCGCTGTTGCTCGCCGCCTGACAGTTGCGAGGGGTAATGATCCATGCGGGCACCCAGTCCAACCTCCTGAAGCCAGTGGCGAGCCTGTAGTTCAGCATCTGCAGCACCCTGAATCTCCAACGGCAAGCGAACATTGTCGAGAGCGTCCAGCTCCGGCAGCAGATGAAAGGACTGAAAAATGAAACTCAAATGGCGCAGCCTGATATCGGCACGAGCCGGGTCGTCCAACTGGTCAAGCGGTTGACCGGCAAACATGACATGGCCTGAGGTCGGGGTATCGAGACCGGCCAACAGGCTGAGCAAAGTGGACTTGCCTGCTCCGGAACGGCCGATAATGGCCAGGCTTTCACCGGGGGCAACACTCAGACTGAGTCCGGTGAAAAGCTCTACCTTTCCCGCTTGTGTATTGAAACTTTTTGCGACATCGTGAGCCTCAATAATCGGTTTACCACTGTCGAGGTGCTGCATGCGTTATCTGGTCTCTTGTCTGCTGTTGCTGTTTGTTTGCGTCACTCCACTGCAGGCGAAAACCCTGCTGGTGGTCGGGGATAGCCTGTCGGCCGCCTATGGCATGCCTCAAAGCGATGGCTGGGTCAGCCTGCTGGAGCAGGAGCTGAAACAGCGTGATAGCCACCGGCGGGTGATCAATGCCAGTATAAGTGGAGAAACCAGCAGCGGCGGGCTGAGTCGACTGCCTCGGCTGCTGCAGGACTATCGCCCGGATCTGGTACTGCTGGAATTGGGCGCCAATGACGGCCTTCGCGGTACCCCCCTGAGCATACTGGAACAGAATCTGCGCCAGATGATCGAGCTAAGCCAAGCGGCGGATGCGCAGGTGCTGCTCATTGGCATACGCCTGCCCCCTAACTATGGACCTCAATATACAGAAAGGTTCTATCAAATCTATCCACAGCTGGCTGAAGAGTTTGGGCTGCCACTGGTACCCTTCCTGCTTGAAAGCGTGGCAACTGACCTGCGACTTATGCAGCGCGATGGCTTGCATCCCAATCGTGATGCTCAGCCTATCCTGCTGCAGACGGTGTGGAAGCAGCTCGGACCTCTGCTTGAGAAAGAGGGATTCTAAGTCGCAGCTGGGTGCCGTCACCCGGTTGACTGTTGATGGTCAGATCTCCTCCCAGAGCCTTGGCCCGAGCCTGCATGCCGAGCATACCGAAACGCCCCTTGCGGCTGATGATGGATGGGTCAAATCCGCAGCCGTTGTCACGGACTTCCAGCTCCAGTCGGTCGGACGGTTCGTCGGCATCGGAGCGTTGTAGCCGGATTTGGACTTCGGTACAGCTGGCATGCCGCTGGATGTTGGTCAGCGCCTCCTGAATCATGCGGTAGAGATTGATGTTGAGCCGTTCCTCCATATCGTTCAGGGCGCCCTTGAGGGTCAACTCCAGCTGAACCCCCTGTCGTTCAAGGTGCTGACTGCGAATTAACTCGCGTACTGCGTCCACCAGCCCCAGGTCATCCAGCAGGGTTGGGCGGAGTGCGCGCATCAGATCATAGGTGACATCATAAATATGTCGTGCGATAGCATCGATGCTTTCGGCATGATGGTTAACGCTGTCACCGCTGTCAGGATGATCCTGCAGCAGCATGCGTGCATCGGTACGTATAGCGGTAAGGCATTGGCCCAGCTCATCGTGCAGCTCTTGGGCAAGGTGGCGCCGCTCCCTTTCCTGAATATCCAGAATGCGATGGGTGAGCTGTTGGTTTTCTTGCAATTGCTGCTGCAGTTCTTCTGAATGGGTCTGAAGGTGTTGCTTGAGACGCTGGATCTCAAGTGTTTCAAGGTAACTGATGGTGGCAGCCTGCCGTTGACGCAACCAGGCGTAAAACAGCAGGCTGCCGCTGGTATTGAGGACGAGCGTGATCAGTACCAGCCCCCAGCTGAAGTCGGCCAGTCGTACCGGGTATTCCAGTAGCAGGCTTAGCTGCAGGTGTTTATTGCCTACAGTCTGCTGGCGCGGCAGATAAAACAGCACCGCTTCAGGCGTGGTACTTTGCCACAAAGTCTGGGGGCCGTTCTGTGGCAAGGTCAGGCTGACACGACTGCCCGGTGGCAGCATTTCTGTGTCGAGCAGGTCACGGCCGCGCAGGGCGACTGACAGCAGCAGGGTTGGATCCTGTGGTACAGCCAGAAAGGCAGCGATCAGTGGCTCTCCTCGCGCCTGGTTGAATACATCCGAATAGGCTATCAGTGACTGATTGCGAGCGGTGGCGATGGCGGTCTTGAGGGCGGGAATCAGGCTCAGGTCGGTGCCCAGCGGTGGCAGGTCGCCCTGCCCGGCCGGCAACGCAAGGATAACAGGCTGATAGATGACCGCTCCTGATGTTTCAGTGTTGGCGGGTGTAATGGCGCTGAGACCGTGCAGAAGAAAGTCGGGGTACTTCAGTCGCATTTGCCGCTCGAATGCGTAAATCTCGTCTTCCGTGACCAGCTGCTGCAGGTGGAGGCGGTGGATGACGGGTGAGAGCGGCAGAAGCTCTTCCAGCGTCTGCGACAGGCCGCTCAGGTCGTGACTGCTGCGAGCGGTCAGGATAGCCATGTGGTGCAACAGCTGCTCGGTTTTGTTCAGTCGCTGATTCAATCGCTGCTCAAGGTTGACAAGCAGTGCACTCTGGTGACGGCTCAGGCCGCTCAGATCAAGCTGAACCAGCAAGCCGAGCAACATCACTGTCAGCAGTATCCAGAGCAGCAGGGCCGTGAGCTTGTGAGATCCGAGCATCAGTCAGGTGTCCTTTCCCGAGCGAGAAACGCAGACAGTATAAACAGAAAAGGCGCCCGCAGGCGCCTTTTCAAAACGACAAGGTTGATCAGCCGTTGTAGTTTTCGTTAACGAAGTCCCAGTTAACCAGTGCCCAGAAGTTCTTGAGGTATTCAGGGCGCAGGTTGCGGTAATCGATGTAGTAGGCGTGCTCCCACAGGTCAACCGTCAGCAGAGCGGTCTGTCCATCGGTCATCGGTGTACCGGCGTTGCTGGTGTTAACGATATCCAGAGTGCCGTCTGCGTTCTTCACCAGCCAGGTCCAGCTGGAACCGAAGTTGTTCACAGCCTTGTCGTTGAACGCTTCCTGGAACTTCTCGAAAGTGCCCCATTTTACGGCGATGGCATCGGCGATATCACCGGTCGGTGCGCCGCCACCATTCGGAGACAGGCAGTGCCAGTAGAAGGTGTGGTTCCACACCTGAGCCGCGTTGTTGAAGATGCCGCCAGCCGGAGCAGTCTTGATGATCTCTTCCAGAGACTTGCCTTCAAACTCGGTTCCCGGTACCAGACCGTTCAGCTTCACAACGTAGGTGTTGTGGTGCTTGCCGTGGTGGTATTCCAGAGTCTCGGCAGAGATGTGCGGTTCCAGTGCATCTTTCGCATACGGCAGTGCAGGCAGTTCGAAGCTCATAGTAATCACCTTGTTTATTGAGACAGGTTCAGCATAAAACCGATTGTTGTTGGTGAGGTTGGACCAGACAGGGGCCAAACCTCTTGGGTGCCCTGATGATAGCACCGAAAAGGCGTCTTATCATGGCACAGTTTGTAGCAGTATTATGAAGTGCAGACGGGCTGTACCAATTGCACCTCAATGGGTATGTTGAGGCGCAGGGGAAAAAAACAAGGCCTATCCCGCGCGAGACAGGCGCTGCTGTACCAGGCAGAGGGCGGCGATCGCACGGCCTTCGGAAAACTCTGCCTGGTCGAACAGCTCCGGCAGCTGTGACATGGGCCAGGGCACCAGTTCCAGTGGCTCGGGCTCATCACCTTCCAGTTTGTTGGAGTACAGATCGCGTGCCAGAATCACCTCAAGCCGGTGCCCCATATAGTTGGGTGCCGCCGTGAGCTGGCGTATATGGCTCAGCTCGCGTGCGCCGAAGCCGGCTTCTTCCTGCAGCTCACGATTGGCGGCTGTCAGTGCATCCTCACCGGGGTCGATCAATCCCTTGGGTAGTGTCAGGACATACTCCTCCAACCCTGCGGCATATTCACGAATCAGCAGCACTTCGTCGCGTTCGTTGATGGCGACGATCATCACCGCCCCGTGACCACCGGTTCTGAGCCGCTCATAGTGCCTCTCAACACCGTTGCTGAAACGAAGCTGCATGCTTTCAATATGAAACAGCCGGCTGCTGGCCACTTTGGTTAACTTCAAAATCTCGGGCTTGGCGGTCATACTGATATCCGAAAACTGTTATTACCTGTCAGAGTGTTCCCTGATTATGCTTGATTGGCAAGCCATAGATACTGTGCTGTTGGATATGGACGGCACCCTGCTCGACCTGCACTTCGATTCCCACTTCTGGCTTGATCTGGTGCCTCAACGCTATGCGCAAAAGCGAGGACTGGAGCTTGAGAATGCCCGCCAGTGGCTGCACGAGCGGATTCGGCAGGAGCAGGGCTCACTCAGCTGGTACTGCCTGGACTACTGGACCGAGCAGCTTGATCTGCCGATTGCCCAGCTGAAACGGGAGATCATGGATCGAATCGGCTTCCGCCCCGGCGCCGAAGCCTTTCTGCAGGCGCTGCGCCGCAGTGGACGGCGTACCGTGATCGCTACCAATGCCCACCGGGACAGTCTGGCCCTCAAGATCGAAGTGACCGGTATCGATCAGCAGGTGGACCTGGTGATCTGCTCGCACGATTTCGGCTATCCCAAGGAAGAGCAGGCGTTCTGGCAGACACTGCAGGAGGTGGAGCCTTTCAACCCGGCGCGCACACTATTGGTCGATGACAGTCTGGCGGTGCTGGCATCTGCACGGCGGTACGGTATCGCTCACCTGCTGTCGATCACCCAACCGGACATGCAGCAGCCGGCGCGGCAAGTGACTGAATTCGATGCAACCAATGATTTCAGCGAGGTGATAGCAGCCCTATGAGTCATCACTATAAGGAAGAACTGGAGCGCGAAAAGTCTCAACAGGCGCACCAGGGCGTGCGGCTGGACAAGTGGCTTTGGGCCGCCCGCTTTTACAAGACTCGGGCCCTGGCCAAGGAGATGATCGAAGGTGGCAAGGTGCACTACGATGGCCAGCGCAGCAAGTGCAGCAAGCATGTGGAGATCGGTGCGCTGATCCGCCTGCGGCAGGGGAATGACGAAAAAACAGTCGAAGTACTGGAGCTGTCGGATCAGCGTCGCGGTGCCTCGGAAGCACAAAAGCTGTATCGAGAAACCGAAGACAGCATCCGCGCCCGCGAACAGCGGGCACTGGAACGCAAGACCCAGGGCAGTGCGCCGGAGCAGCGGCCGAACAAGAAAAGCCGGCGTGAACTGCTGCGGATCAAGGGCAATTGGGACTGATCAGCGGCCTGGGTTGAAAAACGGCAGCCTTCCCAGCAGCGGAATGCGGCCGGCCAGACGGTACAGGGGCGACAGCCCCATCAGCAGCCACCGGTTGAGCCAGCCGGCAACCGGTGTGGCCCAGGCCCATGCCAGGGTGGTCAGCGCCAGGCACATGCCACCAACGGCAGCATCGGTGAACCAGTGGGCTCCGCCAAACAATCGTGGCAACATCAGAAAAATACCTAGCCCTGCCGCGCAGAAAGTTGCCGGGCTCCGCCGAATGAACAGCAAAAAACCGACCCAGACCAGCAGCACACTGGCATGGTCACCGGGAAAACTGGTAGACGCACTGTCCTTGGCCGGGATCTCTGGCAGATGTTCACCGAACAGATAGGCTGGCTGTAACTGCAGGGACGGGCTTGGACCACTGAGGCCGGCGCTGTGTGCGTACTCAGATAACAACTCCCGCATCGGCAACATCAACAGCATCAACAGCAGAAAACCGGTAAATGCAGCCTGAAGCTGATGACGTCTGAGCCCCCCCAGTCCGGGGAAGATCAAAAACAGCAGCATCACAACCGCTGACAGGGCATCAACCTCGCGGGTGTTCATCCATGCCCAGAAGTGAGCCCAAGGCTCGTTGTGGAACAGTGAGCCGTTGAGTGTAAAGAATACCGATCGGTCGATGCTGCGCCATATTTCACGACCAGCATCGCTGGCAAAGCTGAGCAGCAGCAGAGCCGCCACCAGCTGAGTCGAAATGAATGCCAGCGGTCGCCAACGAGTGGAAAAGACAGGTTCCGGGGTGATCATCAGCGGTCCATTCAGCTAGAATTACGAAACCACTATTCTAGCAACACCGCTCGGCCGACTCACGCGGTACGAGCAGAAATCTCCGGGAATCCTGCATGAGCAACCCAGATCAGATCCAGCGCATTCTGTTCGAACAGATTGATGTCCGCGGCGTGGTCGTCGGACTTGAAACCAGTTACCAGGAAGTGCTGGCGCGGCACGACTATCCGCCGGTACTGCAGCGGGTACTGGGGGAAATGCTGGCGGCCGTCGGCATGCTCAGCGCGACACTGAAGTTTGAAGGCCGCCTGCTGTTGCAGGCTGAAGGGGAAGGGCAGGTTAAGATGCTGATGGCTGAGTGCAACCGGCATCAGGATCTGCGCGCCATCGCCCGCTATGATGGAGAACTGGGCGATGATCTGAGTTTTGATCAACTGCTGCAGAACGGTCGTATAGCCTTAACTATCGAACCGGAAAAGGGTCAGCGCTATCAAGGGGTTGTCCCGCTTGAAAATGAGACGTTGGCGCAGTGCCTGCAGGCATATTTCGAACAATCTGAGCAGCTGGGTACCTCAATTCAGTTGGCCGCTGATGGGCAGCGCGCCGCCGGCCTGATGCTGCAGGTTATGCCGGCCGAGGGGCGGGGAGATGAGGACTGGAATCGGGTCAGCATGCTGGCCTCTACGCTCAAGGATGAAGAACTGCTTCAGCTGGACAACGAAGCGCTGCTGTTCCGTCTGTTCCACGAAGAGGTGTGTCGGCTGTATGAGCCTCAGCCGCTTCGATTCCGCTGTGACTGCTCACGCGAGCGTAGCGCCGAGGCACTGAAATTTATGACCGAAGAGGAATTGCTGGAGATTCTCAAGGAGCAGAACGGCATCATTGATGTGGGCTGTCAGTTCTGCAATCAGACCTATAATTTCGATGAAACCGATATCCGTGCATTGTTCAGCGAACCGGGCTATCTCGACGAAGATGGTAGAATGCACTGAATAATCAGTGAGTTGGAAAGGTGGCCGTAGGATCGGGGAAGATTTTAAATGAGAATGATTCCGGCAGTCCCATCCCGGCGGATTTTGTGCAATAATACGGCCCCAAAAATAACAACCCGAGCTGCGTTAACCGGAACGCAGTGGCCCTTTTTTGCTTTCAGGTAATTGTTTGGCGAACAGCCAAGGGAATCCAGTAATGACCAAAGAAACCGTCACTAGCGTACACGTGAATCTGACCCCGGCTGAGCTGGTCGAGCGTGCGATTCAGCGTAACGAAGGCGTCCTCGCGGACACCGGCGCACTGGTTGTCACCACCGGTCAGCGTACAGGTCGCTCACCGATGGATCGCTTCATCGTCGAAGAGCCGAGCACGTCTGACGTGATCGAGTGGGGCAATATCAACCGTCCTTTCAACGCCGACAAGTTCGACGCACTCTGGACCCGGGTTGAAGAATATCTGACTGACAAGGAACACTTTGTCTCTCATGTGCACGTAGGGGCTGATCACAGTCATTACCTGCCGGTCAAAATGACCACTGAAACCGCGTGGCAGAATCTTTTTGGTCTCAACCTGTTCATCCGTCCGCACGAATACAATCCGAAGAGCAAAGAAGAGTGGCAGATCCTGAACGTGGCTGGCTTCCAGTGTGAGCCTGAACGTGATGGTACCAACTCCGATGGCTGCGTCATCCTGAACTTCGCCAAGCGCAAGGTGCTGATTGCGGGCATGCGATACGCCGGTGAAATGAAGAAAGCGATGTTCTCGGTGCAGAACTTCCTGCTGCCGGAAAAAGACGTGCTGCCGATGCACTGCTCTGCCAACATTGGCGAAGATGGCTCCACTACCCTGTTCTTTGGCCTGTCCGGCACCGGCAAGACCACTCTGTCTGCGGACCCGGAGCGTTACCTGATCGGTGATGACGAGCACGGCTGGGGCAAGGGCGTTGTCTTCAATCTGGAAGGTGGCTGCTATGCCAAGACCATCAACCTGAGCAAAAAGAACGAGCCGATCATCTGGGACGCCATTCGCTTCGGTGCCATCGTTGAGAACGTGGTGCTGGATGGCAGTCGCAAGGCGGACTACAACGATGTATCCCTGACCGAAAACGGTCGCTGCGCCTACCCGCTCGATCACGTCGACAAGCGTTCTGCCACCAACATGGGTGACGAACCGGACTCAATCGTGTTCCTGACCTGTGACCTGACCGGTGTACTGCCGCCGGTATCCGTGCTGAGCAAGGAAGCGGCTGCATACCACTTCCTGTCCGGTTACACCGCACTGGTCGGCTCAACCGAAATGGGCTCTGGCGGTGGCATCAAGTCTACCTTCTCCACCTGCTTCGGCGCGCCGTTTTTCCCGCGTGCTGCGCATGTGTACGCCGAACTGCTGATGAAACGTATTGAAGAGTACGGCTCACGTGTTTACCTCGTGAACACTGGCTGGACCGGTGGCTCCTTCGGTACCGGTGAGCGCTTCAGCATTCCGACTACGCGGGCCATCATCAGTGCCATCCAGAGCGGTTCATTGAAGGATTGCGAAACCGTGCAGTTGGACGGCATCAACCTGGCGGTACCGACAGCGGTTCCGGGCGTTGACACCAAGTTGCTTAACCCGCGTGATACCTGGGCTGATCCGGCCGCCTATGACGCAGCGGCAGCCGATCTGGCCAAACAGTTCGTCAACAACTTCACCAAGTTTGATGGTGTATCCGCCGAGATTCTGGCGGCAGGTCCCAAAGCCTGAAACTGGACTTGATCCAAACGCAACGCCCCGCATGTCGGGGCGTTCTTGTATCCGGGGCTAGCGTTCAGTGGTCGGCGCGACAGAGCGTACCAGTAGTTTTTGCCAATGTGGGTGTTTCAGGGTGCGGCTAAGCAGAGCGATGACCAGCAGGGCGAACCCCAGCCGTGCCCAGAAAATGCCGGACAGATCGGCCCCGACCAGCATGACCAGCAGGGTGTCTTCGATCAGGCTGTGACACAGGCCGAGCAGGCTGATGGCGGCAAAGATATCCGCCGGTGCGATGTCGCCTCGCTCGGCTTCACGAATCAACAGTCCTCCGCCGTAGGCCAGACCCAGCGTCATGCCAATCAGAGTGATTGACAGAGCGCCGGGCGCGATGCCAATTAGTTTCAGTAATGGTCGCAGCAACCATTCCAGCAGACGCTCGATGCCGAGCAGACGCAACAGGCGCAGTGCGGTCAGCAGCAGAACGATGACTCCCGCAGTCCATGCCAGTGTTTTCAACTGGCCTAGTGTCCACCCGAGCAGGCTTGGGTCTTCCGGTTGAGGTACCCAAGGGACGCGATTGACGGCCTGCAGGGTTTCACTGTGCTGATAGAACTGGTGCAGCAGCACAGACAGAACAATGCCGCCACCGATACGCAGCAGCAGTTGTGGAATGACACGACAGCCCGCTTTCTGTGCCACGCGAATCTCAACCGGAAGGTTGTGAGCGCTGAGCAGCAGGGTACCAAGAATGGTGGCCTGGGCGATGCTCCAGTGCTCAGTGCCGGTGGTGGAAAAGAAGATGATAATGCCGGTGTAGATATTGGTCAGCATGGCACTGGCCCAGATCAACCCCGCCTCGGGCGGCAGCCCCATCCAGCCCATCAAGGGCGCAAACAGATGACCCAGCAGTTCAGCAGCCCCCAGTTCAGTCAGCAGCTTGACGATGAGAATGGCCGGAACCATCACTTTGAACAGGGTCAGAATCACCCTGTAACTGTCAGTCAGAATCTCTCTGATCGAATGCAGCAGGGCTCGATACATCAGCTGATCTTGAGCTTGAAATCAATATTGCGCAGGTAGCCGGCTTCCTGCTCCAGGTCAGCCCGGGTCAAGGGATGTTGATCCAACCAGCCCGGAGGGAGTGCCAGCTCGATTCGATGTCCGTCCACATTAAGCCTGAAAGCAGGCAGGCGTGCCTTGCTGCGGCTGCGGTGCAGCAATACCGCCAGCCGTAACAGCAGACAGAGGTAGCGGCAGGATGCTTTCAGAGCAGGCGGCAGGTTGCGAAACTCATCCTTGGGAAACTTGCGTCGGTGGCCCCGCACCAGAAATGCCAGCTGCTGCTGTTCGGGGCGGGTGAAGCCGGGCAAGTCTGAGTGCTGCAGCAGGTAGGCGCTGTGTTTGTGAAACTGGCTGTGGGCTACAGCGAGTCCGATCTCGTGGGTCCTGGCCGCCCAACTCAGCAATTCTCGGTACTCGATATCCTGCAGCTTCCAGGCCTCTGCTGTCTGTTCCAGAGCGGCCAGTGCTGTCGCCTCTACCCGAGCGGCCTGACGCCTATCCACGTGGTAACGCCGAGCCAGTGCGGTGATGGTGCGCTCGCGTACATCCTCATGGCGCAGTCTGCCTGCCATGTCATATAACAGGCCTTCACGAAGGGCGCCCTCTGAAAAACTCATGCTTTCGACGCCCAGAGATTCGAAAATGGCGCCGAGAATGGCGATGCCGGCGGGCAGTACGGCACAGCGCTCAGGCTTGATGCCATCAATCTGAATGCGATCAATATGCCCCACACTGACCAGATACTCGCTGAGCTGTTTCAGTCCACTGGCACTGATCTGGTCATTGCTCAGGCCGAGAGAGATACAGGCCTGACGGGCGGCCTTGATGGTGCCTGATGCTCCTACACTGCTGCTCCAGCCGAGGCGGCGATAGTCACGCCGGATTGACAGCAGCTCCTGCAGGGCGGCTGTGCGTGCCTCTCGCATGGCGGCAGCCGAGATTTCGCCGCCGGAAAAGAACAGGTCGGTATAGCTCACACATCCCATCTGCAGACTTTCACACAGGCGTGGTTCAAACCGGGAGCCGATAATGAACTCAGTGCTGCCACCGCCAATATCCACCACCAGACGTCGGCCGCTATCATCGGCCAGAGTATGCGAGACACCAAGATAGATCAGGCGGGCCTCCTCTCGACCGGCGATGACCTCAACCGGTGTGCCCAGCAGGGCCTCGGCCCGGGCAATGAAGTCATCACTGTTGCGAGCTTCGCGCAATGCGTTGGTGCCGACTACCCGAATCGATTGGCGGGGAAGGTCCACGACCCGCTGGGCGAAGCGGCCCAGACACTCAAGCCCACGTGCCATGGCGTTTTCTGTCAGGCAGCCTTCGGCGTCGAGCCCGGCAGCCAGTTGTACTTTCTCCGACAGTACGTCCAGTGTGCTCAGTTCGCCGGCAAAAACGCGGGCAACGATGATGTGAAAACTGTTGGAGCCGAGATCGATGGCAGCCAGCAGAGAGGTGTCGGCGGTCGTCACGGCAGCCGTGTCCTGTGCGTACATCAGCGATTTTCCCCAATTTACAGCGGTCAAGAGTGCAAAAATACCGGTTAACGGGGGCCGGATGCTACCCTTTTATGATGACAGTCGTGCTGCAGTGTACGACGGACAGGATGTGGCAGGCGTGGGGAGCAGGTGTTATCATCCTGACAATGTCTTAAACGCACCTCGTGCACTGGAGAATCGATCCATGAGTGAAAATATCGTCAATGTGACTGACGCCTCCTTCGAAGAAGATGTTCTCAAGGCTGAGGGCGCTGTGCTGGTAGATTACTGGGCCGAGTGGTGTGGACCCTGCAAGATGATCGCCCCGGTGCTGGAAGAGATCGCCAAGGAATATGCGGGCAAACTGAAGGTTTGCAAATTGAACATCGACGAAAATAATGAAACGCCGCCCAAGTTTGGCATTCGTGGCATCCCGACTCTGATGCTGTTCAAGGGCGGTAATGTGGAAGCGACAAAGGTAGGCGCGCTGTCCAAGTCTCAGCTGGCGGCTTTCATCGACGCCAATCTGTGAGCCTGGCCCGGTGGAAACACGCAGGCTGCGAAACGGTCGCGTTTTTCCACCAGCTTCTGCTGGACAGGTCTTGTTTTACCTTTTATAGTGGTTCCACATACCGGCCCGGCGATCCATTGTCTGGGTGTCACAAGTAAGACCTTAACCTTATTTCTTCCGACTAACCATCCGGTTTCCATCCGTAACCAGCCGACTCTGGGCTGCTTCTCTGAATACTATGAATCTTACCGAACTCAAACTAAAAAGCGTTCCGGAACTTCTGGATATCGCCATCGAAATGGGCCTCGACAACATGGCCCGCTCCCGCAAACAGGACGTGATCTTCGCTATTCTGAAGAAACATGCCAAAAGCGGAGAGGACATCTACGGTGACGGTGTGCTGGAGATCCTGCAGGACGGCTTCGGCTTCCTGCGCTCAGCCGATTCTTCCTACCTCGCTGGCCCTGACGATATCTATGTATCTCCCAGTCAGATCCGTCGTTTCAATCTGCGCACCGGTGACACCATCTCGGGCAAGATTCGCCCGCCGAAAGATGGGGAGCGCTACTTCGCGCTGCTGAAGGTCAACGAGATCAACTATGATCGCCCGGAAAACGCGAAAAACAAGATCCTGTTCGAAAACCTGACGCCTCTGTTTGCACAACAGCGCATGCGGATGGAAATCGGCAATGGCAGTACCGAGGATCTGACGGCGCGTGTCATCGATCTGGTGTGCCCCATGGGCAAGGGCCAGCGCGCCCTGATCGTATCACCGCCCAAGGCCGGTAAGACGCTGATGCTGCAGAACATTGCCAACAGCATCACCCGTAACAATCCTGAATGCTACATGATCGTGTTGCTGATCGACGAGCGCCCCGAGGAAGTGACCGACATGCAGCGCACCGTTCGTGGTGAAGTGGTTGCATCCACCTTCGACGAACCGCCGTCACGTCACGTACAGGTTGCTGAAATGGTGCTGGAAAAGGCCAAACGCCTGACCGAGCACAAGAAAGATGTGGTGATCCTGCTCGACTCCATCACACGTCTGGCGCGTGCCTACAACACCGTTATCCCATCTTCGGGCAAGGTACTGACCGGTGGTGTTGATGCACACGCACTGGAGCGCCCCAAGCGCTTCTTTGGTGCAGCCCGTAATATCGAAGAAGGCGGCAGTCTGACGATCATCGCCACCGCACTGGTTGATACCGGCTCGAAAATGGACGAGGTTATCTTCGAGGAGTTCAAGGGTACCGGTAACTCCGAAGTCCACCTGGACCGCAAGATTGCTGAAAAGCGTGTATTCCCGGCGATCAATATCCGCCGTTCAGGTACCCGCCGTGAAGATCTGCTGACCAGCGAAGAAGAGCTGCAGCGGATGTGGATTCTGCGCAAGCTGCTGGATCCGATGGACGACTCCGCAGCTACCGAGTTTGTGATCGACAAACTGAAGGACTTCAAGACCAATGATGAGTTCTTCCTGTCGATGAAGCGCAAGTAAGCCGAATTCACCTGCTGTAGTGAACCAAGGCGACGAAAGCGGGGTAAGCTAATCACTTACCCCTTTTTTATGTACAGGATGTACCCAGTCGTATTCTTTGGACAGGCGATCCCATGTCGACACCCAAATACAAGGACCTGCGCGACTTCATCAAGATGCTGGAAGCGCGTGGCGAACTCAAGCGTATCCGGATGCCGGTTGACCCGGTACTGGAAATGACCGAAATCTGCGACCGTACCCTCAAGGCCGGTGGCCCCGCGCTGCTGTTCGAGAACCCCAAGGGCTATGACATGCCAGTGCTGGGCAACCTGTTCGGTACTCCTGAACGTGTGGCGCTGGGCATGGGTGAGACGTCGGTAGCGGCCCTGCGAGAGGTCGGCAAGACGCTGGCCCAGCTTAAGGAGCCTGAACCGCCCCGCGGCATGAAGGATGCCTGGGACAAGCTGCCGTTGTATCGTCAGGTGCTGCACATGGGGCCGAAACAGGTGCGTAAGGCGCCCTGTCAGGAGATGGTCATCGAGGGCGATGATGTTGACCTTTACCGTATTCCGATCCAGACCTGCTGGCCCGGTGATGCCGGTCCGCTGGTGACCTGGCCACTGGTGATCACCCGCGGGCCGGACAAGCCGCGACAAAACCTGGGCATCTACCGTCAGCAGTTGATCGGTCGCAACAAACTGATCATGCGTTGGCTGGCCCACCGTGGCGGCGCCCTGGATTTCCGTGAATGGAAGCTGGCTCATCCCGGTGAGCGCTTTCCGGTTGCAGTGGCGCTGGGCGCCGATCCGGCGACCATTCTGGGTGCTGTGACGCCGGTGCCGGATACCCTGTCCGAGTATGCCTTTGCTGGCCTGTTGCGCGGTGGCAAAACCGAAGTGGTTAAGTGCATTGGCAGTGATCTACAGGTGCCGGCCAGCGCGGAAATTATTCTTGAGGGGTACATTGATCCCGAGGAGATGGCGGACGAAGGTCCGTTCGGCGATCATACCGGCTACTACAACGAGGTGGATCGTTTCCCGGTGTTTACCGTAGAGCGGATCACACGGCGCAAGGATGCCATCTATCACAGCACCTACACCGGACGGCCACCAGATGAGCCGGCTATTCTTGGCGTCGCGCTGAATGAAGTATTTGTGCCGATCCTGCAGAAGCAGTTTCCCGAAATTGTGGACTTCTATCTGCCGCCGGAAGGCTGCTCCTATCGCATGGCGGTGGTCACGATCAAGAAGCAGTATCCGGGGCATGCCAAGCGGATCATGTTGGGTGTCTGGTCGTTTTTGCGCCAGTTCATGTACACCAAATTTGTCATCGTCTGCGATGACGACGTCAATGCTCGCGACTGGAATGACGTGATCTGGGCGATCACCACTCGTATGGACCCGCAGCGGGATACGGTGATGATCGACAATACGCCGATCGACTATCTCGATTTTGCCTCACCGGTCTCGGGTCTGGGCTCGAAAATGGGGCTGGATGCCACCAACAAGTGGGAAGGCGAAACCACTCGCGAGTGGGGTGAACCGATCAAGATGGACCCAGCCGTGAAGCAACGGGTGGACGAGATCTGGGATCAGCTGGGTATTCTAGACAACTGATACCGGCAGGCGGCTACGGTTGCCTGCAGCAAGGAGTGATGTTTTGGAAACAAGAGTATGTGATGTGACAGGGTTCGAAGCCCTGAATCAGGATGTGTTTCGGGTTCGGCTGCGTCTGACAGCGGTGGACCCGGAGTCGATGCATTATCGAGCCGGCCAGTATTTGGATATTCTGTTGCCGGAGGGGAAAAAGGCATCCTTTTCCATTGCGTCGGCACCGGATCAAGGGCGAGACCTTGAACTGCATATACGCCAGGTGCCGGGCAGTGAGTTCAATGCCATGATCCTCAGTTATCTGCAAACCAGTCCATCCGTCCAGATCGAGCTGCCCAAGGGTGCTGTAAGCCTGACTATGGCTGACGTAACGCCTGAAACCCGATTTGTATTTGCGGCTGCCAGCACTGGCTTTGCTCAGATCAAGAGCATGATCGAACACCTGCTGGCTAATCAGGCCCGCAACCGGATTGATATTTACTGGGGCGCGCGCATGGAGGCAGACCTTTATCTGGAGAAGCTTCCACAGCAATGGGCGCATGAACATGCCAATGTGCATTTTGTGCCGGTGGTGAGCGAACCCGAAACCAGTCCGGGCTGGACCGGGCGTACCGGGCTTATGCCGGATGCCATTGCCGAAGACCTGGACAGTATCGAGGATCTGGCGGTATATGCCTGTGGCTCACCTGGGATGGTGTATGCCTTGCTGGATCGACTGATGGAAAAAGGGGTGGCAGAGAATCAGGTTCATTCTGACGTGTTTGCCTGGGCGCCGCGACCGGCCTAGTTCATTTTGCTGCCAGTGATATGAAAACGCCCGGCTTTGCCGGGCGTTTTCGTTTGGGGCAGGCTCAATGGCTCTCGCTGTTCGGTGCAGGCAGAGGCAGCGCCGGCAGTGAGTTGTCGAGCTGTTGCAAATCGCGTGTCATCATATCGAGCGCACGCTTGTCTTCGCCCAAGTGATGCAACAGGCGGTACAACTCCTTGAAGGTCTCTGCGTCGGGCTGCAGCTCAAGGCTGCGCTCAAAGTGATTGATCGCCTTGCCCCAGTGTGCGTTACGCATACTCAGGCGCCCCAGTGTCAGCTCCAGACCAGGGCTGTCGGCGTGCTGCTTGAGCCAGCCGCGGGCTATATTCAGTTGCTTCTCGGCATTTTCACCCTGAATGCGGCCATACAACCTGACCAAGTGCTCGTCCCACTGGCGTTTGATCAGGTCACGCAGCATTTTCTCGACTTCCACTTCGGCGCCGATCTCGATCATCAGATCAGTATAGCGGCTGACCAGTACCGGGTTGCGCAGCAGTGGCTGTGGAATGGACTGCCAGCTGCGGCTGAGGCTGCGCAGGCGTTCCTGTGCATCGGCTCCGTCCGGCAGGCTGGAGATGCTGTATTCGAGTTGATGCAGGTGACATTGCAGCTCAAGTTGTTCCAGCTCGTCATCTTTCATCGCCTGCAGTCGCTTTAGCTCCGGTAGAAGCTCGGTAAGGCCTTTCCAGTCCTCCAGCTTCAGATAGGCTTCCTTGAGCAGGCGGATGACATGGGTATGTTTGGGTGCCTGGCGTCGCAGATGGAGCAGTGTGGCCAGGCAGGGTTCCAGTTGACCACGCTCCAGCTGCATTTCTGCCTGAGTGATGCCGATCGCGACCTCTGCCTCGGGGGTTGACTGGCGGGCGCGATTGAGCAGGTCATCGGATGATTTGCTGTCGCCCTGCTCGTGGGCTGCACGGGCCGCCGCAAGATAATTGATGACCGGCAGGTCGGAGCGCTGTGCCGCCTGTGTCAGGTAGCGCTGTGCCTTCCACCAGCTGCCCTCGGACAGCGCCACAAGCCCTTTCAGGGTTTTGCTGCGCGCCAGGCGGTGGTTGCGGTCACTGCGCCAGCTGCGCAGACGATCACCCGGCAAACGGATGTTATGGACCAGGTTGAACAGCCAGTGCAACAGTGCAAAACCGAGTACCAGTATCAGCAACAGCACCCAGAGGCTGGTTTCAACCGAGGTCTGCTGGTATGACAGCAGTACATAGCCTGGATCCTGCACCATCAGCTGGCCAACCCAGGCGCCGGCTACCAGCAGTATTAAAAGGATGATAAACAGTTTTTTCATCTGTTCTGCCCTCCCTCACGCAACTGCTGCATGCGACCGAGATAATCCTTGAGGCTGCTCAGGGAGCCGGAAATGTCCGGCAGCTCTGGTGCCACGTTTACCTCGGAGAGTTCAGCCAGTCCTGTGAGCAGGGCAATAGTGGTGGCATCTTTTGGGTCGAAGTGGGTGGCAATCCACTCCTGCGCCTTGCTCAGGCTGCTATCGAAAGCCTGTTGCTTGCGCTGCAGCAAGGCCATCTGAGCCTGTTCCAGCATCAGATGCAGGTTTTGCTGCAGGAAGAAGGTTTGCTCAGGTGACATCAGCGGCTTGATGGGCTCGTCATGGTGTTGAATCACGATCAGCTGCTCAAACTTGTTTACTGCCTTGTTCCAGCTGGTCTTGAAACCGTCGCCCCAGGACTGCTTGACACTTTCGGGTGTGATCTCTTCCAGCATCTGCGGCAGCTCACGTCGTTCGCTGACGGGTACCACACGCAGGTTGTCCACCTGACGGTTGAGCGCACCCAGTCGCAGGAATACCCCCTCGCTATCCAGTCTGGGCACTGCTTCCAGCGCTGCGATGTCAGCGGCCAACGCCTTGCGTACATCGTAGATGGTAACGTCATCAGTTTCACTGAGAATGGTGTCGGCCGATTTCAGGAGAGTCAGTGCGCCATTCGGAGTCTGTTCCATTAATACGCGCTGATTGGCCAGTCGCAACAGATATTCCACCTCGGCCAGCAACCAGTCTTTGCGGCTGAGCTCACGGCTCGCTGTGACTTGCTGGATACTCCGGGTCAGTCGATCCTGCAGCTCGGCGATATTCTGCGCTTCGGCTTCCGAGCGGGCCTGCAGCTGTCCCAGTTGCTGGTTTACACTGCTGACTGTCTGGGCCACTTCGGCTCGACCATTGGCCAGGGCGGTTTCGACCTGTTGGCTGAGGCGTTCCTGCATCTGGCTGTTCCGTTGTTTCAGTTGCCAGCCTTCCCAAGCCAGATAGCCTCCGCCGCCGAGGGTTATAAGCGACAGCACCAGTGCCAGCTTGCCGGGCCAGGTTGCGCCACAGCGTTTTTCACTTTCAGCCTTCGGCTTGCGTGGGGGCTGTTTGGCAGGTTTGTCGGCAGCTGCGCTGGAGGCTGCATTAGCGTCCTGGTTGACTTCCGGTTTTTCTTTGGTGGTTTCAGCGGCTGATTTGCTGGTATCCGTAGCAGGGGAGTCCTTTGTCTTGCTGCTGGACTCATCGTGTGCGTCAGCGGGCTTATTGGTTGGTTCAGATGAATTGTCGCGGGTTTCTTTCATGCCGGTGGTTCCGATTGTCAGGCGGGTAGCAGTGCTTCGACCATACTGCGGTCGTCCGGTCCCTGTGCTACCCGGATTCGGGTGAATCCCAGCGAACGGGCCAGCTCGGCAAGGCGGGCACTGGGAACGATGATCCGGATTTCAGCCAGGCCTGCATCGGTGCTTCCGCTCAGCGTGAGCAGGTTCTGCAAGGCTTGACCACTGGTAATGAGGATAGCCGATATCGGCTGTGCATAAATAGTACTTTGGATAATGTCGGTCGAATGGGCTGGACAGACGCGCCGATAGATATGGGCATAGTCGACTCGAGCGCCCCGCTGGCTCAGCGTATCGGCCAGCATGTCTCGTCCTCCATCGGCGCGCACAATCAGGAAGCGTTGCGTGGCCACGGACTGCATGGACGGGTCCGCCAGCAGTGTCTCGGAGTCGAAGCCACCCTCGGCATGCCAGGCATGGATGCCGAACTGTTCCAGGGCGTCACAGGTTTGCTGGCCTATACCGATCCAGCGCACGCCAACCGGCAACTGCGGCCAATACTGATCGATCCAGTCGGCCCCGATGCGTGCTGCATTGGGGCTGACAAAAATGACGCCGTCATAGAGATCCAAGTCCAGCATACAGCGTTTGCATTGCTGGTAGTCGGCACCGTCTTCTTCTCCGGTGGGCATGATCTCCAGCAGGGGCAGGCAGACGGGCTCAGCCCCCAGTCCGCGCAAATACGCCACCTGGCCTTCGGCCTGATGTGCAGGGCGGGTCACCAGTATCCGCTGTCCGCACAGGGGTTGTATCGGTTCAGCCACGTTCCTTGTACACCTCGGCCAAAATCTTGTCAGCACCGGCGGCCAGCAAACGATCGGCCAGAGTAATACCCATTGCCTCGGCCTGTTCGCGAGGGCCGCGGATTTCATCGCGCAGTACCTTGCTGCCATCCGGGCGACCCACCAGTCCGCGCAGGAATATCTCATCCCCGTCTTCGCTCAGGGTGGCGTAGCAGCCGATCGGCACCTGGCAGCCACCTTCGAGCCGGCGGTTCATGGCACGTTCGGCCAGTACGCGATCAGCGGTGTCGGTGTGATGCAGCGGTTGCAGCAGTTTGATCAGTTCGGCGTCATCGTTGCGGCATTCGATACCCACGGCACCCTGGCCACCAGCAGGCAGGCTCTCTTCTGGTGACATTTCATGGCGGATGCGATCCTGTAACTTGAGTCGCAACAGGCCTGCGGTGGCGAGAATAATGGCGTCGTACTCGCCTGCGTCCAGCTTGGCCAGTCGGGTCTGGACGTTGCCGCGCAGAAAACGCACTTCCAGGTCCGGGCGGCGCTCACGTATCTGTACTTCGCGGCGCAGGGAAGAGGTACCGACGATGGCGCCTTCCGGCAAAGCATCCAGGTTATCGTACTGGTTGCTGACAAAGGCATCGGTAGGCTGTTCACGTACACAGATGACCGGTAGTCCCAGTCCCTGCGGGAACTCCATCGGCACGTCCTTCATGGAGTGTACGGCGATGTCGGCGCGGCCTTCCAGTAAGGCGTTTTCCAGCTCCTTGACGAACAGACCCTTGCCGCCGATCTTGGCCAGAGGCGTATCGAGAATCTTGTCACCGCGGGATTCGATTTTCAGCAACTCGATATGGATACCGGGGTGGTGGAGCTCCAGTTCTGCCTTGACGTATTCGGCCTGCCAGAGTGCCAACAGGCTGCGGCGGGTGGCGATGCGAATGGTTCTGCTCATGATTGAATCCTTGTCAGCAGGCGGAGCCGAGCCGGAGCGGGCTCCACCGGATCGAGTTGAATGATCGGCAGTGTAACAGAAAGTGGCACAGCGGTTGACTGATGCCTCAGCTCTGCTCTGGTACGCTGATTACCTGCTCTAGTTCATGTGCTGCCTGACGCAGCAGCGGCTCGAATTGCAGCAGGTCATCGAGTGAGCTGCGAATCACGGGGGCGTGGGTGAACAGGCAGGCAACCAGGCGACCTTGTGTATCCTTGACTGGAACGGCCACCGCTACCATGCCGTCGATGAACTCTTCATTGTCGACGGCCAATTGTTGTTCGGCGACATGCTTCAGTTCGTCGAGCAGTTCTGCGGGATCGGTCAGGGTGTTGCGCGCAAACTGTTGCATGGGCAGCTTTTCAAGCATCAACTTGCGTTGACTGGCAGGCAGGTTGGATAGGTAAAGCTTGCCACTGGCCGTGCACCAAGTAGGCGTGTGGCTGCCCACCGGCAGATTGATCTGCAGGGGCCAGTTGGTCTGCACGCGGTCAAAATAGAGCATCTCCGTGCCATCGGGAATCGCCAAGCCAATGGTTTCTCGAATCTGGCCGGAGAGTCCTTCCAGAATGGCGCGGCGCTGGGCCTTGTGGCGGCTGGCGTAGATGATACCAAGCGCAACCTGGTGCAAACGTGCGCCGGGGACGACGAAACCGCGCATGTTGGTCTGCAGAAAACCTTCTTTTTCCAGCGTTTGAATCAGACGATGGCCGGTGGCTTTGGGAATATCCAGTTGTTTCGACAGTTCTGCGGCGGTCATCGGATGGCCGGAGCTGGCTACTGTTTCGATGATTTCCAGAACCCGGAGAATCGAGGAGCCTTTTTCCCTGCGTGTGGTGCTCATAGTGTTAGTCAGGTCCAAGGTTGCAATAGGCATTCAGTATATCGTGTTAACGGGTGGGCATAAAAAAAGCCGCCTCATGGGCGGCAAGAGCAGTACCTTGTTGGGACAGGGCAATCCACTTTATCTGTCGTCGTGGCAAGGCATATCAGGTTGCATGCCTCTGCGGCGACCAGCCAGCCACAGTCTCCCGTCAGGGGCGGTGTGGCTGGCTGCAAACGGTTACTTCATTGTCGGCATTGAGAACTCGGCGCCAGCGCGAATGCCGGTAGGCCAGCGGCGGGTCACGGTCTTCATGCGGGTGAAGAAACGTACACCGTCGGAGCCGTGCATGTTCAGCGGGCCGAATACGGAGCGCTTCCAGCCGCCGAAACAATGGAACGCCATCGGCACCGGAATCGGCACATTGATGCCGACCATGCCGACCTTGACGTTCTCCTCGAACTGGCGGGCGGTGTCGCCGTCGCGGGTAAACAGGGCCGTACCGTTGCCGTATTCGTGATCGTTGATCAGCTGCAGGGCTTCATCGAAACTGTTGACGCGCACGACCACCAGCACCGGGCCGAAGATCTCTTCCTGGTAAATGCGCATCTCGGTGGTGACGTTGTCGAACAGGGTTGGGCCGACAAAGAAGCCGTTCTCGTGGCCGTTTACTGTGAAGTTGCGACCGTCGGCAACCAGGGTGGCGCCTTCCTCTACGCCGCTATCGATGTAGGCCAGGATTTTCTGCTGATGTTCGCGGCTGACCACCGGGCCCATGTGCGGCTCCTTCTCCTGACCCAGTCCGGGACCGACACGCATCTGGCCAATCTCGGTTTTCATCATCTCGACCAGGTTATCGGCTACTTCGTTACCGACACAGACCGCTACCGAGATCGCCATGCAGCGTTCACCGGCGGAGCCGTAGGCGGCACCCATCAGTGAGTTGACCACCTGTTCGGGATCGGCGTCCGGCATGACTACCATGTGGTTCTTGGCGCCGCCCAGTGCCTGACAGCGCTTGCCGTGGGCCGATGCGGTGGCATAGATATATTCGGCGATGGGAGTGGAGCCGACGAAGCTGACTGCCTGCACGCGCTCATCGGTGAGTAGCACGTCGACTGCTTCCTTGTCGCCGTTGACCAGGTTGAATACGCCCGCCGGCAGGCCGGCTTCGGCCAGCAGTTCGGAGATGAACAGGGTGGCGCTCGGGTCTTTCTCGGACGGCTTCATAACGAAGGTGTTGCCGCAGGCGATTGCCACTGGGAACATCCACATGGGCACCATGGCCGGGAAGTTGAACGGTGATATGCCGGCGCAGACGCCCAGTGGCTGCATCAGCGAGTCGGAGTCGATGTCACGCCCTACGTTGAGCGAGTGTTCACCCTTCTGCAGGTGGGGAATGCCACAGGCGAATTCGACCACTTCCATGCCGCGGGTAATTTCGCCCTGGGCGTCGGAGAACACTTTGCCGTGTTCCAGGGTGATCAGCTCGGCCAGCCTGTCCCGGTTTTCGTCCAGCAGCTGCTTGAACTTGAACATGACGCGGGCACGGACCACAGATGGGGTCTTGGACCACGCGGGAAACGCTGCCTCGGCGGCAGCAATCGCGCTGCGCGTCTCGTCGGCGGTGGAAAGGGTGACGGTGCCACTCTGTTCGCCGGTGGCCGGGTTGTAGACCGGGGCGGTACGGCTGGACTCGCTCGGGGTGCGGGTGTTGTTGATAAAGTTAGTCACGTTGGTCATCTGAGTATATTCCTGAGTCTTGTTATAAAAATTATTGTTACTGCTGATTCCAGACAGCGGCATAGAGGTCGATCAATTCATCCACGCTGGGCACGCGAGGGTTGTTGCCGGGAGAGCCTGACGCCAGTGCCTGCTCGGCCATGGTGGTGCGCAGTTCGAAGTAGCGCGTTTCATCGATGCCATAGGCGGCGGGGCTCGGCACTTCCAGCTCCTCGTTGAGGGCGCACAGTTCGGCGATCAGTTTGGCGTTGGCGGTATCGGTATCGTCACTCTGCAGGGCAGCGCCGATGGCGCGGGCACAGTCGGCGTAGCGCTCCGGCGCGCTGTCCAGCGAGAAGGCGGTGACGGTGGGCAGCAGCATGGCGTTGGACAGACCGTGAGGCACATGGAAGAAGGCGCCTATGGGTCGGCTCATGCCGTGTACCAGCGCCACTGAAGCGGCCGAGAAGGCAATGCCGGCCAGGGTTGAACCGAGCATCATCGCCTCGCGTGCTTCCCGGTTATCCGGTTGGTGATAGGCAGTACGCAGGTTCGGGCCGAGCAGCTTCATCGCCGCCAGTGCCTGGCTGTCGCTGTACGGGTTGGCCTTGGCGCTGACATAGGCTTCGATGGCGTGGGTCAGGGCATCGATGCCGGTGTCAGCGGTGACGCGAGCCGGTACCGACAGGGTCAGTTCATAGTCGATCAGCGCGGCAGCCGGCATGAAGCCGAGACCAACGCAGAGCATCTTCTCGTCCTTGTCGGCATCGGTAATGATGGTGAAACGGGTCGCTTCGGAACCGGTGCCGGCGGTGGTCGGGATGGCGATGATCGGCAGGCCCTGCTCGCTGACATCGCGCGGGAACTTGTAGTCGCGCATCTGGCCGCCGAACTTGCCCAGGATCGAGATCGCCTTGGCCGAATCGATCGGGCTGCCGCCACCGAGGGCGATGATCGCGTCGTAATTGCCCGCTTTGACTTTATCCACACCAGCCAGAATCGAGGCTTCAGTGGGTTCGGGCAGGGTGTCGGCAAAAAGGTCGCTGGCAACGCCGGCTTCGCTCAATGCTGCCTGCAGGTTATCCACATAACCCAGCTTGACCATCATCGGATCGGAAATGATCAGTGGGTTGCTGCAGCCCAAGGCCGCCAGTACTTCAGGAGCCTTGCGACTGGCGCCGGCACCTACTTCCATCAGGCGGGGCAGAATGATTCGGTTGCTCATTGTTATTCTCCGAAAGGGTCAGTTTGAATAGGCCATGGAAGGCAGCCAGGTCACGATCTGCTGCCAGTAGAAAACGATCGACAGTCCTACCAATTGCAGTGCGATAAAGGGTAGTACGCCACGGTAGATGGTGCCGACGGTGATTCCCTCGGGGGCCACGCCTTTCATGTAAAACAGGGCGAAACCCACCGGCGGGGTCAGGAACGACGTCTGCAGGCAGACAGCGAACAGGATGGTGAACCAGACCAGATCGAAACCGAGGCCGGACACCACCGGGGCCACCAGCGGCAGGATGATCAGGGTCAGCTCGATCCAGTCGAGGAAGAAGCCGAGTACGAAGGTCACCAGCAGAATGCAGATCACGATGCCGGTGGGGCTGAACGGCAGACCGGTCAGCGCCGATTCGATCAGCTCGTCACCACCCAGGCCGCGAAGTACCAGCGAGAATGCCGTCGCACCGAGCAATAGAGCGAAGATGAACGCTGTGGTCTTGGTGGTCTCGCGGCAGACTTCATAGAGCACCTGCAGGTTGACGCGCTTCTTGATTACTGCCAGCAGGGTTGCACCGGCGGCACCGACGCCGGACGCCTCGGTGGGGGTGGCGATACCGGCGAAGATGGAACCCAGCACCGCCAGGATCAGACCGGCAGCAGGCAATACGGTGACAAACACCTTTGCAACCAGCAGCGGCGTCACCGGCTCTGCGTCGTCCGGGGCTGGCGCGGCCTGGGGACGCAGAAGTCCCACGGCAAAGATGTAACCGATATAGAGCGCGGCGAGCAGCAGACCCGGAAAGAGTGCGCCGAGGAAAAGGTCACCCACCGGCACGCCCAGCCGGTCGCCCATCATCACCAACATGATACTGGGCGGAATCAGAATGCCCAGGGTACCGGTGGAGCAGACAGTGCCGCAGGCCAGTTCGTGGCTGTAGCCCTGACGCATCATCATCGGGATGCCGAGCAGCGCCAGCAACACCACGGACGCACCGATAATGCCGGTAGAGGCCGCCAATAACAGCCCGACGAAGGTGACAGTGATCGCCAGCCCGCCGCGGACGCGACCGAACAGGCGCACCAGGTTGGTCATCAGGTCTTCGGCGATACCGGAGCGGTCCAGCATCAGGCCCATGAAGACAAACATCGGCAGGGCGACCAGCACCCAGTTGGTCATTACGTTCCAGATGCGGGGTACGGTGATTGAAACGTATTCCCAGTCGATGCCGATCCAGGCGTCCCACATCTGGTCGGCCATCATGGAGATAATGGCAAAGATCAGTGCCACGCCGCCCAGTACCCAGGCAACCGGGAAACCGGTGAACAGCAGCACAATAAAGCTGGCGAACATGGTGATGGCGAGAATTTCATTAATTTCCACGGGCTTTCTCCTCGCTGATTCGTATTGTCCGGGGGAAACCGAACAGTAGCGCGCAGACACGGCTCAGGCGTGACAGCATGGCAAGCAGCAGCAGCGCAAAGCCGAGCACCAGTACCGCCTTGATCGCCCAGCGGTAGGGCAGCCCGCCCGGTGCCATGGAAATTTCGCTCATCTCGAAGGAGTACTGCACAAAGGGGATGGTGTACCAGAGTACGACCAGGGCAAAGGGCAGCAACAGGAACAGGATGCCGAGCAGCTCTATAACAGCCTGGGTCTTCAGACCAAGGCGTTCATGCAACAGGTCCACCCTGACGTGGTCATCGAGCACATAGCAGAAGGAGAGGCCGACCAGCCAGCCGATGGAGTAAAGGTGCCACTGCAGCTCCTCCAGCTCGATATGGCCCTCACCGAAGGCGTAGCGCAGCACCACGTTGATCATGATGACCAACATAAGCAGTGGCCAGCTCCAGTGAGCGATGGCTGAGATTGTGCCTATAACCGCGTCGAAGCTGCGTGACAGACGTGTATGGGGCAGCTCGGTGTGATGGATCAGCTGTTCCATGTCGAAGTTGTCAGGGCTTGGTGCCTCGTCGGCGTAGACCGGGGCAGGTGTTGTCAGTTGATTCATGTCTGGACTCCGGTGATACCTGAACAGTAGGAAGGGACGGGCGGCTCCCGCCCCTTCGCTGGCAATTCAGCAGCGCCTTACAGCGATCCCAGCTCTTTCCACTGGTCGTATCCCTGACGGAAGTCCTGAATCGAGGTATACACCTCCTTGAACATCGGGTCGGTGCTCGAAGTTTCCTGCATCACTTCGTTGGTGGCGTTTTCCAGTGCCTCCATCAGTGCAGGGCTCAAGCGGTGCGGTGTTACACCCTTGGCGCCGAAGCCTGCCAGTTTTTCGCCCTGCAGAGATTCGCTGTAGGCCAGGCCGCGGAAAGTGGCGGCGGTACAGGCGGTCTCGATCAGGGTCTGGTTCTGTTTGCTCAGGCCGTTCCAGACATCGGTGTTGACCACCAGATGGGACGCGGTAAACGGCTGGTGCCAGCCCGGGAAGTAGTTGTGTTTGGCGACCTTGTCAAAACCGAGCATCTCGTCGATCGCCGGCGTGGCGAATTCGGTGGCGTCGATGGCACCTTTTTCCAATGCCGGGAAAATTTCACCGCCAGGGATGACCGTGACCGAGGCGCCCAGTTTCTGCAGTACCTTGCCGCCGATACCTGCAAAACGGATCTTCAGGCCCTGGAGATCTTCTGGCGTATTGATCTCCTTGCGAAACCAGCCAGCTGTTTCAGCACCAGTGATGGAGCAAAGGATCGGATGGATGTTATGCGGGGCGTAAAGCTTTTCGGCCAGCTGATGACCACCGCCTTCGTACCACCAGGCGCTGTAGCCCATAGGATCCATGCCGAAAGGCACGGCGGCAAACAGAGCGGCGGCTGGCATCTTGCCCTGATCGTAGGCCAACCAGGCGAAACCGGCGGGAATCTGTTTGTTCTTGACCGCTTCGGTGATTTGAAAGGACGGCACGATTTTGCCCGGCTCGTATACCTTGATCTGGGCTTCTCCGCCACTGGCTTCCTTCAGGGACTCCTCGACCAAGCGAATGGGGTTGCCTAAACCCGGCCAGTTAGTATTGAACACCGCCTGAACTTTCCAGCGCACCTGGTCGTCGGCGGCCTGAATGGCGGTACTGAAACTGGACGCCAGCACGGCGCCGGTCAGCAGGGCGAGTGAGTGTTTGGTCAGGGAGCGTGTGAACGGTTTCATATCAGTTCCTTTTTGTTATTTTGAGACTATAAGTCTCGTTATTTATGATATTGCCTTGAGGTTATGTCAATTAAAATGAGATTTAAAGTCTCAAAATAATACTAAAGTATTGTGGTTGGGTGGTTTTGGCTGGCCAGCAACCGGAATCGGTATTGACCATGCTGTTGGTCGGAAAGGGCTGTATAATCAACTCATCGACATTCACCGGTCCGCTTGTTTGGGCCGATTCAGCGTCAGCGAGGTAGAGGTGTATGAGCAAAGAGACCAATCAGCAGTGGGGCGGCCGCTTCAGTGAGCCAACCGATGCATTCGTCGCCCGTTTCACCGCTTCGGTTGATTTCGACAAGCGTCTTTATCGGCACGATATCCAGGGCTCAGTGGCGCACGCACGTATGCTGGCGAAGGTGGGGGTGCTGACCGAGGAAGAACGTGACGCAATCATCCGTGGCCTGGGCGAGATCCGGGTCGAGATTGAGCGTGGCGAGTTCGAGTGGTCGGTGGAGCTGGAAGATGTTCATATGAACATCGAGGCTGCACTGACGAAGAAGATCGGCATCACCGGCAAGAAACTGCATACCGGTCGTTCGCGCAATGACCAGGTCGCCACTGACATCCGTCTCTACATGCGCGACGAGATCGACCTGATTCTGGCCGAGGTCAGCCGCCTGCAGCAAGGACTGCTGAATCTGGCCGAGCAGGAAGCCGATACCATCATGCCCGGCTTCACGCACCTTCAAACCGCCCAGCCGGTTACCTTCGGCCATCATCTGCTGGCCTGGTTCGAGATGCTGAGCCGTGACTATGAGCGCTTTGCCGACTGCCGCAAGCGCGTCAACATCATGCCGCTGGGGGCCGCGGCTCTGGCCGGTACAACTTATCCGATTGACCGACACTACACCGCCGAACTGCTGCAGTTTGATGCTCCGGCGGGCAATTCCCTGGATGCAGTGTCCGATCGTGATTTCGGCATCGAGTTCTGCGCTGCTGCCAGCCTGCTGCTGATGCACATGACCCGGATGTCGGAGGAGTTGGTACTCTGGACATCGGCCCAGTTCAACTTTATCAACCTGCCTGACCGTTTCTGCACCGGCTCTTCCATCATGCCGCAGAAAAAGAATCCGGACGTGCCTGAGCTGGTACGAGGCAAGAGCGGCCGCGTTTACGGCCACCTGATCTCACTGCTGACGCTGATGAAGTCCCAGCCGCTGGCGTACAACAAGGACAATCAGGAAGACAAGGAGCCGCTGTTTGACGCTGTGGACACGGTGAAGGGCTGCCTGCGTGCCTTTGGTGACATGGTGCCGGCTATCGAGTCGCGTAAGGATCAGATGCGTGAAGCGGCGCGCCGTGGTTTCTCCACCGCTACCGATCTGGCCGACTATCTGGTTCGCAAGGGCGTGGCCTTCCGTGATGCCCACGAAATTGTCGGGCTGTCCGTCGCCTACGGCATCAAGACCGGCAAGGACCTGTCCGACATGACACTGGAAGAACTACAGCAGTTCTCCGATGTGATCGCCGATGATGTGTTTGCAGTGCTGACGCTGGAAGGATCGGTGGCGGCGCGTAACCACATTGGTGGCACGGCACCGGATCAGGTGCGGGCAGCGGTGATTCGCGGTCGTGACCTGTTGGCGGCGCGTGCCGACTGAAAATGACGCGGTGGTCGAAGAGCCGCCAGTTTGGTGGCTCCAGTCTTGGTTTTGCTGTCAGCGCAGGGTGATGTCCACCATCAGATCACCGGCGATCGCTTCCAGTGCCTGCTGCAGATCATCCGGATCCAGGTCTGCCGGGGCCAACAGTTCTGCCTCGGCCTTGAACAGCTCTTCCGCCGACATTGAGCCAGAGGTCAGCTCGGTGCTCAATCGTTCTACATTGATGTGTCGTGCGGCCAGTGCCTGTGAAATCTCGCGCACAATACCCGGTTTGTCATGCCCCACCAGCTCCAGTGTCATCGGCTGCATCTCGGCTACGGGTGGGGCGTCTTCGCTGCGCTCCGCCGTGACTCTGAGTCCCTGTGTTTGCAGCGCTTCCAGTGCGCTGATCAGTGCCTCGGCCTGTTCGTTGGGCACTTGAGTGATCAGAATGCCGGCGAACTTGCCACCCAGGCGTGACATGCCCGACTCCAGCCAGTTACCCTGATGCTCGGCAATGGTGCGGGACAGCAGTCCGACCAGCCCCGGCTTATCCGGTCCGATGACCGTAAGAACCAATGATGTCAGCATTATATGCAGCCTTTGTTGGTAATGGTTGAGCAACCTGTGTTGCCGTCTCTTGTAGGGGAATGTATATCAGATGCAGCCGATAATCATCGCCCTCTGGCCTGTTTTTGCGCTCCTGCTGCTCGGCTTTCTGGCTCGTCGCAGTGGATTTCCAGGTGAAGGTTTCTGGCAGCCGGCAGAAAAGGCGACCTATTATGTGCTGTTTCCGGCTTTGCTGGTGGAGCGTCTGGCCAATGCCCAGCTGGCAGGTGACGACTCCATTCGGCTGGCGGCACTGGTTGTGGTTGTGTTGGTTATGGCCGCTCTGTTCTGTTGTGCCTGCAAACCGCTGTTGCGTCTGACGGTACCTGCCTTCACCTCTTTTTTTCAGGGCAGTGTACGCTTCAATACCTATGTTGCGCTTGCTGTCACTGCGGCGCTGCACGGGTCAGAGGGCATCGTGCTGGCGGCGGTGATAACGGCCGTGATGATTCCGCTGCTGAACCTGTTCAGCGTCCTGGCTTTTGCACTGACTTCCGAGCAGGCGTTTTCGCCGCGTCAACTGCTGATGACACTGGCTCGAAATCCGTTGATTCTGGCTTGTCTGCTGGGTATTGCGTTGAGCCTTTCGGGCGCTGCTTTGCCTTTGGGTGTAACTTCGGTGCTGGAGCTGTTGGGGCGTATGGCGTTGCCAATGGGGCTGCTGGCGGTGGGAGCCGGATTGGACTTGCGGGCCTTGCGTGGCGGCGGCAGGGCACTGGTCGCGGCCAGTCTGATCAAGCTTCTGTTTTTGCCGCTGCTGGCGTTTGCGCTGGCCGGGTTGTGGCAGCTGGACCTGCTGACAACCAGTGTAGTAGTGATATTTGCGGCCGTACCGACGGCCACTTCGGCCTATATTCTGGCCCGGCAGATGGGCGGTGATGCCGAGTTGATGGCGGGCATCATTACGGCACAGACGATGATTTCAATGCTGACGCTGCCCGTAGTTTTGATTCTTCTTTAAAAGTGTCGCCAAAAAAATACCTTATTTCATCCATTTTTCGGCACGTTTGGCGACATATCCCTGAAGATATAAAAAATAGAGGTTAAAATCCGGAAAAGTGCCGCCAAAGGGGTTGAAAAAAAAGCTGCGTGTGAAAGACTAGCGTTTGTCACATGATTATGCTGACACTTAAAGCATAACTTTAACTGCAACCATCGGATAACTGCTGACGATCATGAATAAAAGCCCGGATCTGGTATTGGTACTCGTGATTGTGTTCATAGTAGGTGCCGTAATGACTGGCATCTCACAGAGCGATCTCCAACTGGCCACCATGGTGCAGCAGGTTTTCAACAGTTGATGGCGTAAACCCGCGAGTCTGTCGCGATCGCGTCCAGCGGAACGTCCCACCTTTCTATCGGTAGCTGATTCACTCGTTGCAACTCGTGTGCAAGCCCCACCAGTTTTGGTCCGCGCATGCCATTGCCCTTCAGGCGGAAGGCAAACGTCCGGTCATAATAGCCTCCTCCCATGCCCATACGGCCACCATCGGCTGAAAACGCCACTAGCGGCAGCAGTACCAGATCCAGTGCCACAGCAGGGCGAACAGGCTTGCCCTGAAGTACAGGCTCCAGAATACGGTAGCGATTGAGCTGCATCCGGGTCGTTGTGGCGTAGGGGGTAAACCAGAGTCGGTTGTGCCGGATCGGGTGCAGTACCGGTAGATAGAGCGTTTTGCCAAGCGTGCGGCAAAGGGTTATCAGTGGTCGGGTATCGATTTCGCCATCGTTGGGCAGATAGATTGCCACATGGCGAGCCTTGGCAAACCAGAGTTGTCGGGCGAGGTTTCGAGCAAGGCAGCGACCGGCTGTGCGCTGTTGCTGGGGGGTAAGTGCCCGTCTTCGGGCCCGCATTTCGCGGCGGAGTGTTTTGCGATCCTGCATGATGTAAAAGGCTTCCCGGAGTGCCGGTGTCGGTCGTGGCCCTGAACCCTAAGGTTCAGAGTGGAAGCGCTTACTGATATATCAGGCTTTCCGTCAAGCGGACATGCTCACAATACCAGTTGAGCGCTGCCGGGGTATTGCTTATCGGCTCGAGGGACTTGACCGACTGTCGAACACTCCAGGAACCTGATTTCATTATACGCGTGCTTGTCTGAATGTCAGCTCTTGTAATTCTTTCTGCTTCTGCTAAGGATGCTTAAAATTATGAAAATAAAGTGTTTTCAGGATGATGAAGAGTTTTCATTCGCTTTGGAGGTGTTGTTGCGTGCCAGGCTCTGGTCAATTTTCTGCCCCAATCGGCGCAGGTTGACCTCTACTGCCTGACGCTGTTCCTCTCGGCTTTTGATCAGCTCGTGCGACATATTCAATGCGGCCATAACAGCGATCCGCTCAAGGCCGATGATCTTGCCTGAGTGACGTATATCGAGCATTTTCTGGTTCAGGTAGTCGGCAGAGGCCAGTAACTCCGCTTCGGCTCCGTCCGGGCAGCTGATGGTATATTCCTTGTCGAGCAACTTGACGGTGACAGTGCGTGCGTCTGCGCTCATGAGTTCTGCTCCAGTGCCTTGAGTCGCTGTATCATGCCTTCAACCTTGCTGCGGGTCTGGTCATTCAGCTGGATCAATTGAGCACGTTCTTCGCGCAGACGGGTGTCCTGTTCGCGCAGCGTGCTGTTTTCAAGCTCAAGCTGTTCTACCCGCGCAAGCAGCAGGTCAATCTTGTGTTCCAGTGCGTTGAAATAATGTTCGGTCATGCCAGGCCCCATGCAGTATGCGCTGACTATAAACAGCCGTTGCGACAGGGTCAATCTGACACGCATGGCCCTGTATAGGGCTAAATGCTAGCATAGAGATCAATGCAGTGCCGGCCCTCTCCGGATACCCTCTGTAAAAACATGACCCGAACCGGATAGATCAATATGACAGATGAACAGGCCCCCGTAATCGAGCTGCCGGATTTTGACACTTTGGCTGACCTGCTGGTGGAAGAGGGATTGCTGACCCTTTCCCCCGCTGAGCTGCACGGACTGCTGTGCGGCCAGGTAGCGGCCGGTGCCCGGTTTGATCCGGTCACCCTGTTTGCCCGTATCGGCGAGCTGCTGGATCTGGAGCCGTTCAGCCGAGAGCTGACGCGTACTGGCATCATGCAGCTGTATCTGGCCACGCTGCAGCAGCTGCAGGCCCCGGACTTCAGCTTTGAACTGGTCCTGCCGGATGATGACCAGCCACTGGCGGGGCGTGCAGATGCGTTGGGTTTGTGGTGCAGCGGTTTTCTCAGCGGTTTCGGCCTGCAGGAACGCAAGGGTAGCCAGGGGTTGTCGATCGAAGGCCAGGAAACCCTGCGAGACCTGGCTCAGATCGTTCAGATCACAACGGCTGCCGATGCCGAAGCGGAAGAAGACGAAAATGACCTGATGGAAGTGCAGGAATACGTACGCATGGCGGCATTACTGGTGTTCAGTGAATGCAATGAGCCGGATGGGCAGCCGAGCGATGCTGCAGCCGAAACAGCGCCTGTTCTGCACTGACCGGAGGAAAGCCAGCATGAAAATTGCTCAATCTGAATTTGCCCGTCGCCGCCAAAGATTGCTGGAAAAGTTGCCAGCCGGCAGTGTGGCGCTGGTCTGTGCAGCCCATCTGAAAACGCGCAACCGCGATGCCGAGTACAGTTTTCGCCAGGACAGCGATTTTTATTACCTGACCGGTTTTAATGAGCCGGACGCCTTGTTGCTCCTGATTCCCGGTCGAGTCGAGGGTGAGTTTGTGCTTTTCTGTCCGCCGCGCGACCCGCAGATGGAGATCTGGACCGGCTACCGCGCCGGCCCCGAGGGCTGTGTACGTGATTTTGGCGCGGACCAGGCGTTCTCGCTGACAGAGCTTGAGCAGACAGTGCCGAGCCTGTTGGATGGTGCCAGCCGGCTCTACTATGCACTGGGCAGCGATGAAGCCCTGGATGGTCGGGTACGCGGCTGGCTCAACGAGATTCGCGGCCGAGCCCGTCAGGGTGCGCAGGCGCCGGAAGAGCTGGTGCTGTTGGATAATTTGCTGCATGAGCTGCGCCTGTTCAAGTCTGAAGCCGAGCAGGAGGTGATGCGTCGTGCCGCCGAAATCTCGGCTGAAGCGCATTGCCGCGCCATGCGCGCAGCAAACCCCGGGATGCATGAATACCAGCTGGAGGCCGAGATTACCGGCTACTGCATGCAGCAGGGCGCCCGCTTTCAAGCCTACTCACCGATTGTGGGCGCCGGCGCCAACGCCTGCATTCTGCACTACATCGAAAACAGCGCTCAGATGCAGGATGGTGATCTGGTGCTGATCGATGCCGGTTGTGAGCTGGACAACTATGCCAGCGATATTACCCGTACCTTTCCGGTCAATGGCCGCTTCAGTGACGAACAAAAGGCGCTGTATCAGCTGGTACTGGATACCCAGGAAGCCTGCATCGCGGCGATGAAGCCTGGTGTCCCCTGGAACAAGATTCACGATCTGTCGGTTGAGTGTCTGACCGATGGGCTGATTAAGCTGGGTCTGCTTGTGGGCGAGCGTGATGCGTTGATTGAGGAAGGTGCCTATCGTCGTTTCTACATGCATCGCATCGGTCACTGGCTGGGGATGGATGTGCATGATGTGGGCCAGTACAAATTGAAGAGCGAGTGGCGACCGCTTGAGCCGGGTATGGTGATGACCGTGGAGCCGGGGCTGTATATCGCACCGGATGATGACAGTGTTGAGCCTCGCTGGCGCGGCATCGGTATCCGTATAGAAGATGATGTGCTGGTCACGCCTGCGGGCTGCGAGGTGCTCACTTCGGCCGTACCCAAAACCGTTGCCGCCATCGAAGAGCTGATGGCTCGCCGCTGACTCAGTGAGGAACGCGCATGCAGCAGTATGATCTGGTCATAATTGGTGGCGGCATGGTCGGGGCGAGTCTGGCCTGCGCCCTGCTGCCAACGGCAAAAGCGCTCAATTTGCGGATGGCACTGGTCGAAGCCCAGCCTTTGCCGGGTGCGGATGAGCCGATTTTCACCCCCAGTTACGACAATCGCTCAACGGCGCTGGCTCAGGGTGTGCGCACCCTGTATGAGCGTATGGGGCTTTGGCAGGCGCTGCAGGCTCATCTGACGCCGATCAATACCATACACGTGTCCGAGCGCGGGCGTTTCGGCACCACCCGGCTACAGGCCGAGGATGAGGCCGTCCCGGCGCTGGGCTATGTGGTGGAAAACCATTGGCTGGGTCAGGTGTTGAATAGCCAGCTACAGCGCAATGTTGGTCCGTGGCTGACTCTGATGGCGCCGGTCGAGGTGACTGCGCTGGAGCAGCGTGCCGGCGGCAACAGGCTGCAGCTGCAGGTCAACGGCGAGCAGCAGAGACTGCAGGCTGACCTGATGGTCATGGCTGACGGTGGTCGCTCGTCCCTGCGCGAACAGCTGGGAATCGGCTACAGCGTACAGTCCTATGATCAGCATGCACTGGTTGCCAATGTGTCACTGGATCGGCCGCACCGCAACATAGCCTATGAGCGCTTCACTCAGGATGGCCCGCTGGCGCTGCTGCCCGGCGAATCGATCAACGGCCACAACCGTTGCGGTCTGGTCTGGACTCTGGGTGATGACGAGCTGGACGGGGTTCTGGCGCTGGATGACGCGGCGTTTCTGGCGCGCCTGCAGGAGCGCTTCGGTTACCGTGCCGGCCGTTTTACCGCGGTGGGTGAGCGCTATCACTACCCGCTGAAGCTGTCGCTGGCAGAAGAGCAGGTGCGTGCCGGGTTGGTGGTGCTGGGTAACGCCGCGCACGCCCTGCATCCGATCGCCGGACAGGGCTACAATCTTGCCCTGCGCGGCGCTGTTGCGCTGGCAGACTTGATCATCGCGCGCAAGCGTGCCGACCTTGCGCTGGGTGACCTGACTGCGCTGCAGAAGTTTGTTGAGCAGCGGCGGCAGGATCAGTTTCGTACCATTCAGTTCAGTGATCGAACCATGAAACTGTTTACCAGCCACAATCCACTGCTGCGGGCTCTGCGTGGCAGCGGGCTGCAGCTGCTTGAAAGTTGTCCTCCTGCCAAAACCCTGTTTGCCCGTGCCGCCATGGGGCTTGACCAGCCCTCCGCACGGCTACGCTGACCCCCCTTTCCTGTCGGAGCTGAACATGACCTCATCCTCTATGACCGATATTGTGATCAGTGGCGCCGGCATGGTGGGCGCCGCACTGGCCTGTGCGCTGGCACCTTCAGGTGTCAGGATCCAGCTGCTTGAGCAGCGTCCCGGATCGTTGCAACAGTGGTTGGCAGAAGCCGACGCAGCCATGACTCCGGGCAGGCATGACGCCCGCGTCAGTGCTCTCAATCTGGCATCTGTTCAACTGCTGACCTCTTTGTCCGCCTGGAGCGGTGTGCAGGCAAGGCGTGCCGCAGCCTATACCGATATGGAGGTTTGGGATGGAGAGGGCAGTGGCCGTATCCATTTCAGTGCCGATGCCCTGCATGAAAACTGCCTGGGCTATATTGTTGAGAACAGTGTGATATTGGCGGCGCTGCATGAGCAGCTCAATCGGTTTGATAATGTGGAATTGATCAGCGATGTCTCCCTGAGGCAGTTGTCGGCTCCTGATACCGATGGTCACCGCGAGCTGGTGTTGAGTAATGGTCGTCGCATTGAGACTCGGTTGCTGGTAGGGGCTGATGGAGCGGAATCCCTGACGCGACAGTTGTCAGGCATTGGTGCCACTGAGTGGGACTATGGTCATCACGCCATTGTCACCACTGTTCACACCGAACAGTCACACGCGGATACCTGCTGGCAGCGCTTTACCGAAGATGGCCCACTGGCACTGTTGCCGCTGGCGGCAGAGAATGATCGTACCCTGTCAATTGTCTGGTCGACTTCACCCGAGCATGCTGCCAGCTTGATGGCGTTGGATGAAGCTGACTTCTGCACCGCCCTTGGGCGCGCTTTTGGGCACCGTCTGGGGCGCATCGAGGGCTGTGACGAACGCCGCTCGATTGTGCTGCGCCAGCGCCACGCACACCGCTATGCCGAGACGGGACTTGCACTGGTGGGTGATGCCGCCCATACCATCCACCCCTTGGCCGGGCAGGGCGTAAATCTCGGTTTTATGGATGCCGCCGCGTTGGCTGAAGTGCTGCTGGCAGCCAAGACGCGAGGTGAGCGCTGGACCGATGAAGCGGTGTTGCGCCGCTTCCAGCGTCAGCGTCGTAGCGCCAATCTGACCATGGCTGCTGCCATGGAAGGGTTTCGTCGCCTGTTTGCACCCCGGCCGCCGGTTGTGCGTCTGTTACGCAGCTGTGGCATGAATCTGACCGACCGGCTGGAGCCGCTTAAACAACACCTGGTGCTGCAGGCGATGGGGCTTTCGGGTGAGCGACCGGCGCTGGCGCGGCGTCCGACTATTTGACGGGCGGTTAAAGATTGAACTGCGGCGTAAATGCCGATACATTGTCTTCCCTTTTTTTGTGTTAACCGGTTGCGACGTGGCTGTTGAAGCTGCAAATTCCGAACACTGCTGCAGATGAGTTTGCCGATGGGACATAAGACCGCACTCTACGAACAACATCATGCGCTGGGCGCCAAGCTGGTTGATTTCAGTGGCTGGGAAATGCCGCTGCACTATGGTTCTCAGGTTGAAGAGCATCACAAGGTGCGCCAGAGCGCAGGCATGTTCGATGTGTCCCACATGACAGTGGTGGATGTTTCCGGAGCTCAGGCACGCAGTTACCTGCGCCACCTGCTGGCCAACGATGTGGCACTGTTGCGGCAGAAGGGCAAGGCGCTTTACAGCGGCATGTTGAACGAAAAGGGCGGCGTGATCGATGATCTGATCGTCTATTTGATGACCGAACCGGATTCATCCGGTGAATGGTATCGGGTAGTGGTCAACTGTGGTACCCGTGACAAGGATCTGCTCTGGATGGCTGATCAGGCCGTGCGCTTTGACGTTACGCTGACCGAGCAGCCCGACCTGGCCATGATTGCTGTACAGGGCCCGAAAGCGCGTCAGCGTGTGGAGCAGGTGGTAAGCGAGTCTCGTGCCCGCCTGATTTCCGAGCTGAAGCCCTTTGTGGGCCAGGAATCGGAAGGCTGGTTTATTGCGCGTACCGGCTATACTGGTGAGGACGGCCTGGAAATCATGCTGCCCGAAGAAGAGGCGGTGGACTTCTGGCAGCACTTGCTGGACGCGGGTGTCGCTCCTTGTGGTCTGGGCGCTCGTGATACCCTGCGACTGGAAGCGGGCATGAACCTGTACGGCTCCGATATGGATGAAAGTGTATCACCACTGGCCGCTGGCATGGGCTGGACCATCGCCTGGAATCCGTCAGAACGTGACTTTGTCGGTCGAGCAGCGCTGGAAGCACAGAAGGCTGACGGGGTTGCCGAACGCCAGGTAGGTCTGGTCCTGACTGAACGTGGGGTGCTGCGCTCCCACCAGAAAGTGGTGGTCGATGGGCTGGGTGAAGGTGAAATTACCAGCGGCAGCTTCTCACCGACCCTGGGACACTCCATTGCGCTGGCGCGGGTGCCGGCAGGTATCGGCAGTGACGCCGAAGTCGAAGTGCGTGGCAAGCGCGTGCGCGTGCAGGTGGTGAAACCGCCGTTCGTACGCCATGGTGAAAAAGTTTTTTCCTGAATCCTGAACAAGACCGATAGGAAGCCCAGATGAGCAACATCCCCAATGAACTGAAATATGTCGCCAGCCACGAGTGGATCCGCGAAGAGGGTGAAGGTGTCGTGACCATCGGTATTACCGAGCACGCTCAGGACCTGCTGGGTGATGTGGTGTTTGTCGAATTGCCGGATGTGGGTGATGAAGTTTCAGCCGGGGATGATGCCGGTGTGGTGGAATCCGTCAAGGCCGCTTCCGATGTCTATGCTCCTCTCAGTGGTGAGGTCGTGGAAATCAATGAAGCACTTGAAGATTCTCCAGAACTGGTCAACTCTGATCCCTATGGTGATGGCTGGTTCTTCAAACTCAAGCTGACGGACCCGGCAGAGCTCGATGATCTGCTGGATGCCGACGGATACGCAGCGCACTGCGAGTCCGAAAGCTGAACCCGGCCGTTGGGCCTGCATAATTCCACTGTCCCGGCTCAGGCCGGGACAGTCATTTCAGAGCATGTGAATACGATGAATCTCAGACCCCTCCAGCTTCAGAACAATGCAGACCGCCGCCTTAGGGCTGGCCACCTCTGGATCTACAGCAACGAAGTGGACAACCAGGCCACACCGCTGAAGGCTTTCGAGCCCGGTGAGCAGGTGGTGGTACAGGATGCCCGTGGCAAAGCGCTGGGTATTGCCTCGGTAAACCCCAATACACTGATCTGTGGCCGAATGCTGAGCCGGGATCTGCGTTATCCGCTGGATCGCTCGCTGCTGGTACATCGCTTCAAGGTGGCCCAGTCACTGCGTGAAATGTGCTTTGATCAGCCCTGCTACCGGTTGATCTTTGGCGATGCCGATCTTTTGCCCGGGCTGGTGGTGGACCGTTTCTACGACATCTTTGTGGTGCAGATTTCCAGTGCCGGCATGGAACAGCTGCAGCAGGAGATCGTGGATGCGCTTAACAAAGTGTTCCAGCCGCAGGCGATTGTGTTCCGCAATGACGGCAAGATGCGTGCAACCGAAGGCTTGGAGACCTATGTCGAAGTGGTGCAGGGCGAAGTGCCGGAGCTGGCCCCGCTGATGGAAAACGGGGTGAACCTGCTGGCGCCGATTCTGACTGGACAGAAGACGGGTTGGTTTTATGACCACCGTGAGAACCGGGCGCGCATGCAGACGCTGGTCAAGGGCAAGCGGGTGCTGGATCTGTTCAGTTACGTTGGCGGCTGGGGGGCGCAGGCACTGGCCGCCGGCTCCTCCGAAGTGGTGTGTGTGGATGCTTCGGTGACGGCGCTGGAAGTAGCAGCCGAAAATGCGCGCATCAATGAGGGTGAAACCCGCTTTCGGGGCCTGCAGGGCGATGCCTTTGACCTGTGCAAGGCACTGGTCGCCGACAAGGAGCGCTTTGATGTAGTGATTGTGGACCCGCCGGCCTTTATCGCCCGGCGCAAGGATATCCGCAACGGCGAGCGTGCCTATGCCCGTATCAATAATCTGGCCATGCGGCTGCTGGAAAAGGACGGCACACTGATATCCGCGTCCTGTTCCATGCATCTGGAAAAGAGCCGCCTGGTGGATATTCTGCGCGCGAACAGCCGCGAGCTGGATCGTAACGGCCAGATCTTCGCGCAGGGCAGCCAGGGCTCGGATCACCCGATCCATCCGGCCATTCCCGAAACCGAATACCTGAAAGCCTACTTTATGCGCGTGCTGCCTGCAGGTTAAACAGGTCGAGAGTCAGAGGAGAACGCAATGCAGTATCAAATGCTGGGACAGTCCGAGCTGAATGTCAGCCGTATCGCACTGGGGACCATGACCTTCGGGCGTCAGAACAGTGAGGCAGAAGCGTTCGAACAGCTCGATTATGCCTTGGCTCAGGGCGTGAACCTGATCGATGCCGCCGAGATGTATCCGGTGCCCACCGCTGCAGAGTTTCAGGGGCGTACGGAGCAGTATATCGGCAATTGGATGCGACAACGCGGTTGTCGGGATCAGGTCGTACTGGCCACCAAGGCAGCCGGTCCTGGCGAGATGGTTAGCTATTTGCGTCCTGATCTGCACCATGACGAGGCCAATCTGCGTGCGGCAATCGAAGGCAGCCTTACCCGTTTGCAAACGGATTATATCGACCTGTATCAGCTGCACTGGCCCGATCGCAAGACCAACTTCTTTGGCCAGCTGGGCTATCAGCACGACCCTTCAGCCGATGGCACGCCATTGGCTGAAACATTGCGTGTACTGGGGGACCTGGTAAGCGAGGGCAAGGTCCGCTACATCGGTCTGTCCAACGAAACCCCCTGGGGTACCATGAAGTGCCTTCAGCTGGCCGAGCAGCTGGGTCTGCCTCGGATTATCTCGGTACAGAATCCCTACAGCCTGCTCAACCGCACAACCGAGGTAGGGCTTGCCGAGGTGCTGCTGCGTGAAAAGGTGGGTCTGTTGGCCTACTCACCGCTGGGATTTGGCGTGCTCAGCGGCAAATACGCAGGAGGGGCTCGGCCTGAGGGATCGCGTCTGGCGCTGTTCCCTGAGTACAAGCGCTACATTACCGAGCAGGGACTTGCGGCCACCGATGCCTATTTGGCGCTGGCGGCCGAGCAGGGCATGGACCCGGCACAAATGGCGCTGGCCTATGTGAACAGCAGGCCTTTCCTGGGCAGTAATATCATTGGCGCGACTCGCATGACCCAGCTGCGCAGTAACCTCGCGTCCCTGCAGCTGACCCTGACTTCCGACCTGTTGGCAGAGATTGAAGCGATTCATCAATGCTACCCCAGCCCCTGTCCCTGACTATAATCAAGACAGAAGCAGGCAACGATCTGAGATAATAGCTGCAAAAGACGACCGGTGATCCAAGGAGAGTCAATATGATTCATCAGCAACGCGTAGAGGATTTGATGCAGCCTGTACCCCATCCGCTGCACGTGGAGATGACGCTGGCCGAGGCGGTGGATCTGATACTGCAGTCTGGCCAGAGCGGTTTGCCCGTGGTTGATGATGAGTATCGGGTGTGTGGCTTTGTGTCCGAGCATGATTGTGTCGGTTATCTAATCAGCGGCAGTTACCACTGTGATAGCCGGATTCAGGTGCGCGATATCATGTTCAGCGAGCCGCTGTGTGCCAGCCCCGGAGAGAACATTATTGATCAGGTGCAGAAAATGGGCGGTGATAAACCCAAAACTTGGCCGGTCGTGGGCAAGGACGGTCGGCTGGCGGGGGTGATTAGCCGTCGTTCCATCATGCGTGCGCTTAATGCCAGCATGAAAGCCTGCCGCACGCGCCTCTGATGGGGAATGGCCGCGCCGAAACAGAGTCACCCCGGCGCAGCCATCGATATCACTCCATCAACTGCAGGATCGGCCAGCCACGTGCCTCTGCCGTTGTGCGCAGGCGTTCATCCGGGTTGGTAGCTACCGGGTTGTCCACTACTTCCAGCAGTGGCAGGTCGTTATTGGAGTCGCTGTAGAACCAGCTGTCTTTCAGGCTGTGGCCGGTCTGTTTCAGCCACTGCTGGAGGCGTGTCACCTTGCCACCCTGGAAGCACGGCGTACCGGCGACCTTACCGGTGAAGCGGCCGTTGATCATCTCTGGATCGGTGGCCAGCAGATCATCGACACCCAGCCGTTGGGCAATGGGTGCCGTTACGAAGCGGTTGGTTGCAGTGATGATCAGCAGAAAGTCGCCCTGTTCTCGGTGCTGTTGCAGCAATGCTTCCGCTTTGGGCAGGATGATCGGCTCGATGCATTCATGCATGAATTCTGCGTGCCATCTGTCCAGTTGTTCCGGTGAGTGCTGAGCCAGTGGATTCAGCGCAAAATTCAGAAACTGGTGGATATCCATCTCGCCGCGCAGGTACTCTTCATAGAAGCGGTCATTGGCAGCGCGGTATTCCGTTTCGTCTACCACGCCCTTGCGGCACAAAAATTCGCCCCAGGCATGGTCGCTGTCGCCGCCGATCAGGGTATGGTCCAGATCAAAAATCGCCAGGCTCACGGCTAACTCCCTCAGTGTCGGTTGCCGGCGGAGCCGGCTGAAAATAAAGCGCAAGCATAGACGGGCCTGGAGGTACGTGCAATTGCCGAGAAACGGTGGCTATTTGCCAAATCACGGATCTGTGGAACAATAAAACTAAAACGTATATTGATCGGGATCAGAATTGTGATTGATACAGATGGATTCAGGCCCAATGTCGGAATCATTCTGGTTAATTCGCAGGGTCAGGTTCTTTGGGCAAGACGCATCGGGCAGAACGCCTGGCAGTTCCCGCAGGGGGGCATACAGTCGAACGAAACGCCGGAGCAGGCAATGTATCGTGAGCTGAGCGAAGAGATCGGTTTGTCGCCCCATGATGTTGAAATCATGGCGGTGACGAGAGGCTGGCTGCGCTACCGTTTGCCCAAACGCATGATCAGGCGCCACTCACACCCTGTGTGTGTAGGCCAGAAGCAGAAATGGTTCCTGTTGCGGATGCTCAGTGAAGACAGTGCCGTGCGGATCGACCATACCGACTCTCCCGAGTTTGATGGCTGGGAGTGGGTCAGTTATTGGTACCCTCTGGGGCAGGTGGTGTCCTTCAAGCGCGAGGTGTATCGGAAAGCGATGAAGGAGTTGTCACCGCGGTTGGCACGTTTATAGGCCGTGGTCTGATGCAGAGATAGGAGCGCTCCATGAGCATGTTGAGTGTACTGCGCAAAATCGTACAGGAAGTCAGTACTGCCCCGGACCTGGAGTCTGTGCTGGACCTGATTGTGCGCCGTATTCAGCGTGCCATGCGGACGGAGGTGTGCTCTATTTTTTTGCTGGACTCAGTGCAGCAGCGCTATGTACTGCGAGCAACCCAGGGGCTGAATCAGGAAGCGGTCGGCAAGGTCAGCCTGTCCATGACAGAGGGTATCGTGGGGCTTGTGGGACAGCGAGCCGAGCCAATCAACCTGGAAGATGCCTTCAGTCACCCGGCGTTTCACTACCTCCAGTCAACCGGAGAAGAGCGCTTTCATGCCTTCCTGGGGGTGCCGATCATCCATCACCGCAGTGTGCTGGGGGTACTGGTCGTACAGCAGCATGATCTGCGCCGCTTTGATGAAAGTGAAGAGGCTTTTCTGGTAACGGTGTCGGCCCAGTTGGCGGGGGTTATCGCCCATGCAGAGGCGACCGGTTCAATCAACTCGGAGCAGCACCCCCAGGCCGAGGCGAAGGCGGTGCATGATCGTCGCTTCGATGGTGTGGCTGCCGCGTCGGGAGTGGCGATTGGAACTGTGGTCGTGGCAACCATCGACGCCGAGCTGGAAACCGTTCCAGACAAGACGCCACACGATGTCGAGCAGGAGCTGCACAGTCTGGAGATGGCGATGGAAGCGGTACGGGATGATATCCGCACCGCGGGACGCAGTTTGGCACAGCGGCTGAAGTCCGAAGAACAGGCGCTGTTTGACGTTTACCTGCGGATGCTGGATGACCCGGCGCTCAAGACTGAAATTGAGGCGCACATTCGTGCCGGCAACTGGGTTCAGGGCGCGCTGCGCGAAGTTATCCTTGGCCATGTGAAGCAGTTCAACGCCATGGAAGACGCCTACCTGCGTGAGCGAGCTACCGATGTGCGTGACCTTGGCCGGCGCATTCTCAGCTATCTGCAGGAAAGTGCAGGCCCGATGGAGGTGGATTATCCCGATGACAGTATCCTGATCGCAGATGAACTGTCACCGGCGATGCTGGGCATGGTGCCGGAGAACAAGCTGGTCGGGTTGGTATCGGTGACCGGCTCGGGCAATTCCCATGCAGCGATCATGGCACGCTCAATCGGCATACCCACCGTGATGGGGGTGGTCGACCTGCCCTTTACCCGCCTTGAGGGGCGCAAGGTGATAGTGGACGGTTACTCCGGTCGCATCTATGTGAACCCTTCGGAACAGTTGCTGGAAGCCTTCCGTGAAGTGATGCGTGAAGAGCGGTTGGTGGCAGCCGGGCTGGAAGGGCTCCGGGACCTGCCGGCTGAAACAACGGACGGTTATCGCATGCCGCTGTGGGTCAATACCGGGCTGGTGGCGGATGTGACCCGCTCACTGGAACGTGGTGCCGAAGGGATCGGTCTGTATCGTACTGAAATTCCCTTCATGATCCGTGACTTCTTCCCCAGCGAACAGGAGCAGCTGCAGAGTTATCGCAGTCAGATGGAAGCGTTTGCACCACGGCCCGTGACCATGCGAACACTGGATATCGGCGGCGACAAAGCGCTGCCCTACTTCCCGATCGAGGAAGACAACCCCTTCCTGGGCTGGCGCGGCATCCGAGTAACCCTGGACCACCCTGAAATATTTCTGGTACAGGTGCGTGCCATGTTGCGTGCCTCCGAGGGGCTCAACAATCTGCGCATCATGCTGCCGATGGTGACCAGTGTGCATGAGGTCGAAGAGGCGATGCGCCAGATTGACCGTGCACTGGCTGAGCTGCAGGACGAAGGTTACGCGGTTGAGCGTCCCATGGTCGGCGTGATGGTAGAGGTTCCGGCCGCGGTGTACCAGGTGCGCCGCTTTGCACGCATAGTCGATTTCATCTCAGTGGGGTCCAACGATTTGACCCAGTACCTGCTGGCGGTGGACCGCAACAACCCGCGCGTGGCCGGCTTGTATGCACCCTATCATCCCGCTGTATTGCGCGCGCTGCAGTACATTGCCCGTGAAACCCGCAAGGAGGGCAAGCCGGTTTCCATTTGTGGCGAGATGGCAGCTGACCCCGGCGGAGCTCTGCTGTTGATGGCGATGGGGTATGAAGTGCTGTCAATGAACTCCAACAACCTTCCACGGGTCAAGTCCGCCATTCGTGGTGTAAGCCTGGCTAGAGCGCAGTCACTGCTCAGTCAGGTGCTGCGCATGGATGATGCCGAAGAGATCCACCGGTATTTGCGTCGTACCCTCAAGCATCTCGGCCTGGGGCAGCTGACCCGGCCACGCCTTCCCAATCAACAGGAACCAGCAGAGGACGATCCAGACTGTAGCGGCGCAGACTGAGTGCGCGGCCATCCCGGTCGTATCCCTCCTCCAAAAACAGCATGCGGCCGCTGCGGTGCTGCAGCAAAAGAGTGCTGGCGCGGGTACCATAATCCGGCGAACGGATGAAACAGGATGACAGCAGCCGTTCCCGTTCCAGCCGGATACCGGTATCCGGCAGCGCCTCATCACTGGGGCGATGCTCATCGTGCAGCAATCGTAGCAGCTGTGTTTCGCTCAGTTCACGGTTGTCCATGGCGCGGGCCAGGGCTGCCCTGGCGCGCAGTGCCTTCGGCCAGGGTGTATCCAACAGCGCGTTGCTTAATGCATGGATGCCGGGCATGACCGGCTGACACAGACCGTTGACGTTGCTGTAATGCCAAAGTCCCTTGCCATCGGCCAGCAGCAGGTTGAAGCCGGCACGTGCGGCTGTAAGGCTTTGGCAAAAGTCCTGTGCCGATTGCTGAGAGAGAATGAACTCCGTAACCAGCGTCCCTCGGCTGGGGGCATCCTCGGGTGGCTGGCGCCGTGCATCGCGGTGATTGGTAACCAGTGCAAAGCGGTTGTTGTTCCCCAGTGCCATCCAGCTGCCGCCTGCCTGCAGATCCCGACCGCCCAGAATGGGCAGGTCTGGCCAGGGGGCGACGGGTGCGGTGGGGCGCGCATGAAATTCATCACGGTTGGCAACCAGCAGCAGCGGCCATTCCGGATCGGCATTAACGGCAATAGTGAGCAGACACACATCCCCTCCGGTTTCATCTGTGGGCAACAGTCACTAATATAATCGACTTTTTCGTACCAGGATTGAAACCATGTTAACAACTTTGGCGCTCTATCTGTTGCTGGGTGCGCTGGCTGGTGTCGTTGCCGGCCTGTTTGGAATCGGTGGCGGTCTGCTGATCGTGCCGGTGCTGATCGTTACCTTTGAGCTGCAGGGAATATCCGCTGCTGTACTGACCCATATGGCGGTGGCAACCTCGCTGGCAACCATTGTAGTCACGTCGATCAGCTCTGTTCGGGCGCATCACGGGCGTAGGGCGGTGCGCTGGGAACTGTTCCGGCCACTGGGGGCGGGTATTCTGTTTGGTGCTCTGCTCGGCGTGAATACGGCAGTACAACTGCCCGGCCCGGTGTTGCAGCTGACCATCGGCATTTTTGTGCTGTTGGTAGCCATCCAGATGGCTCTGAATCTCAAGCCTTCTACAGGTGATGCGCAGCCATCAAAACCTGAGCTTGGGGTGGCAGGAGCAGGGATTGGCTGGGCGTCTGCGATTTTCGGTATCGGTGGCGGTACCCTGACGGTGCCTTATCTGAACTGGCGTCGGATCGATATGCAGCAGGCAGTTGCGACTTCAGCGGCCTGTGGTCTTCCAATCGCACTGATGGGGGCCGGCACCAATATCTGGCTCGGCTGGGGTGAACAACAGCTGCCAGCGTGGAGTCTGGGGTATGTTTACCTGCCGGCGTTTGCCGGTATTGTCGTGGCCAGCTATCTGACGGCGCCGATCGGTGCGCGGCTGGCACACAGTCTGCCGCAGGCGAAGCTGAAAAAGGTTTTTGCCCTGTTTTTGCTCGCGGTATCGCTGCGTTTTATTCTCGGTAATCTCTGGTGAGGCTTTATGTGGATTCATAATATCAACCCGCTGGCGCTGGAGCTGGGCCCGCTGCAAATTCACTGGTATGGACTGATGTATCTGATCGGTTTTGGCGGTGCCTGGTGGCTGGGCAATAGGCGCGCCCGTCAACCAGGTTCAGGCTGGACCGAGCAGCAGGTGTCGGATCTGGTATTCTGGGGCGCGGTCGGCGTGATCGTCGGTGGGCGTGCAGGCTACGTCCTGTTCTACAATTTTGACTATTTTCTGCAGGACCCGCTCTGGCTGTTCGCCGTGTGGGAGGGGGGCATGTCTTTCCACGGGGGCTTGCTGGGCGTGCTCGCAGTGGCATGGCTGTTTGCCAGGCGACAAGGGAAAACCTTCTTCGAAATCGGGGATTTCATTGCGCCACTGGTGCCGATCGGGCTCGGTGCCGGCCGGTTGGGCAACTTTATCGGCGGGGAGGTCTGGGGACGGCCAACGGATCAGTCTTGGGGCGTCATCTTCCCCCGTGCCGGTGACATGCTGGCACGACACCCGTCACAGCTGTATCAGATGCTGTTGGAGGGTGTTGTCCTGTTTGTATTGCTGTGGTGGTTTTCATCCCGTCCTCGCCCACGCATGGCAGTGTCGGGCCTGTTTTTGATGGCGTATGGCAGTTTCCGCTTTCTGGTTGAATTTGTGCGTGAGCCGGACGGGCATCTCGGCTTTATCGCGTTTGACTGGCTGACCATGGGGCAGTTGTTGTCGCTGCCAATGCTGCTGCTGGGAGGGTTGCTGATGCTGCTGGCTTACCGCCGCAAAACATAGATCGATCTGGTCTACACAACCCAAACGCCCTAGAATGAAGTCCATTTGTTTTTGGAGCGGGGCGCATATGCAGCAGTATCTGGATCTGATGCGTGAGATCAAGGAGCAGGGCACTGACAAGGGTGATCGCACCGGTACAGGTACACGTTCCCTGTTCGGGCGCCAGATGCGGTTTGATCTGAGTGAAGGTTTTCCACTGTTGACCACTAAAAAGGTGCACCTGAAGTCGGTGATCTACGAGTTGCTCTGGTTCCTCTCAGGCAGCACCGACAACACCTGGCTGCAGCAGCGCGGGGTTAGTATCTGGAATGAATGGGCGCTGGAAAACGGTGAGCTGGGGCCGGTCTACGGCAAGCAGTGGCGTTCATGGGCCTGTCCGGATGGGTCCAGTATCGACCAGATCGCCACTGTTGTTGAACAGATCAAGCGCACCCCCAACTCACGCCGCCTGATCGTCAGTGGCTGGAACCCGGCGGATCTGCCGGATGAGTCGCTCAGCCCGCAAGAGAATGCCCGGCACGGCAAGGCAGCCCTCCCTCCCTGCCATACTCTGTTCCAGTTTTATGTGGCAAACGGTCGGTTGAGTTGCCAGCTGTATCAGCGCAGTGCCGATTTCTTTCTGGGGGTGCCATTCAATATAGCCTCCTATGCGCTACTGACCCACATGATCGCACAGCAATGTGATCTTGAGGTGGGGGAGTTTGTGCATACCTTTGGCGATCTGCACCTGTATGCAAATCATCTGAGTGATCCGGCCATTGTGGACGAACAGTTGTCGCGTACGCCCAAGCGCTTGCCTCAGCTGCAGATAAAGCGCCGCCCGGCGGATATCTTCAGCTATGAATACGATGATTTCGAGGTGATCGGCTATGCGCCTGATCCTGCCATTCGAGCCCCTATCGCTGTCTGAATCCGAGGAGATCTCATGCGTCTGGCGATGATTGCTGCCCAGTCTCAAAACCGAGTAATTGGTAATAACAATAAGCTGCCCTGGTATCTGCCGGAGGATCTGAAGTACTTCAAGCGGGTGACTTTGGGTAAGCCGATCATCATGGGGCGCAAAACCTTCGAGTCGATTGGTCGACCGCTGCCGGGACGCACCAACATCGTCATCACGCGCAATCCGGACTGGACTCATGATGGTGCAGGGGTCCGGGTTGTCCACAGTCTGCAACAGGCGATTGAACTGGCGGAGAGCCTGGCACTCGTCAATGGCTTTGAGGAGTCGCTGGTCATTGGTGGTGCCGAGATATATGCACTTGCCCTGCCGCAGGCTGATCGCCTTTATCTGACTCAGGTTCATGCCGAGGTGCAGGGTGATGCGCATTTTCCGCCGCTCGACCCCGCGCAGTGGCAAGAGATGGCTCGGGAAGACTTCAGTGCCATTGAGCCCAATCCTTATGATTACAGTTTTATCGTGCTGGATCGTGCTGGAGGCAAGACTGCATGATGCTGGATAACCTGTTGCGGGTTCTGGCTGACGGCGCATTCCATTCCGGCAGTGAACTTGGTCGAACCCTGGGCATCAGTCGCAGTGCTGTCTGGAAGCACATGCAGCGGCTGCAGGAGCTGGGTGTTGAGGTGTATAGCGTGAAGGGGCGGGGATATCGCATTCCTGGAGGCCTGGATCTGCTGGATGAAGCTGATCTGCAGCAGCTGCTGCCGCAACCTGTGCGAGACCGGCTTGGGCAGTTGGTGCTGACGGTGGAAACGGATTCAACCAATACGCGTGCACTGGATGCCATGCAGGCGGGGCTCACGGCTGGGCTGTTCGCTTCCGAGTATCAGCACTCGGGACGGGGGCGGCGTGGGCGGCAATGGGTCAGCCCGCTGGGCTCAAGTCTTTGTTTCTCTCTGGCCTGGCGCTTTAACAGTGGTGCTGCCGCCCTTGAGGGGCTCAGTCTTGCTGTCGGGTTGGCACTGCAGCAGGCGTTGGCACAGGAGGGGCTAGTGAATATCGGTCTCAAGTGGCCCAATGATCTGCTGGTGAATGATGCCAAGTTGGGTGGAATTCTGATTGAACTCAGTGGCGATGCGGCGGGTGAATGTCAGGTGGCTATTGGTATAGGTCTCAATGTCCAATTGCCTGAAGCAATGGTTGAGCAGCTGGATCAACCCTGTGTGGACCTGACTCAGCTGGGATATTCCGGTTCAAAAACACAGCTGCTTGCGACTGTGGTGAGTGAGCTGATCCACATGCTGGAGCGCTTTGAAACCAGTGGCTTTGCGCCACTGCGTTCCGCCTGGGAGGAGGCCAACGCCTTTCGTGGGCGCGAGGTGGCACTGACCTCAGGGCCACGCCGGTATGAAGGGGTCTGTTTGGGGGTGACTGATCAAGGTGGGTTGCGGCTGCAAACGAGTGCCGGACAGGAAGTGTTCCACGGTGGCGAAATGAGCGTGCGACTGCAATGATACTTGAGGTCGATGCGGGTAATACGTTCATCAAGTGGCGCTACAGACAGGGGAATGGCGCTGCAGCGGCAAGCGGGCGCTGGCTGACGCGCGACTTCAGTGCTGCGAGTCTGGCTGACTGCCCTGAGGTGCCGCAACAGGTGCTGGCAGGCTCGGTTGCCGGTGTCGCTTTCGAGCAGGCGTTGTCTGCATCAGTTGCAGCGGTTTGGGGTGTGCCGGTGCGATTTGCGCGAACGGCTACAGCGGCTGCCGGTGTGCGTAACAGTTATGCTGATCCGGCCAGAATGGGGGTTGATCGCTGGTTGGTGATGTTGGCTGCCTGGCAGCGTTGCGGGCAGGCCTGCTGCATCATTGATTGTGGCAGTGCAATTACAATCGATCTGCTCGGTGCCGAAGGTGAACATCTCGGCGGCTATATACTACCGGGCCTGCGCTTGATGCGTCAGGTGTTGACCGGCTCTACGGCCGGCATACTGGTCGATCGTGACATCGAGGTGTTCAGTCTTGAACCGGGTTGTGATACCAGCAGTGCTGTGGCTCATGGAACAAATCTGATGTTCAGCTCGCTGGCACAAATGCTGCCGCGTTGGCTGGAACAGCAGCAGACAGGTGCGCCCTTGCTGGTGACCGGGGGTGATGGTGCTCTGTTTTGCGAACTTATGGGTATGGGAGAGCTTGTGCCTGATCTGGTCCTTGATGGACTGCGTTGGGCGCTGGAGTAAGGCATGCTGCGTTGGTTGTTGCTGATTCTGCTGTTATGCAATGCGCTGCTTTTTTTGTGGTACGCGCAGCGTGAGCAGACGGCAACTGCCAGCAGTGCATTCAGTCAGGATCAGGTAACCAGGTTGCGGCTGTTGCATGAGTTGTCCGGAGGGGAGGTTGTACGCCCGCTTCAGCCCGAATGTTATCAGGTGGGCGTTTTTACAACGGAGAATGAAGCTGGGCAGGCCGCCCAACTGCTGGCGCCGATCGCAATGGCCGTTGCACAGTTCCCCGCTCCGGAAGAGGTGGCGGGTTATCAGCTGGCGGTTGAGATTCCATCACAGGCTCAGGCGCAACGTGACTTGCTTGACCGGCTGGCGATTGCGGAGTGGGTACCGCAAACCCGTCAGGGGCGCTTCCTGCTGGGGCCGTTCACCGGTGATCGTGCCCGTGCAGAAGCAGCGGTTGAGCAGCGTGCGCTGAAGGAAGGCTTGGGACTTAACAGTGAATTGCAGCCGGTCATGCAGCCAGGTACGGGTGTTCTGCTTGAAGTTGAGGTGTCAGCTGGAACGGAAATTGGCCTTGCCCCCAGGCAGTTGTTACTGCGAGGATGGCCGGGTATAAAAATTGAAAAAAAATTATGTTCTGGGCTTGCACAGTCCCAGTCGGATCAGTAAGATACGCACCACTTCGAGAGACAAGGCCGGTATAGCTCAGTTGGTAGAGCAACTGACTTGTAATCAGTAGGTCCGGGGTTCGACTCCTCGTGCCGGCACCATCTCGACGAAGTGTTTGAAAGGCTGGTGGGGTTCCCGAGTGGCCAAAGGGATCAGACTGTAAATCTGACGCGCGAGCTTCGGTGGTTCGAATCCACCTCCCACCACCATCTCCGTTCAAGCGGGTATGGTATAGTGGCTATTACCTCAGCCTTCCAAGCTGAAGAGGCGGGTTCGATTCCCGCTACCCGCTCCAACGAAGATATACCGAATATGCTCATGTAGCTCAGGGGTAGAGCACACCCTTGGTAAGGGTGAGGTCGGCGGTTCAAATCCGCCCATGAGCTCCAGTTTTGTCGCAAAGGGTAGATATAGAGATATGTCTACCCTTTGTTGTATTTGCGTCCTTGAAACGACTTGATCAGGTTGACTCGCGATGGCTAAGCAATCATTTGAACGTAACAAGCCGCACGTTAACGTAGGTACTATCGGCCACGTTGACCACGGCAAAACGACACTGACCGCTGCACTGACTCGCGTCTGTGCAGAAGTATGGGGCGGCGCAGCCGTTGCCTTCGACGGTATCGACAACGCACCGGAAGAGCGTGAGCGTGGTATCACCATCTCTACTTCACACGTAGAGTACGAATCACCGACTCGCCACTACGCGCACGTAGACTGCCCGGGACACGCTGACTACGTTAAGAACATGATCACCGGTGCTGCCCAGATGGACGGCGCGATCCTGGTATGTTCTGCTGCTGACGGCCCCATGCCGCAGACCCGTGAGCACATCCTGCTGTCACGTCAGGTAGGCGTACCTTACATCGTTGTGTTCCTGAACAAAGCGGACATGGTAGACGATGAAGAGCTGCTGGAACTGGTAGAGATGGAAGTTCGCGAACTTCTGGATCAGTACGACTTCCCGGGCGACGACACTCCGATCGTTGTAGGTTCTGCGCTGATGGCGCTGAACGGTGAAGACGACAACGGCTTCGGCACCTCTGCCGTTAAGAAGCTGGTTGAGACTCTGGATGAGTACATTCCTGAGCCTGAGCGTGCAATTGACCTGCCGTTCCTGATGCCGATCGAGGACGTATTCTCCATCTCCGGTCGTGGTACCGTAGTAACCGGTCGTATCGAACGTGGCATCCTGAACGTGGGTGACGAAGTGGAAATCGTGGGTATCCGCGACACCACCAAGACCACCTGTACTGGCGTTGAGATGTTCCGCAAGCTGCTGGACCAGGGTCGTGCCGGTGAGAACGTTGGTGCGCTGCTGCGTGGTACCAAGCGTGACGACGTTGAACGTGGTCAGGTACTGTGCAAGCCGGGCTCAATCAAGCCGCATACTCAGTTCGAAGGCGAAGTGTACGTACTGAGCAAAGAAGAAGGCGGTCGTCATACTCCGTTCTTCAAGGGCTATCGTCCGCAGTTCTACTTCCGTACTACTGACATCACTGGCGCGTGTGAACTGCCGGAAGGTGTTGAAATGGTAATGCCGGGTGACAACGTTCAGATGTCCGTTACCCTGATCAACCCGATCGCGATGGAAGAAGGCCTGCGCTTCGCTATCCGTGAAGGTGGTCGTACCGTTGGCGCAGGCGTGGTAGCCAAAATTATCGAATAAAATTCGGTAATTACCTGTTGCACCTGTGTGGGGAGGTGCATATAATGTGCCTCCCTGTTACGCAACAGGCCAGTAGCTCAACTGGCAGAGCAGCGGTCTCCAAAACCGCAGGTTGGGGGTTCGAGTCCCTCCTGGCCTGCCATTCCTAATCGGGAATGGCGTCACACAAAGCGCAAGCTTTCATTTTTCCGAGGCCCTGGCGTGAACTCTAAAGTGACTTCCGAAGGATTTAAACTCGACGGCCTGAAGTGGCTAGTCGTTGTAGCATTGGTTGCAGCTGGTGTGGTAGGGAACTCCATGTTCGCTGGCGAGTCACTGCTGTACCGTGTTTTGGCGCTGTTGGCGCTGGCGGTGATTGCAGGGCTGGTTGCACTGCAGACCGCGAAAGGAAAGGCATTCTTCAGGCTGTTCAAAGAAGCCAAGAATGAGATTCGCAGGGTTGTCTGGCCGACGCGCCAGGAAACGCTGCAGACAACTGCAATTGTAGTGATTGCTGTACTGTTGGTCGGGCTGGCGCTCTGGGGGCTTGATTCCCTGTTGGGTTGGCTGGTGTCCGGCGCCATCGGATAAGAGGTGTGAGCATGGACATGGACAAGAAGCGCTGGTATGTCGTGCATGCCTACTCCGGCTACGAAAAGCGCGTCATGAATGCACTGAAAGAACGGATTGAACTGCATGGCATGCAGGATCTGTTCGGCGAAGTGCTGGTTCCCACCGAAGAGGTGGTTGAGATTCGTGACGGCAAAAAGCGTAAGTCCGAGCGCAAGTTTTACCCCGGTTACGTGCTGGTGCAGATGGCCATGAATGATGAGACCTGGCATCTGGTGAAGAATACTCCCCGCGTAATGGGTTTCATTGGTGGTACGGCTGATAAGCCTGCACCGATTACTGAAAAAGAGGCTCAGGAAATTCTGCAGCGTGTTGAAAGTGGTGCAGACAAGCCAAGGCCCAAGACTGTATTTGAACCCGGTGAGATGGTGCGTGTCATCGACGGTCCTTTTGCTGACTTCAACGGCGTGGTCGAAGAGGTCAACTACGAGAAGAACCGCTTGCAGGTGGCTGTCCTCATCTTCGGGCGCTCGACACCGGTCGAGCTTGAATTTACTCAGGTCGAAAAGGCCTGAGATTCTGGTAACGAAGCCGCCATCAGGCGGTTTTCGTTGTTGTGGAAATGGGGAGCCTTCAGGGCGTTTGAACCCAAAGGAGTAGCTTAATGGCTAAGAAAATCAACGCTTATATCAAGCTGCAGGTAAAAGCAGGTCAGGCTAACCCGAGTCCTCCAGTAGGTCCGGCTCTGGGTCAGCACGGTGTAAACATCATGGAGTTCTGTAAGGCGTTCAACGCCCAGACTCAGGGTATCGAGCCTGGTCTGCCGACTCCGGTTGTTATTACTGTATACAGCGACCGCAGCTTTACGTTCATCACCAAGACTCCGCCGGCTGCCATTCTGTTGAAGAAGGCTGCAGGTCTGAAGAGTGGTTCTGCGCGTCCGAACACTGAAAAAGTGGGTACTGTTACCCGCGCTCAGCTGGAAGAGATTGCAACCACCAAGATGCCTGATCTGACCGCGGCTGACATGGATGCGGCTGTCCGCACCATCGCCGGAAGCGCGCGCTCCATGGGCCTTGTTGTAGAGGGTGATGAATAATGGCTAAGCTGACAAAGCGCCAGAAGGCGATTCGTGAAAAAATCGAGAGCGGCAAGCTGTACGCAGTAACAGATGCTGTATCTCTGCTGGGCGAAGTTTCCGCTGTCAAGTTCACCGAGTCTGTCGACGTTGCGGTGAACCTGGGTGTTGATCCGCGTAAATCTGATCAGGTTGTACGTGGCTCCAGCGTACTGCCGAACGGTACCGGCAAGGATGTTCGTGTTGCGGTTTTCGCGCAGGGCGAAAATGCCGAGAAGGCAAAAGCAGCTGGTGCAGACATCGTTGGTTTCGATGATCTGGCTGAGCAGGTAAAAGCCGGTAACCTGGATTTTGACGTTGTGATCGCGACTCCGGACGCTATGCGCGTTGTTGGTCAGTTGGGTCAGATTCTGGGTCCGCGCGGTCTGATGCCGAACCCGAAGGTTGGTACTGTAACTCCCGACGTGGCGACTGCCGTTAACAACGCCAAAGCTGGTCAGGTGCGCTTCCGTACTGACAAGAACGGTATCATTCACTGTTCAGTTGGCAAGCTGGGCTTCGAAGCTCAGGCTATCCAGCAGAACGTTGAAGCATTGTTGGCTGAACTGAAGAAGCTGAAGCCTTCTTCCGCCAAGGGTGTTTACGTCAAGAAAGTAACCCTGTCCACTACCATGGGCCCGGGTCTGGCGATCGATCAGTCCTCTCTGAGCTTCTGATCGACGTAAAGGTTTTTTGAGGGTCTTCGTGACCTGTAATACAGAGACGAAGGCCGTCAAAGACCGCAGGTGATGTCGTCACTTCGGTTGCGGCATCTTAATGGAAACACCAGCCTGCGCAGACGGTGCGATTCACATGAATCAAAACCACCGTACTCAGAAGCCCCGCAGGGGGTGGTTGGTAAACAGTCGCAAGACTATATCCAGGAGTAAATCGTGGCATTAGGACTCGAAGACAAAAAAGCGATCGTCGCTGAAGTCCAGGAAGCTGCCAAGTCTGCTCTGTCTGCAGTTGTAGCCGATTCACGCGGTGTAACTGTAGAAGACATGACTGCTCTGCGTAAAGAAGCCCGTGCAAACGGCGTATGGCTGAAAGTCGTACGTAATACACTGGCTCGTCGCGCAGTAGATGGCACTGACTACGCATGTCTGCAGGACAGCTTTGTAGGTCCGACCATTATCGCCTTCTCCACCGAGCACCCGGGTGCCGGTGCGCGTATCCTCAAGGATTTCGCGAAAAAGAACGAGAAGTTCGAGCTGAAAACAGCCGCCTTCGAAGGTGAACTGGTCGATATCACAATGCTGGCAAGCCTGCCGACTTACGACGAAGCAATCGCCAAGCTGATGAGCGTCTTGAAAGAAGCTTCAGCCGGCAAGCTGGTTCGTACCATTGCGGCCATTCGCGACCAGAAAGAGCAGGAAGCTGCCTGAGATTCGTTCTCGGCTGTTTCTTGAAAGTTTTAACGAGCTATTGCTCTACCCAATTATCAGGATTTGAATCATGTCTCTGACTCACGAAGATATCATCAACGCAATCTCTGAAATGTCTGTTAAGGACGTTGTTACTCTGATCGAAGCCATGGAAGAGAAGTTCGGCGTAACTGCCGCTGCTGCTGTTATGGCTGGTCCGGCTGGTGATGCCGGCGCTGCTGCTGAAGAGCAGACTGAATTCAACGTTGTTCTGGCTGCTGCCGGCGACAAGAAAGTAAACGTCATCAAGGCTGTCCGTGGCGCTACCGGCCTGGGCCTGAAAGAAGCCAAAGAGCTGGTTGACGGTGCTCCGTCTACCATCAAAGAAGGCGTTTCCAAAGATGAAGCTGAAGAGCTGAAAAAGGCTCTGGAAGAAGCTGGCGCGACTGTTGAGCTCAAGTAATCGCGTTGATGCGCAAAAAGCGGCTTAAAACTGCTTGAAAGCGTATGGCTGGTGGCGAAACGCCACCGGCCTTTTTCCGTTATTTATAGACAGCAAATAAATAATGGCTACACAGCCCGATCGCAGGCATGCGACGGACTGGCTTCTCAACCTGGGTGCAGATGCTGGGGAACACTGATGGCTTATTCATATACTGAGAAGAAACGCATTCGCAAGAATTTCGCCAAGTTGCGACAGGTTATGGATGTGCCATACCTGCTGGCGATTCAGCTCGACTCTTATCGTCGCTTCCTGCAGGATGGCAACGCAAGCGATGGACGTCGTGACGAAGGCTTGCACGCTGCGTTCAATTCCGTATTTCCAATTGTCTCTTACTCTGGCAACGCAGCCCTCGAGTACGCCGGTTACCGTCTGGGCGAACCCGTATTCGACGTGAAAGAGTGTCAGCAGCGTGGTATCACCTACGCAGCGCCTCTGCGCGTCAAAGTGCGCCTGATCATCTATGATCGCGACTCTTCTACGAAGGCGGTCAAGGATATCAAGGAGCAGGAAGTTTACATGGGCGAAATGCCCCTGATGACCGAGAACGGTACCTTTGTTGTTAATGGTACCGAGCGTGTTATCGTATCTCAGCTGCACCGCTCTCCGGGTGTATTCTTTGACCACGACAAGGGCAAGACACACTCTTCAGGCAAGCTGCTCTATTCTGCCCGCATCATTCCTTACCGTGGCTCATGGCTCGACTTCGAGTTCGATCCGAAGGACAGTCTGTTCGTGCGTATCGACCGTCGCCGCAAGTTGCCGGCGACCATTCTGCTGCGTGCGTTGGGCCTTGAAGCGGAAGAAATTCTCGAAACCTTCTTTGAAACCACCGGCTGGACCCTCGAGCAGGATGCCATCTGGATGGACCTGATCCCGGAGCGTCTGCGTGGCGAGACCATGTCGTTCGAGATCAAGGACCCTGAAGGCAGCGTGATTGTTGAAGCGGGTCGCCGTATTACCCCGCGTCACATCCGCCAGATGGCCAAGGCAGGCATGCAGCAGCTGAACGTGCCGGCCGAATACCTGATCGGCAAGGCATTGGCGCGCAACCTGGTCGATCCGAGTACCGGTGAACTGGTTGCCAACTGCAACGCCGAGATCACCGAAGAACTGATCGGTAAGATGCAGGTGCTGGGTATTGATCGCATCGAGACACTGTACACCAACGACCTGGATTGCGGTCCGTTCGTGTCTGACACTCTGCGTATCGACCCGACCCGCAGTCAGCTGGAAGCGCTGGTTGAAATCTATCGCATGATGCGTCCCGGCGAGCCGCCTACCAAGGAATCGGCTGAAGGTCTGTTCGAGAACCTGTTCTTCTCTGAAGAGCGCTATGACCTGTCCGGCGTTGGTCGCATGAAGTTCAACCGTCGACTGGGCCGTGAAGAAGTAACCGGTTCCGGTGTGCTCGACAAGAGCGACATTCTGGATGTCATGAAGACCTTGATCGAAATTCGCAACGGTCGTGGCACCGTAGATGACATCGATCACCTGGGCAACCGTCGTATCCGTTCCGTCGGTGAAATGGCCGAGAACCAGTTCCGTGTCGGCTTGGTGCGTGTTGAGCGCGCCGTACGTGAGCGCCTCTCAATGGCCGAATCCGACAACCTGATGCCGCAGGATCTGATCAACGCCAAGCCAGTGGCCGCCGCGATCAAGGAATTCTTTGGCTCCAGCCAGTTGTCGCAGTTCATGGACCAGAACAACCCGCTGTCGGAAATCACCCACAAGCGTCGTGTTTCCGCACTGGGCCCGGGTGGTTTGACCCGCGAACGTGCCGGCTTCGAAGTCCGTGACGTGCATCCGACCCACTACGGTCGTGTCTGCCCGATCGAGACCCCCGAAGGTCCGAACATCGGTCTGATCAACTCGCTGGCCGTTTTTGCCCGCACCAACGACTACGGCTTCCTTGAAACGCCGTACCGTCGTGTGCTGGACGGTCAGGTAACCGACGAAATCGATTACCTGTCGGCGATTGAAGAAAACAAGTACGTTATCGCCCAGGCTTCAGCGGCCATGGATGATAACGGTCGTCTGACAGACGATCTGGTGGCAGTGCGTCACCTCAACGAATTTACCGTAATGCCGCCGGAACGTATCCAGTACATGGATGTGTCTCCGCGTCAGGTGGTATCCGTTGCAGCGGCACTGATTCCGTTCCTGGAACACGATGACGCCAACCGAGCGCTCATGGGCTCCAACATGCAGCGTCAGGCTGTGCCGACTCTCCGTGCCGAGAAGCCGCTGGTCGGTACCGGTATTGAGCGTAACGTGGCGCAGGACTCCGGTGTCTGCGTAGTGGCGCGTCGCGGTGGTGTGATCGAGTCGGTCGATGCTGCTCGCGTTGTGGTACGTGTTCATGACGATGAAGTTCAGGCGGGCGATGCCGGTGTGGATATCTACAACCTCACCAAGTATGTTCGTTCCAACCAGAACACCTGCATCAACCAGCGCTCCATCGTCCGTCCGGGCGAAGTGGTACAGCGTGGCGATATCATGGCTGACGGCCCGTCCGTTGACCTGGGTGAGTTGGCGCTGGGCCAGAACATGCGCATCGCGTTCATGCCCTGGAATGGTTACAACTTCGAGGACTCCATTCTCATCTCCGAGCGTGTGGTGCAGGAAGATCGCTTTACCACCATCCACATTCAGGAACTGACCTGTGTGGCGCGTGATACCAAGCTGGGGCCGGAAGAGATTACCTCCGATATTCCCAACGTGGGCGAATCTGCACTCTCCAAACTGGATGAGGCCGGCATTGTTCACATCGGTGCTGAAGTGGGCCCGGGCGACATTCTGGTAGGCAAGGTAACGCCGAAAGGCGAAACCCAGTTGACGCCGGAAGAAAAACTGCTGCGTGCGATCTTCGGTGAAAAGGCGTCCGATGTTAAGGATACCTCCTTGCGCGTTAAGACCGGTACCATCGGCAAGGTTATCGATGTGCAGGTATTCACCCGTGACGGCGTGCAGAAGGATGAGCGTTCACTCTCGATCGAAAAATCAGAGCTGGATGGCATTCGCAAGGATTTGAACGAAGAGTTCCGTATCGTCGAGCAGGCAACCTTCGAACGTCTGCAGCGTAAGCTGGTCGGTCTGTCCGCTGAAGGCGGTGCAGGTCTGAAGAAAGGCGAAGAGATCAGCGAAGAGTTCCTGTCCGGACTGAAAAAGTCCGAATGGTTCAAGATTCGTGTGGCTGATGAGTCGGTAGCAGAAGAACTGGAGCTGGCACGCAAGCACCTGGAAGAGCGTCGCGAGAACCTGGACAAGCGTTTTGAAGACAAGAAACGCAAACTGCAGACCGGCGATGATCTGGCTCCGGGCGTACTCAAGATCGTCAAGGTATACGTTGCTACCAAGCGCCGCGTACAGCCGGGTGACAAGATGGCGGGTCGTCACGGTAACAAGGGTGTTATCTCGGTTATCATGCCGGTTGAAGACATGCCGTACGATGCCAATGGTGAACCGGTCGATATCGTGCTCAACCCGCTGGGTGTACCGTCACGTATGAACGTGGGTCAGATTCTGGAAACGCACTTCGGTGCTGCTGCCAAGGGTCTGGGTCGCAAGATCAACGGTATCCTGGAACAGGAGCAGGCCAAGGCCGAGAAGGTCAAGGCGCTGCGTACCTTCCTGGGACAGATCTACAATGATGATCACGGCGGTTTGACCGCGGGTCGTCAGGAAGAGCTGGACAGCTTCAGCGATGCTGAAATCCTGGAGCTGGCTGCTAACCTGAAAGGCGGTGTACCGCTGGCAACGCCGGTATTTGATGGCGCCAAGGAAAGCGAAATCAAGGCACTGCTGCGTCTGGCTGATATGGATGACAGCGGTCAGGTACGTCTGTATGACGGCCGCACCGGCGACCTGTTTGACCGTCCGGTAACCGTTGGCTACATGTACATGCTGAAGTTGAACCACTTGGTTGACGATAAGATGCATGCCCGTTCCACCGGCTCCTACAGCCTCGTTACTCAGCAGCCGCTGGGTGGTAAGGCACAGTTCGGTGGTCAGCGCTTCGGTGAGATGGAGGTCTGGGCGCTGGAAGCCTATGGTGCCGCCTACACCCTGCAGGAGATGCTGACCGTGAAGTCGGACGATGTGAACGGTCGTACCAAGATGTACAAGAACATCGTCGATGGCGATCACCGTATGGAACCGGGTATGCCCGAATCGTTCAACGTGTTGATCAAGGAAATCCGTTCTCTCGGCATCGATATCGAGCTTGAGAGCGAGTAAGACCTGAATGATCACCAGGCCGGGATCCGCGGGTCCCGGCGCAGAGAACTCCGCGAGGAGCTATAGACAATGAAAGATTTGCTGAATCTGCTGAAGTCCCAGGGACAGTCCGAAGAGTTCGACTCCATTCGTGTGTCCTTGGCATCACCGGATATGATCCGTTCCTGGTCTTACGGTGAAGTCAAAAAGCCGGAAACCATCAACTACCGTACCTTCAAGCCGGAACGTGATGGCCTGTTCTGTGCCAAGATTTTTGGTCCGGTCAAGGATTACGAGTGCCTGTGCGGCAAGTACAAGCGCATGAAGCACCGTGGTGTCATCTGCGAGAAGTGTGGTGTCGAAGTCACTCAAACCAAGGTGCGTCGTGAGCGCATGGCTCATATTGAGCTTGCATCACCCGTTGCACATATCTGGTTCCTGAAGTCACTGCCGTCTCGTATCGGCCTGATGCTGGACATGACCCTGCGTGATATCGAGCGTGTACTCTACTTCGAATCTTTCGTAGTGATCGATCCGGGTATGACCACGCTTGAGCGCGGTCAGATGATGAACGACGAGCAGTACTTTGAAGCACTGGAAGAGTTCGGTGACGATTTCGATGCCCGTATGGGTGCGGAAGCGATTAAAGAACTGCTGGCTTCAATCGATCTGGAAGAAGAGTGCCAACAGCTGCGTGAAGAGCTGCCGCAGACCAACTCTGAAACCAAGATCAAGAAGCTGTCCAAGCGTCTCAAACTGATGGAAGCCTTCCTGAAGTCGGGCAATGATCCCGGCTGGATGATCATGGAAGTGCTGCCGGTATTGCCGCCGGATCTGCGTCCGCTGGTACCGCTGGATGGTGGTCGTTTCGCGACCTCCGACCTGAACGATCTGTACCGTCGTGTGATCAACCGTAACAACCGTCTGAAGCGCCTGCTCGACCTGAACGCGCCGGATATCATCGTGCGCAACGAGAAGCGCATGCTGCAGGAATCCGTTGACGCGTTGCTGGACAACGGTCGTCGCGGTCGTGCCATAACCGGTTCCAACAAGCGCCCGCTGAAATCCTTGGCCGATATGATCAAGGGCAAGCAGGGTCGTTTCCGTCAGAACCTGCTCGGCAAGCGTGTTGACTACTCCGGTCGTTCCGTAATCGTGGTAGGCCCGTACCTGCGTCTGCATCAGTGCGGTCTGCCGAAGAAAATGGCACTGGAGCTGTTCAAGCCGTTCATCTTCTCCAAGCTGGAGCTGCGTGGCCATGCGACCACCATCAAGGCGGCCAAGAAGATGGTTGAGCGTGAAGAGCCGCTGGTGTGGGATATCCTCGACGAGGTTATCCGCGAACATCCGGTCCTGCTGAACCGTGCACCGACACTGCACCGTCTGGGTATTCAGGCGTTCGAACCGGTTCTGATCGAAGGCAAAGCGATTCAGCTGCACCCACTGGTGTGTGCCGCGTACAACGCTGACTTTGACGGTGACCAGATGGCGGTGCACGTACCGCTGACCATCGAAGCCCAGCTTGAAGCCCGTGCCCTGATGATGTCCACCAACAACATCCTGTCACCGGCGAACGGCGAGCCGATCATTGTACCGTCTCAGGACGTGGTACTGGGCCTGTATTACATGACCCGTGAGCGTATCAACGCCAAGGGTGAGGGCATGATCTTCTCTGACATCAAGGAAGTGCAGCGCGCCCACGGTGCCGGTCAGGTTCATCTTCAGGCACGTATCAAGGTACGTATTCCGGAAGTGATCCGTGACATCGAAGGCAATGTGGAAGAGCGTCACGAACTGCAGGACACCACTGTGGGCCGTGCCATGCTGTTCGATATCGTGCCTGATGGCCTTCCGTTCGAACTGGTCGACCAGGCGATGAAGAAGAAGTCGATCTCGCGCCTGCTCAACGAAGCCTACCGTCGCTGTGGTCTGAAGGACACCGTTATCTTCGCCGACCAGCTGATGTACATGGGCTTCCGTCAGGCGACCATGTCCGGCGCGTCCATCGGCGTGAACGACTTTGAAATCCCGGCCGAGAAGGTCGAGATCATTGCCGAGGCCGATAAAGAAGTTAAAGAGATCGAGCGTCAGTTCGCTGATGGTCTCGTAACTCAGGGCGAAAAATACAACAAGGTTATCGACATCTGGTCTCGTGCCAACGAACTGCTGGCCAAGAAGATGATGGATAACCTGAAAGTCGACGTTGTCATCGATGCCGAAGGCAACAAGGTCGAGCAGGAGTCCTTCAACTCCGTTTATATGATGGCCGACTCTGGTGCTCGAGGCAGTGCCGCACAGATTCGTCAGCTGTCCGGTATGCGTGGCTTGATGGCCAAGCCAGATGGTTCCATCATCGAAACACCGATCGTGGCTAACTTCCGTGAAGGTCTGAACGTACTTCAGTACTTCATCTCAACCCACGGTGCGCGTAAGGGTCTTGCGGATACAGCTCTGAAAACCGCAAACTCTGGTTATCTGACTCGACGTCTGGTTGACGTGGCACAGGATGTTGTAATCACCGAGCCAGACTGTGGTACCGACAAGGGTGTACTGGTACAGCCGATGATCGAGGGTGGCGATGTGATCGTGACTCTGGGTGAGCGTGTACTGGGGCGTGTCGTGGCTCAGGATGTGCTTGACCCGAGCGGCAAGGAAACACTGATCGAAGCCGGCACGCTGATTGACGAAACCTGGGTTTATCGTCTGGAAAATGACGAGAAATACAGCGGTATTGACGAAATTCTGGTGCGCTCCGCGATCACCTGTGAAGCTCAGGTTGGCATCTGTTCCAACTGCTATGGTCGTGACTTGGGTCGTGGACATCTGGTTAACCGAGGCGAAGCGGTCGGTGTTATTGCCGCCCAGTCCATCGGTGAACCGGGTACACAGTTGACCATGCGTACCTTCCACATCGGTGGTGCTGCATCGCGAGCCGCTGCTGTGGATAACATTCAGGTCAAGAACGGTGGTGAAATCCGCCTGCATAACCTGAAGTATGTTGAGCGTACCGATGGAAACCTGGTGGCGACCTCTCGTTCCGGTGAAGTCGGTGTAACCGATGAGCATGGTCGTGAGCGTGAGCGTTACAAGCTGCCGTACGGTGCCATCATCAAGGTGCGTGACGGCTCCAAGGTTGATGCCGGTGCTGTTGTGGCCAACTGGGACCCGCACACCCATCCGATCGTGACCGAAGTGGCGGGCCGCATCCAGTACGTGGGTATGGAAGATGGTATCACCATCAAACGTCAGACCGACGAACTGACAGGCCTCTCAACCATTGAGATTCTGGATGGCAAGGATCGTCCGCAGGCTGGCAAAGACATTCGTCCGATGGTCAAACTGGTAGACGAGCAGGGCAACGACGTGTTCCACCCGGGCACTGAAATGCCGGCCCAGTACCTGTTGCCGGCCAAGGCGATCGTCAACCTGAACGACGGTGCTGATGTTCAGATCGGTGACATTCTTGCGCGTATTCCGCAGGAAGGTTCGGTCAACAAGGACATCACCGGTGGTCTGCCGCGTGTTGCCGACCTGTTCGAGGCACGTAAGCCGAAAGAGTCTGCCGTACTGGCAGAGGTTTCAGGTACCGTAACCTTCGGCAAGGAAACCAAGGGCAAGCGTCGCATCGTGATCACCCCGCTGGATGGTTCTGATCCGGTTGAGATCATGATCCAGAAGTGGCGTAACCTGAACGTGTTTGAGGGTGAAACGGTTGAGAAGGGTGAGGTCATCTCTGATGGTCCGTCCAACGCTCACGACATCCTGCGAATCCTGGGTGTAGCCGAACTGGCCAAGTACATTGTCAGCGAGATCCAGGAGGTTTATCGCCTCCAGGGTGTGGCAATCAACGACAAGCACATTGAAGTAATTGTGCGTCAGATGCTGCGCAAGGCCGAGATTAATGAAACCGGCGATTCCGACTTCATCCCGGGTGACCAGGTTGAGTATGCCGCGATCATTGATCAGAACAAGCGCCTTGATGCGGAAGGCAAAATTCCGGCCAAGTACGAGCGCGTACTGCTGGGTATTACCAAAGCCTCTCTGGCAACAGAGTCGTTCATCTCCGCGGCCTCCTTCCAGGAGACAACCCGCGTATTGACCGAAGGTGCGGTAACCGGCAAGCGCGACTTCCTGCGCGGCCTGAAAGAAAACGTGGTGGTAGGTCGACTGATCCCGGCGGGTACGGGTCTGGCATACCACAGCGAGCGTAAGCGTAAACGTCAGATGGCAACAGAAGGTATGACCGTGAGTGCGGAAGATGTGCAGCAGGCACTGACCGAAGCACTCAATGCATCCATGTCTTCGCCGGACGCTGAGTAAATATTGCTCAATAATTGACGTCAGGGGCCGGAATTGATTAAAATTCCGGCCCTTTCGTGCTGGACTCAAAGTTCAGCTCATAAAGATGGTAAAAAACCAAACGTGGAGTTTGCTTAATGGCAACGATTAACCAGTTGGTACGCCAGCCACGTAAGCGCAAGGTGCAGCAGAGCGACGTTCGCGCGCTCGAAGCATGTCCGCAGCGTCGTGGCGTGTGTACCCGTGTTTACACTACTACTCCGAAGAAGCCGAACTCGGCTCTGCGTAAAGTATGTCGTGTGCGTCTGACCAACGGCTTTGAAGTGTCTTCCTACATCGGTGGTGAAGGTCACAATCTGCAGGAACACTCAGTTGTTCTGATCCGTGGTGGTCGTGTAAAAGACCTCCCGGGTGTTCGTTACCACACTGTACGCGGTTCTCTGGACTGCTCCGGTGTTAACGATCGCAAACAGGGTCGTTCCAAGTACGGTACCAAGCGTCCCAAGTCCTGATCCCGTCGCTCCGACGGTGAAGCTGTTCCAGCCGGTGGCCGCTTAGGGTTGCGTAGCTGTTAAAGCGAGACCGAAAGACGATAAGAGTAAGGGCGGATGTGAATACAATCCGCATATCCTGAAGACCTTAATTTATTACAGAGGGCTTATCCAATGCCAAGAAGACGCGTCGCTGCGAAGCGCGAAATCCTGCCGGATCCCAAATTCGGTAACATTACACTGGCAAAATTCATCAACCACCTGATGGTGCACGGCAAGAAGTCTGTTGCTGAGCGCATTGTTTATGGTGCGATGGACAAAATTGAAGAACGCACCAAGCAGGACCCGCTGGAGCTGTTCGAAAAAGCACTGGAAACTGTTCAGCCGCTGGTTGAAGTCAAGTCCCGCCGTGTAGGTGGTGCGACTTACCAGGTGCCCGTGGAAGTACGTCCCTCCCGTCGTATGGCTCTGTCCATGCGCTGGCTGGTAGACGCCGCCCGTAAGCGTGGCGAGAAATCCATGGCGTTGCGTCTGGCAGGTGAACTTGCTGATGCTGCTGAAGGTCGTGGTGCTGCTGTTAAGAAACGTGAAGACGTGCATCGCATGGCAGAAGCCAACAAGGCCTTTGCCCACTATCGCTTCTAAACATCAGAGGAATTGAGTCGTGGCTCGAACTACCCCACTTGCACGATATCGTAACATCGGTATCTGTGCGCACGTTGATGCCGGCAAGACTACCACCACTGAGCGTGTTCTGTTTTACACAGGCCGTAGCCACAAGATGGGTGAAACCCATGACGGTGCATCCACTACCGACTGGATGGAGCAGGAGCAGGAGCGTGGTATTACCATCACCTCCGCAGCTGTCACTTGTTTCTGGAGCGGTATGCAGAAGCAGTTCGATGAGCACCGCGTCAACATCATCGATACTCCGGGGCACGTTGACTTCACTATCGAAGTAGAACGTTCCTTGCGTGTACTGGACGGTGCCGTCGTGGTTCTGTGTGCTTCTTCAGGCGTGCAGCCGCAGACCGAGACTGTATGGCGCCAGGCCAACAAGTATGAAGTTCCCCGCATGGTGTTCGTCAACAAAATGGACCGCGCCGGTGCCAACTTCTACATGGTTGAAGAGCAGCTGAAGAAGCGTCTCGGTGCCGTCCCTGTTCCCATCAATCTGCCGATTGGTGCAGAAGATGAGTTCAAGGGTGTTGTAGACCTGCTGCGCGGCAAGGCGATCCTGTGGAACGAAGATGACATGGGTATGACCTTTGAAGAAGGTGATATCCCGGCTGACATGCAGGACACCGTTGATCAGTACTACGAGCAGATGGTTGAAGCCGCTGCCGAAGGTTCTGAAGAGTTGATGGAAAAGTACCTTGAAGAAGGTGAGCTGACCGTTGATGAAATCAAGGAAGGCCTGCGTGCACGCACTTTGAACAATGAGATCATCCTGATGCAGGCTGGCTCGGCGTTCAAAAACAAGGGTGTACAGGCTGTACTGGATGCCGTCATTGAATACCTGCCGTCACCTACAGAAGTTAAGGCGATCGAAGGTACTCTCGACGACAAGGCTGAGACCGTTGAAACACGTGAAGCGGATGACGATGCCCCGTTTGCGGCGTTGGCATTCAAGATCGCAACTGACCCGTTTGTTGGTACCCTGACGTTCGTACGTGTTTACTCCGGCGTGCTGAATTCTGGTGACAGTGTGTATAACTCTGTCAAACAGAAGAAAGAACGTATCGGTCGTATGGTGCAGATGCATGCCAACAGCCGTGAAGAGATCAAGGAAGTACGCGCTGGTGACATCGCGGCGATGATCGGTCTGAAGGATGTAACCACAGGTGACACTCTGTGCGACCTGGACAAGAAAATTGTTCTGGAACGCATGGAATTCCCTGAGCCGGTTATCTCCGTTGCAGTAGAACCGAAGTCGAAGGCTGACCAGGAGAAAATGGGCATTGCACTGAGCAAGTTGGCTCAGGAAGACCCATCTTTCCGTGTTGAAACTGATGAAGAAACCGGTCAGACCATTATCTCCGGTATGGGTGAGCTTCACCTTGATATCATCGTTGACCGCATGCGTCGCGAATTCAAGGTTGAGGCCAATATCGGTAAGCCGCAGGTTGCCTACCGCGAAAAAATCCGTAAGCCTGTTGTGGCAAACCACAAGTTTGCTCGCCAGTCTGGTGGTCGCGGTCAGTACGGTCACGTTGTTGTAGAGTTCAGCCCGAGTGATGAAGAAGGACTGGAGTTCTTGAACGAGATCGTGGGTGGTGCGATTCCGAAGGAATACATCCCGGCGGTACAGAAAGGTATCGAAGAGCAGATGAAGAACGGTGTTATCGCCGGTTATCCGCTCATCGGTTTGAAGGCACGTCTGTACGACGGTTCCTTCCACGAAGTTGACTCCAACGAAATGGCGTTTAAAATCGCCGCATCACAGGCACTTAAGAAGTATGCACAGGAAGCCAGTCCGTGTCTGCTCGAGCCGATGATGAAAGTTGAAGTCGTAACCCCTGAAGAGTACATGGGCGATGTGATGGGTGACCTGAACCGTCGTCGTGGTCTGGTGCAGGGTATGGAAGACAGCACATCCGGCAAGGTGATCAACGCTGAAGTACCGCTGGGTGAAATGTTCGGTTACGCTACTGACCTGCGCTCTGCGTCTCAGGGTCGTGCGACCTATTCTATGGAGTTCAAGGGTTATTCCGAAGCTCCGCAGAATATTGCCGAAGCCGTTATTAAGCAGAACTGATAAGCCAATTGCTGAATTAAGAGGATATAACCGTGGCTAAGCAATCATTTGAACGTAACAAGCCGCACGTTAACGTAGGTACTATCGGCCACGTTGACCACGGCAAAACGACACTGACCGCTGCACTGACTCGCGTCTGTGCAGAAGTATGGGGCGGCGCAGCCGTTGCCTTCGACGGTATCGACAACGCACCGGAAGAGCGTGAGCGTGGTATCACCATCTCTACTTCACACGTAGAGTACGAATCACCGACTCGCCACTACGCGCACGTAGACTGCCCGGGACACGCTGACTACGTTAAGAACATGATCACCGGTGCTGCCCAGATGGACGGCGCGATCCTGGTATGTTCTGCTGCTGACGGCCCCATGCCGCAGACCCGTGAGCACATCCTGCTGTCACGTCAGGTAGGCGTACCTTACATCGTTGTGTTCCTGAACAAAGCGGACATGGTAGACGATGAAGAGCTGCTGGAACTGGTAGAGATGGAAGTTCGCGAACTTCTGGATCAGTACGACTTCCCGGGCGACGACACTCCGATCGTTGTAGGTTCTGCGCTGATGGCGCTGAACGGTGAAGACGACAACGGCTTCGGCACCTCTGCCGTTAAGAAGCTGGTTGAGACTCTGGATGAGTACATTCCTGAGCCTGAGCGTGCAATTGACCTGCCGTTCCTGATGCCGATCGAGGACGTATTCTCCATCTCCGGTCGTGGTACCGTAGTAACCGGTCGTATCGAACGTGGCATCCTGAACGTGGGTGACGAAGTGGAAATCGTGGGTATCCGCGACACCACCAAGACCACCTGTACTGGCGTTGAGATGTTCCGCAAGCTGCTGGACCAGGGTCGTGCCGGTGAGAACGTTGGTGCGCTGCTGCGTGGTACCAAGCGTGACGACGTTGAACGTGGTCAGGTACTGTGCAAGCCGGGCTCAATCAAGCCGCATACTCAGTTCGAAGGCGAAGTGTACGTACTGAGCAAAGAAGAAGGCGGTCGTCATACTCCGTTCTTCAAGGGCTACCGTCCGCAGTTCTACTTCCGTACTACTGACATCACTGGCGCGTGTGAACTGCCGGAAGGTGTTGAAATGGTAATGCCGGGTGACAACGTTCAGATGTCCGTTACCCTGATCAACCCGATCGCGATGGAAGAAGGCCTGCGCTTCGCTATCCGTGAAGGTGGTCGTACCGTTGGTGCGGGTGTTGTTGCCAAAATCATTGCGTAATCCTTGTTGATTACAGCATGAGTCAAAAAGCCCTCCTCGGAGGGCTTTTTTGTAGCTGTTGCCATGGTTGGTCAAAAAGTAAACTTTCGGTTGACGATGGTGGCTCCACTGGGTAAAATTTGCGTCCCCTTTATCCGAGGGGAGGTCGGCTATTGCCGTTAAAAAACTTACAGGAAATGCGTGATCAGAATGCAGAACCAAAAAATCAGAATTCGTCTGAAGGCTTTTGATCATCGCCTGATCGACTCATCTGCTCAGGAGATCGTTGAGACTGCTAAGCGGACGGGTGCTCAGGTGCGTGGTCCGATCCCACTTCCTACCCGCAAAGAACGTTTTACCGTACTGATCTCTCCGCACGTCAATAAAGACGCGCGTGACCAGTACGAAATCCGTACTCACAAGCGTGTGCTGGACATCGTTGAGCCGACAGAAAAAACTGTCGACGCACTGATGAAGCTGGATCTCGCTGCGGGTGTTGAAGTGCAGATCAGCCTCGGCTAATAAGCACTGCGCTAATTATTCAATTAATGAAGCGCTATTTGTGGAATGCGCCTGAAAAGGGCAGCCATAGCGGGTGACAGCCCCGTACACAACTGGCAAGAGGTATAAACATGTCTGTAGGACTTATCGGACGTAAAGCGGGTATGACCCGTATCTTCACAGAAGATGGCGTGTCCGTGCCAGTCACCGTCATCGAAATGGAACCGAACCGTGTTACCAGCATCAAGACCGTCGAAACTGACGGTTATGCAGCGGTACAGGTGACCACCGGAAGCAAGAAGGCCAATCGCCTGAGCAAGCCGGAAGCGGGTCACTTTGCCAAGGCAGGTGTCGAAGCCGGCCGCGGTTTGTGGGAGTTCCGTCTGAATGGTGACGAGGAAATCAACGTTGGCGATTCGCTGACGGTTGAGCGCTTCGAAGCAGGTCAGAAGATCGATGTTACCGGTCAATCCAAGGGTAAAGGTTTCCAGGGCGGTGTTAAGCGCTGGAATTTCCGCACTCAGGATATGACTCACGGTAACTCCGTTTCTCACCGTGCTCCGGGTTCCATTGGTCAGTGCCAGACCCCGGGTCGTGTCTTCAAGGGTAAAAAGATGGCCGGTCACATGGGTGACGAGCGTTGCACCGTACAGACTCTTGAAGTCGTACGTGTTGACGCAGAGCGCAACCTGCTGATCGTCAAGGGAGCAATCCCGGGCGCCACTGGTGGCGATGTCATCGTTAAACCTGCTGTTAAAGCACGCGCCTGAGGAGGATTGTTATGAATCTGAATCTGACTGGAGCCAACGGATCGGTTGAAGTTTCCGATCTGGCTTTTGGTAAAGAGTTCAATGAGGCGCTGGTTCACCAGGTTGTCACTGCCTATATGGCAGCTGGCCGTCAGGGTACCAAAGCGCAGAAAAATCGTTCAGCTGTATCCGGCGGTGGTGCCAAGCCCTTCCGTCAGAAGGGAACTGGCCGTGCCCGTGCCGGTACCAGTCGCTCGCCGCTGTGGCGCTCGGGTGGTGTTACCTTCGCTGCGCAGCCGCGTAGCTTTGCTCAGAAAGTAAACAAGAAGATGTATCGTGCTGCAATGCGTTGCATCCTGTCTGAGCTGGTGCGTCAGGAACGTCTGGTTGTTGTTGAAGACTTCCAGCTTGAAGCACCCAAAACCAAGCAGTTCATTGCCAAGCTCGGTGAGCTGAAGCTGGACAATGCCCTGCTGATTACCGAAAACGTCGAGCAGAATCTGTATCTGGCTGCGCGCAACGTTCCGCACGTTGATGTACGCGACGCTGCAGGTATCGACCCGGTTAGCCTGGTTGGTTTCGAGAAGGTCCTGGTAACAGTCCCTGCTCTGAAGAAAATTGAGGAGGTGCTGGCATGAACCCGGAACGCATTTATAAAGTGCTGCTCGGACCGCACATCTCTGAAAAAGCCACAATCGTAGCAGAAGGCAGCGAACAGGTTGTCTTCCGTGTGGCCAAAGATGCAACCAAGCCGGAAATCAAGCGAGCCGTTGAAGAACTCTTCAATGTTAAGGTCGCAGGCGTCAGCGTTCTGAACATCAAAGGCAAAACCAAGCGCACTCAGCGTGGTCTTGGTAAGCGTAACGATGTTCGTAAAGCGTATGTCCGTATGGCCGAAGGCTCCGAAATCGATTTCCTGGCAGGCGAATAACGAGGGGTTGAACAATGGCAGTTATTAAAGCAAAGCCGACCTCTGCTGGACGTCGTCATCTCGTAAAGGTGGTCAGCGCTGATCTGCATAAGGGTAAGCCTTTTTCCGCACTGGTCGAGAAGAAGAGCAAGTCCGGTGGTCGTAACAACAACGGCCGTATCACCACCCGTCATATCGGTGGTGGTCACAAGCAGCATTACCGTATCGTCGATTTTCGTCGCAACAAGGATGGTATCCCCGCTGTAATTGAGCGTGTGGAATACGATCCGAACCGTTCTGCGCACATCGCTCTGGTGAAGTACGCCGATGGTGAGCGTCGTTATATTATTGCGGCTAAAGGTTTGACTGCGGGTTCCAAAATCCAGTCTGGTGATGATGCCGATATCAAAATCGGTAACACTCTGCCGCTGCGTAACATTCCGCTGGGTAGTACTGTTCACTGTGTCGAACTGAAGCCGGGTAAGGGCGCTCAGATCGCACGTTCAGCAGGAACTTCAGCACAGCTGGTAGCCCGTGAGGGAACCTACGCGACACTGCGTCTGCGTTCAGGTGAAACTCGCAAGGTGCTGTCCGAATGCCGCGCGACCCTGGGTGAAGTGAGCAACTCTGAGCACAGCCTGCGTCAGCTGGGTAAAGCTGGTGCCAAGCGCTGGCGTGGTGTTCGTCCGACCGTTCGCGGTGTGGCGATGAACCCGGTTGATCACCCGCACGGTGGTGGTGAGGGTCGTACCTCTGGTGGTCGTCACCCGGTTACTCCGTGGGGCGTGCCGACCAAGGGTCACAAAACCCGTTCGAACAAGCGTACTGATAAACTGATCGTACGCCGTCGTCAGGCTAAATAAGAGGATACAGCTGTGCCACGTTCACTGAAGAAAGGTCCGTTCATTGACCTTCACCTGTTGAAGAAGGTAGAGGCTGCAATCGAGGCTAACGAGCGTCGTCCGATCAAGACCTGGTCACGTCGTTCAACTGTGTTCCCACAGTTTGTAGGTCTCACTATTGCAGTACATAACGGTCGTCAGCATGTTCCGGTTTTTATTACCGAGGACATGGTAGGCCATAAACTGGGCGAGTTCGCTGCGACACGTACATACCGCGGTCATGCAGCCGACAAGAAGGCCAAGAAGAAGTAAGGGGGTTGATGATGGAAGTTATCGCCAAGCATGTAGGCGCCAACATCTCCGCCCAGAAGGCCCGACTGGTCGCTGATCAGATCCGTGGTAAGTCTGTGGGCGAAGCTCTGAATATCCTGGCGTTCAGCACGAAGAAAGGTGCACACCTGGTCAAGAAAGTACTCGAGTCTGCTATTGCGAATGCGGAGCATAACGAAGGTGCTGATGTTGACGAGCTGCGTGTATCAACGATCTTCGTTGATGAAGGGATGACCATGAAGCGTATCCGGCCACGTGCCAAGGGTCGCGCTGATCGCATCCTGAAGCGTACGTCACATATCACCGTCAAGGTGGCCGACTAAGAGCTGACTGCTAGGAGAGTTCAATATGGGTCAGAAAGTAAATCCGACCGGTATTCGGCTTGGTATCGTTAAAGACCACACCTCTGTGTGGTACGCGGACAAGTCTGAATACTCTGCACGGCTGCTGAACGATCTCCAGGTTCGCAAGTACCTGGATCAGCAGCTGAAAAATGCATCTGTGAGCCGCATCGAAATCGAGCGTCCGGCACAGAATGCCAAGATCACCATCTACACGGCTCGTCCGGGTATTGTGATCGGCAAGAAGGGCGAAGATGTCGAGAAGCTGCGTAACGCTGTTTCCCAGATGATGGGTGTGCCCGTTCACATCAACATCGAAGAAGTACGCAAGCCGGATCTGGATGCAAAACTGGTTGCACAGAGCGTTGCCAGTCAGCTGGAACGTCGCGTAATGTTCCGTCGCGCTATGAAGCGTGCGGTTCAGAACGCCATGCGTCAGGGCGCCAAAGGCATCAAAATTCAGGTTGGCGGACGTCTCGGCGGTGCCGAGATTGCACGTACTGAATGGTATCGCGAAGGTCGTGTTCCTCTGCACACTCTGCGTGCAGACATCGATTACGCTACCTACGAAGCCCACACTACATATGGTGTGATTGGCGTTAAAGTCTGGATCTTCAAGGGTGAGATCCTCGGCGGTATCGAACAGGTACGTGCCGAGAAGAACGCGCCCAAGAAGAAAGGTTCTAAGTGAGGTAGACGTCAATGCTGCAACCGAAACGACTGAAATACCGCAAGGTAATGAAAGGTCGCAACCGCGGCCTGGCACAGCGCGGCAGCAAGGTCAGCTTTGGTGAGTTTGCACTGAAAGCGACCGGTCGTGGCCGCATCACTGCTCGCCAGATCGAAGCGGCCCGTCGTACCATGACCCGTCACGTAAAGCGTGGTGGCAAGATCTGGATTCGGGTTTTCCCGGATAAGCCGATCACCACCAAGCCGCTTGAAGTACGTATGGGTAAAGGTAAGGGTAGCGTGGAATACTGGGTCGCTCAGATTCAGCCCGGCAAGGTGCTGTTTGAAATGAGCGGTGTTCCCGAAGAGCTGGCTGCAGAAGCCTTCGCTCTGGCTGCTGCCAAGCTGCCGGTATCAACCACTTTTGTTAAACGGACGGTGATGTAATGAAAGCTACTGAACTGCGTGACAAGTCCGTTGAAGAGCTTCAGCAGGCTCTGCTGGGCCTTCTGAAGGACCAGTTTAACCTGCGTATGCAGAAAGCTACTGGCCAGCTGGCGCAGACTCACCTGCTTGGTCAGGTTCGTCGCGACATCGCTCGCGTTAAGACAGTACTTAACGAAATGCAGGTGACCAAATGAGCGCGGAAAAACGTACTCGGACTGTGACCGGTAAGGTCGTCAGTGACAAGATGGATAAAACCATCACAGTTCTGGTTGAGCGTAAGGAAAAACACCCGATCTACGGTAAGTTTGTAAAGCGCTCCACCAAACTGCATGCTCACGATGAGAAGAATGAGTGTCAGATGGGTGATCTGGTAACTATTGCCGAATCCCGTCCGCTTTCAAAGACCAAAACCTGGTCGCTTATTCGCATTGAAGAGCGTGCAGCAAAGGTGTAAACTAGTGCGCCTTTGCTCCATTATGCCTGCTCACCTCAGCTGCTAATGGCAGTTGTGGTGACGGTTTATACAGTTTGTGGAGTAGACCATGATTCAGACTGAAACGATGCTTGATGTTGCTGACAACAGCGGTGCCAAGCGTGTGCAGTGTATTAAGGTCCTGGGTGGTTCCCACCGCCGCTACGCATCCGTTGGCGACATCATCAAGGTGACCGTCAAGGAAGCAATTCCGCGTGGCAAGGTGAAGAAAGGCCAGGTACTTAAGGCTGTCGTAGTACGTACCCGTAAAGGTGTTCGTCGTCCAGATGGTTCACTGATCCGCTTTGATACCAACTCTGCGGTTCTGCTGAACAACAACGACGCTCCGATTGGAACGCGTATCTTCGGGCCAGTAACGCGTGAGCTTCGTAATGAGAAGTTCATGAAGATCATTTCCCTGGCGCCTGAAGTGCTCTAAGACTCTGTTTATTAACAGTGTCTTGTTAAAAACGCCACTCCCAGCAGGGTTTGGCGTTTTTGAGCATGAGAGGGTAGCAGGAAAAGACAAGGTAAAATAATGCGTAAGATTCGTCGCGACGATGAAGTCATCGTTATCGCAGGTAAAGATAAGGGCAAGCGCGGCAAGGTTATGCGCGTGCTTCAGGACGATCGTCTGATCGTTTCTGGCATCAACATGATCAAGAAGCACCAGAAGCCCAATCCGATGCTGGGTCGTCAGGGTGGCATTGTTGAGAAGGAAGCGGCTATCGCGACCTCCAACGTTGCTATCTTTAACGCGCAGACCGGAAAAGGCGATCGTGTAGGCTTTAAGCTGCTCGAAGACGGCACCAAGGTCCGCTTCTACAAGTCTACCGGCGAAACCATCGTTGGTGCTAAGTAAGAGAGGTTGGTGCAAATGTCCAGATTGAAAGCGCTTTACGCAAACGAAATCAAGCAGAAGCTCAAAGAAGAGCTGAACTGCCCGAACGTCATGGCCGTTCCCCGTGTTACCAAAATCACCCTGAATATGGGTGTTGGTGAAGCACTGGGCGACAAGAAACAGCTCGAAAACGCTGTTGCTGACATGACTGCAATCGCTGGTCAGAAACCGGTCGTAACCAATGCTCGCAAGTCAATTGCAGGCTTTAAGGTTCGTGAAGGTTGGCCTATCGGTTGCAAAGTCACTCTGCGTGGTCAGCAGATGTGGGAATTCCTGGATCGTCTGGTTGACGTTTCCATCCCGCGTATCCGCGACTTCCGTGGGCTGAACCCGAAGTCCTTCGATGGCCGTGGTAACTATAGCATGGGCGTCAAAGAGCAGATTATCTTCCCGGAAATCGACTATGACAAAGTCGACAAGCTGCGTGGTCTCGATATTACGATCACCACTACCGCGAAGAATAACGACGAAGGTCGTGCGCTGCTGTCCGCTCTGCAGTTCCCGTTCAAGAAATAAGGCAGGGGTTGAATAATGGCCAAGGTTTCCATGATCAATCGTGAGCTCAAGCGCGAGAATCTCGTGAACAAGTACGCCGCAAAGCGTGCTGAGCTCAAAGCAATTATTGCAAGCCCGAACAGCTCAGAAGATGAGGTGTGGGATGCACAGGTCGCGCTGCAGAAATTGCCGCGTGATGCTAGCCCGGTGCGTAAGCAGCGTCGCTGTCAGGTTACAGGTCGTCCGCACGGCGTATATCGCAAGTTCGGACTGTGCCGTATCAAGCTGCGTGAAGCAGCTATGCGTGGCGATGTTCCGGGTCTGAAGAAGGCAAGCTGGTAAGCTTGTCATTGGTAAGCTCAGTGGTCAGGGCAGGCAATTTGCCTGCTACCGCACTGCGCTGCACTTAAGAGGACGTTAATAGCATGAGTATGCAAGACACCCTCGCGGATATGTTTACCCGTATCCGCAACGGACACATGGCTGAAAAAGCCCATGTTGCCATGCCGTCTTCCAAACAGAAGGTTGCAGTGGCAAATCTTCTGAAGGATGAAGGCTACATCACCGACTTCTCCGTTGAAGGTGATGTTAAGCCGGTCTTGTCCATCGAACTGAAATATTTCGAAGGCAAGCCGGTTATCGAAGAGATCAAGCGTGTAAGCCGTCCCAGTCTGCGTATCTACAAGAGCGCGTCTGAGCTGCCGAAAGTGGCAGATGGTCTTGGTATCGCAATTGTCTCTACCAGCAAAGGCGTCATGACCGATCGCGCTGCCCGTAAGGCCGGCATCGGTGGTGAAGTTATCTGCACGGTATTCTAAGAGGTATTCCAATGTCACGAATTGCGAAGAAACCCGTAGTAGTACCGGCAGGCGTGGAGATTAAACTGGCGGGTCAGTCTCTGACAGCCAAAGGTAAAAACGGTCAGCTGAGCCTGGATGTTCATGCTTCAGTTGCTGTAGAGCAGGCTGAAGGTCAGCTCGTTTTTGCTCCGCGTGATGGCGCCAAACAGTCCATGGCACTGGCTGGTACTACACGTGCACTGGTCAACAATATGGTGGTTGGTGTAAGTGAAGGCTTTTCCAAGACCCTGAATTTGCTGGGTGTTGGTTACCGTGCGCAGGCTAAAGGTAAAGTTCTGAACCTGACGCTTGGCTTCTCTCATCCGATCGATTACGAACTGCCCGAAGGTGTTACAGCTGAAACACCGAACAACACCACGATCGTTATCAGCGGTGCTGATAAGCAGCGTGTTGGTCAGGTGGCTGCAGAAGTTCGCGCATTCCGTCCGCCTGAACCTTATAAAGGTAAGGGTGTTCGTTATGTTGACGAATATGTACGCCGTAAAGAGGCTAAGAAGAAGTAAGGCAGGGTCATGAACGTTAAGAAACAAGCTCGTATCCGTCGTGCGCGTCGGTCGCGCATGCAAATGCGCGAGCAGAGTGCTGTTCGCCTTTGCGTGAATCGCTCTCCGCGTCACATTTACGCGCAGGTTATCTCTGCTGATGGCAGCCAGGTTCTGGCCTCTGCTTCCACAGTAGAAAAAGATCTGCGTGAAGGTGCTACCGGAAATATCGAAGCAGCCAAGAAAGTGGGTGCTCTGATCGCCAGCCGTGCTAAAGAAGCAGGCGTTTCCAAGGTAGCGTTTGACCGCTCCGGTTTTAAATACCACGGTCGTGTTGCAGCTCTTGCTGATGCTGCTCGCGAAGGCGGCCTGGAATTCTAAAGGTTTCTATTATGGCAAATCACGAACAGAAAGACGGTGAACTGCAAGAGAAGCTGGTTCAGGTAAACCGCGTCGCCAAGGTGGTAAAAGGCGGTCGTATCTTCGGTTTCACAGCGCTGACTGTCGTTGGTGACGGTAACGGACGTGTGGGCTTCGGCCGCGGTAAAGCACGTGAAGTTCCTGTTGCGATCCAGAAAGCGATGGAGCAGGCGCGCCGTAACATGGTTAGCGTCCAGCTCAATGGCCACACTCTGCAGTACCCGGTTAAAGCCCGTCACGGTGCTTCCCGTGTTTACATGCAGCCCGCTTCAGAAGGTACCGGTGTAATTGCCGGTGGTGCAATGCGCGCCGTTCTGGAATTGGCAGGCGTTCACAACGTACTGGCCAAGTGCTACGGCTCTACCAACCCGGTAAACGTAGTACGCGCAACTATCAACGGCCTAAAAGTCATGAAGGCGCCTGAAGATGTTGCAGCCAAGCGTGGCAAGTCCGTTGAAGAGATTCTGGAGAGCTAAGCGATGGCGAATACTATCAAGGTAACTCTGACTCGTAGCACCATCGGTCGGCTGCCCAAGCACATTCAGTGTGTGAAGGGTCTGGGTCTGCGCCGTATCGGCCACACCGTAGAAGTGGAAGATACTCCGGCTGTGCGCGGGATGATCAACAAGGTCAACTACATGGTTAGTGTAGAAGGCGAATAAAAGGAGTCACCCAATGCGTTTGAATTCTCTGCGCCCGGGCGCCGGTTCCAAGCATGCTCCCAAGCGTGTAGGTCGCGGTATCGGTTCCGGACTGGGTAAAACTGGTGGCCGTGGCCACAAGGGCCAGAAGTCCCGTTCTGGCGGTAGCGTGAACCCGGGCTTCGAAGGCGGTCAGATGCCAATCCAGCGTCGTCTGCCGAAGTTTGGTTTTACCTCTCGTCAGGCGCGCTATGTAGCTGAAGTTCGTTTGAACGAACTGGCTGCTGCCGGTGTTGACGTTGTCGACCTGGCTGCGCTGAAACAGGCTGATATCATCCGTGAAGAGATCAAGTCTGCACGCGTGATACTGTCTGGTGAGATCAAAAAGGCAGTCACCGTTAAAGGTCTTAAAGTGACCAAAGGTGCACAGGCTGCGATCGAGGCTGCTGGCGGCAAAGTCGAGGCGTAAATGGCTAAGCAAGGACAAATACCGGCAGGCATGCAGAGTGGACTGAAAGAGCTTTGGGCTCGTCTCAGATTCGTTCTGATTGCGATCATCGTATACCGTATCGGGGCTCATATTCCGGTGCCGGGTATCAACCCTGATCGTCTTGCTGCGCTGTTTGATCAGAATCAGGGAACCATTCTCAGTCTGTTCAACATGTTCTCAGGTGGTGCGCTGGAAAGGATGTCAATCCTGGCGCTGGGGATCATGCCCTACATCTCTGCATCCATAATCATGCAGTTGATGACAGTGGTCAGTCCTCACCTGGAGCAGTTGAAGAAGGAAGGAGAGGCGGGTCGTCGCAAGATCAGCCAGTACACCCGCTACGGTACAGTCATTCTCGCGACTGTACAGGGGCTTGGTATGGCAGTTGGTCTGGCCAGTCAGGGCGTTGCCTTCGCAGCCGATATGAGCTTCTACTTTGTAGCAGTCGTAACGCTGGTTGCAGGGGCTGTATTCCTGATGTGGCTGGGTGAGCAGATCACTGAGCACGGCATTGGCAACGGCATCTCGATTCTGATTTTTGCCGGTATTGTGGCTGGTTTGCCGGGTGCGATCGGTCAGTCCTTCGAATCAGCGCGCCAGGGTGATCTCAATATCCTGGCGCTGCTGGCGATTGCTGTCATGGCCATTGCTACTGTTGGTTTTGTTGTGTTCATGGAGCGTGGCCAACGCCGCATTACCATTAACTATGCAAAACGTCAGCAGGGACGTCGTGTCTATGCCGCGCAGTCAAGTCATCTGCCTTTGAAGGTCAATATGGCTGGGGTTATCCCGCCGATCTTCGCGTCCAGCATCCTGCTCTTCCCGGCTTCGGTTGGCCAATGGTTTGGTCAGTCTGAAGGGATGGAGTGGCTGCAGGATGTGGCACTGGCTCTTGGGCCAGGACAGCCGCTGTACATTCTGCTGTTTGCGATGGCAATTGTGTTCTTCTGCTACTTCTACACTGCGATTGTTTTCAATCCACGTGATGTAGCAGATAACCTGAAGAAATCAGGTGCCTTTATTCCAGGGATTCGTCCTGGTGATCAGTCCGCACGGTATATTGACTCCGTGCTGAGTCGCCTGACATTGTTTGGTGCACTCTATATCACGGCCGTTTCGCTGATGCCCCAGTTTCTGGTGGTAGCCTGGAACGTGCCATTCTACTTCGGCGGTACATCGTTGCTGATCGTGGTGGTAGTGGTTATGGACTTTATGGCGCAGGTGCAGTCGCATCTGATGTCACACCAGTATGAGTCCCTGATGAAAAAATCGAATCTTAAAGGCGGCGCAGGTCTGCTGCGCTAAGCCTAATGAGGTGGATCATGAAAGTACGTGCATCTGTTAAAAAGATTTGCCGTAACTGCAAGATCGTACGACGCAACGGTTCCGTGCGCGTGATCTGCAAAGTGGAGCCCCGACACAAGCAGCGCCAGGGTTAATCCACAGCTGGCCGGGAGTGGAGGTGCGTAGCCTTGATTTATTTTTGATCAGGGTGTAATATTGCGCGCCTTCCACGAACTAAAGAATGATTGGTTCTGGTGAGCATTTCTCCCAGGACATAAATATGGAGTACATTGAATGGCCCGTATAGCTGGCGTCAATATTCCTGACAATAAGCATGCGGTAATTTCTCTGACTTACATTTACGGGATAGGCCGCACGACTGCACAACAGATCTGTGATGCTACCGGCATTGCGCCTAGCACCAAGATTGGTGATCTGTCTGAAGAGCAGCTCGATAATGTTCGTGGTGAAATTGCCAAGTTGACCGTTGAAGGCGACTTGCGTCGTGAAGTCAACATGAACATCAAGCGCCTTATGGACCTCGGTTGCTACCGTGGCCTGCGTCACCGTCGTAATTTGCCGGTGCGTGGTCAGCGCAGCAAGACCAATGCGCGTACCCGTAAAGGGCCGCGTAAGCCGATCCGTAAGTAAGCGATAGGAATTTCCGAATATGGCTAAGCCAGGTAATCGCACTCGTAAAAAGGTTAAAAAGCAGGTAGCGGATGGGCTCGCGCACATCCACGCCTCTTTTAACAACACTATCATCACTATTACCGATCGCCAGGGTAATGCTCTGAGCTGGGCAACTTCAGGTGGCTCCGGCTTCCGTGGTTCCCGCAAGAGCACCCCGTTTGCCGCCCAGGTGGCAGCTGAGCGTGCCGGTCAGGCAGCTCTGGAATACGGTCTGAAAAACCTCGACGTGTTTGTGAAAGGCCCGGGACCGGGTCGTGAGTCAGCAGTCCGTGCACTGAACGGCTGTGGCTACAAAATCACAAACATCACGGACGTGACCCCGATTCCGCACAACGGTTGTCGTCCGCCGAAGAAGCGTCGCGTTTAATCTGGAGACGGTAATATGGCTCGTTATCTTGGACCAAAGTGCAAGCTGTCCCGTCGTGAAGGCACCGATCTCTTCCTGAAGAGTGGTGTCCGCGCGCTTGACAGCAAGTGCAAAGCAGAAACAGTACCCGGTGTTCACGGTGCCCGTCGCGGTCGCCTGTCTGAATACGGTCTGCAGCTGCGTGAAAAGCAAAAAGTACGTCGCATTTACGGCGTGCTGGAACGTCAGTTCCGTGGTTATTACAAAGAAGCAGCACGCCGCAAGGGTGCTACAGGTGAAAACCTGCTTCAGCTTCTCGAAGGCCGTCTGGACAACGTTGTATACCGCATGGGTTATGGTTCTACCCGTGCTGAAGCACGTCAGGTTGTGTCTCACCGTCAGATCACTGTCAATGGTCAGGTAGTTAATATTCCTTCCTACCAGGTACAGGCTGGCGACGTAGTAGCAGTTCGCGAAAAAGCCAAAAACCAGCTGCGTATCAAACACGCACTGGATCTGGCTGCTCAGCGTGCTCCCGTTGAATGGATTGAAGTTGATGCTTCGAAGATGGAAGGTACTTTCAAGTCCCTGCCGGAACGTAGCGATCTTTCAGCCGACATCAACGAGCACCTGATCGTCGAGCTCTACTCGAAGTAATTCTTGAACTCTTGACTGGTGGAACTATGCAGCGTTCAGTAAACGAGTTTCTTTACCCGCGTCACATTGACGTGCAGGAGATTAGCAAAACCCGCGCCAAGGTGACTCTTGAGCCACTGGAGCGAGGGTTCGGCCATACCCTGGGCAATGCGCTGCGCCGTATCCTGCTCTCTTCCATGCCGGGTTGTGCAATTTCGGAAGTTGAGATTGAGGGTGTGTTGCACGAGTACAGCAGCATAGAAGGGGTGCAGGAGGATGTCATCGAGATCCTGCTGAACCTCAAAGGTGTTGCCATTGCTCTGCACAACGGTGATGAGGCGCTTCTGACACTCTCCAAGTCAGAGGCAGGTTCTGTCACGGCTGGCGATATTCAGCTGACTCAGGACGTTGAAATTGCCAATCCCGAACATGTGATTGCTCACCTGAATCCGGGTGCTGCACTGAACATGCAGCTGCGCGTGACACGCGGCCGTGGCTATGTGCCGGCTGACTCACGTAACAGCGACGAGGATGAAACTCGTGCCATCGGACGTCTGCAGCTGGATGCCAGCTACAGCCCTGTTCTGCGCGTGTCCTATGCAGTTGAAAGTGCACGTGTAGAACAGCGCACCGACCTGGACAAGCTCGTGATCGATATTGAATCCAACGGTACTATCGATCCGGAAGAGTGCATCCGTCGTGCGGCTACCATACTGCAGCAGCAGCTGGTCGTGTTTGTTGATCTGGAAGACGCGGGTGAACAGACTCGCGCCGAGCCGAATGAGCCGGAGATTGATCCTGTTCTTCTGCGCCCGGTCGACGACCTGGAGCTGACTGTACGTTCCGCGAACTGTCTGAAAGCAGAGCAGATCTATTATATTGGTGATCTGATCCAGCGCACCGAAGTAGAGCTGCTGAAGACTCCTAACTTGGGCAAGAAGTCTCTGACCGAGATCAAAGATGTGCTGGCATCTAAAGGTCTGTCGCTTGGCATGCGTCTGGAAAACTGGCCCCCGGCCAGTCTGAAAGGCGATGACAAGGTTGCCTCTTGAGTCTGACTTCTAACCCTAAGCTGCAAAGGATTTAGAAAATGCGTCATCGTAAATCTGGTCGACACTTAAATCGTACAAGTGCTCACCGCAAAGCGATGTTCAAAAATATGGCAGTGTCTCTGTTCGAACACGAACTGATCAAGACTACTCTGCCTAAAGCTAAAGAACTGCGCCGCTTTGCTGAGCCGCTGATCACTCTGGCCAAGATCGATTCGGTTGCTAACCGTCGTCTGGCGTTCTCCCGTACCCGCAGCAACGATGCTGTAGGTAAACTGTTCAACGAACTGGGTCCGCGTTACGCGGCTCGTCCCGGTGGCTATATCCGCATTCTCAAGTGCGGATACCGTGCCGGCGACAAGGCTCCAATGGCCTACGTTGAACTGGTAGATCGTCCGGTTGGTCAGACTGTTGCAGATGAGAGTGCAGAAGATTAATACTCTTCTGAACTGTTAAAAAAACCCGGTGCCTTTGGTTACCGGGTTTTTTTTCGCCTGTAATTTGGTGAAGGCGGGCTGTAGTGTTGGTGACAGCCCGCACAAGGTCAGACAGATTTCAACATGGGTTTCAGGAAGCGTCCGGTATGTGACTGTGGCACGTTTGCAACGGTCTCAGGTGTGCCGGTGGCAATGATTTCGCCACCACCGCTGCCACCTTCCGGGCCCAGGTCTATGATCCAGTCGGCGGTCTTGATTACGTCCAGGTTGTGTTCAATCACGACGATGGTATTGCCGTGATCCCGCAGGCGATCAAGGACATTGAGCAGTTGCTGTATGTCATAGAAATGCAGCCCGGTGGTGGGCTCGTCAAGAATATACAGGGTCTTGCCGGTGTCCCGCTTACTCAATTCTCGCGCCAGTTTGACACGTTGTGCTTCGCCGCCCGAAAGTGTCGTCGCTGCCTGTCCGAGACGAATATAGCTGAGGCCGACATCGATCAGGGTTTGCAGCCGTCGTGCCAGCGCTGGTATGGCGTCGAAGAATTCACGCGCATCCTCAACCGTCAGCTGTAATACCTCATCGATGCTCTTGCCCTTGTACTTCACTTCCAGGGTTTCACGGTTATAGCGCTTGCCCTTGCAGATATCGCAGGGCACATAGATGTCCGGCAGGAAGTGCATCTCCACCTTGATTACGCCGTCCCCCTGGCAGGCTTCACAGCGGCCACCCTTTACATTGAAGCTGAAACGTCCCGGTTTGTAGCCGCGTGAGCGTGCTTCCTGGGTCCCGGAAAAGAGTTCACGGATCGGTGTAAAAATACCGGTATAGGTCGCGGGGTTGGAGCGTGGAGTGCGTCCAATCGGACTCTGGTCTATATCGATGACCTTGTCAAACAGATCCAATCCTTCAATCCGCTCATAAGGTGCCGCGTCCAGCGTTGTCGCATGATTAAGTGCCGTGGCGGCAACCGGGTACAACGTGTTGTTGATCAATGTGGATTTGCCGGAACCCGACACGCCGGTCACACAGGTCATCAGTCCAACAGGAATTTCGAGCGTCACCTTCTGCAGGTTGTTGCCGCTGGCGCCTATCAGACGCAGTATCCTGTCACTGTCCACCGGCTTGCGTTGTTCCGGTATCGCAATCGACCGTTTGCCGGACAGATACTGGCCTGTGATCGATTCGGGATTGTCCATAATGGTCTGGGGCAGGCCCGCGGCGATGACACGCCCGCCATGTACGCCGGCTCCGGGGCCGATATCAATCAGATAATCCGCCATGCGGATGGCGTCTTCATCGTGTTCAACTACGATGACGGTATTGCCCAGGTCACGCAGGTGTTCCAGAGTTTTGAGCAGACGTTCATTGTCGCGTTGATGCAGTCCGATGGATGGCTCATCCAGTACATACATGACACCGACCAGACCTGCACCAATCTGACTTGCCAGTCGGATGCGCTGGGCTTCACCACCTGAAAGAGTATCAGCACTGCGTTCAAGCGATAGGTAGTCGAGTCCTACATTGACCAGAAAACTCAGGCGTTCACGAATCTCTTTCAGAATCTTGTCGGCGATCTCGCCTTGTTTGCCTCCGAGTTCAAGCTGTTCAAAGTACTCTTTTGCCTGACCAATCGGCAGGCGTACAAGATCAGGCAGAGTGCGTTGGTCAATAAATACATGGCGCGCGTCAGCACGCAGTCGGCTGCCATTGCATGAGGGGCATGCATGCATGTTGAGATAGCGAGCCAAGTCTTCGCGTACGCTTTCGGACTCGGTTTCCCGGTAGCGCCGCTCCAGATTATTGATCACGCCTTCAAAGGGGTGCGCCTTCTTAACGCGTTCGCCTCGGTCATTACGGTAGTGAAAGTCTACGCTGTCATCACCACTGCCGTGCAGAATGATATTGCGGTGTTGTTCGCTGAGTTTCTCAAACGGGGTATCCAGATCAAAGCCGTAGTGTTGACCTACCGCCTGCAGCTGTTGGTAATAGTAGAGACTTCGCTTATCCCAGCCACGTATGGCACCCTGTGCAAGGGTCAGTGATGCGTCCTGTACCAGTTTGGCTGGATCAAAATACTGTCGTACCCCAAGACCATCACAGGCAGGGCAGGCGCCGTGGGGGTTGTTGAATGAGAACAAACGAGGCTCGAGTTCCTGAATGCTGTGGCCACAGGTCGGGCAGGCGAAACGTGCCGAAAACACCATCTCCTCCATACCCTCATCCATGGGGGCAATTCTGGCAATGCCATCGCTCAGCTCCAGAGCGGTTTCAAATGATTCTGCCAAGCGGGTTTGAAGGTCCTCTCGAACCTTGATGCGATCAACCACCACTTCAATATCGTGTTTGCGTTTCTTGTCCAGTGTTGGGGCATCATCAAGATCGACCACCAGCCGATCTATACGGGCGCGGACGAAGCCCTGGCTGCGCAGCTGGCTGATGATATGTAAGTGCTCACCCTTGCGGCCCTGTACGACGGGAGCCAACAGCATTACGCGTGTGCCTTCGGGCAGTGCGAGCACCTGATCAACCATCTGGCTGACGGTCTGTGCCGCCAGCGGCAAGTCATGTTCAGGGCAGCGCGGTTCGCCTGCTCGGGCAAAGAGCAGACGCAGGTAATCGTAAATCTCGGTGATGGTACCAACTGTCGAGCGGGGATTATGCGATGTGGATTTCTGCTCGATCGATATGGCCGGTGACAGTCCTTCGATATGGTCTACATCGGGCTTTTCCATCATCGACAGGAACTGGCGTGCATAGGTGGACAAGGATTCCACGTAGCGGCGCTGTCCTTCGGCGTAGAGAGTGTCGAAGGCGAGTGAGGACTTGCCTGATCCCGACAGCCCTGTGATGACGATCAACTGGTCGCGGGGGATATCGAGGTCAATATTTTTCAGGTTGTGGGTGCGTGCACCCCGTACCAGAATCTTGTCCATTGCGGCTCCGCCTTGGCTGGCAAAAAGGACTATTATAGAGCCTATAGCGGGACAGCAAAAACAGCTGTGCTTGTGGTATCCTCATGGGCGTACGGCCACATGCAGGATGCGGTGGCCCAGGCTAACAGGATAACGGGAGAGTGAGATGGCGCGCGGTATCAATAAAGTAATTCTGATCGGTAATCTGGGAGCTGATCCCGAAGTACGTTACATGCCATCTGGCAATGCGGTCACCAACGTGAACCTTGCCACCAGCGATAGCTGGAAAGACAAACAGAGCGGACAGATGCAGGAGCGTACCGAGTGGCATCGGGTCGTATTCTTCAACCGTCTGGCTGAAATTGCGGGCGAGTATCTGCGCAAGGGTTCAAAGGTTTACATTGAGGGCTCCCTGCGTACCCGCAAGTGGCAGGGACAGGATGGCCAGGATCGCTACACGACTGAAATTGTAGCCAGCGAGATGCAGATGCTGGATGGACGCGGTGGTGAAGGGGGTGGTGGTTACCAGCAACCTTCACAGGGTGGCGGTTATGCACCTCAGGGCGGCGACATGGGCTATGGTCAGCCACAACAATACAATCAGGCACCGCCACAGCAGGCTCCGCGTCAGCAGCCGGCACAACAGCCTGCGCAACAACCTCAGCAGCCAGCCCCGGGTTTTGATGACTTTGATGATGACATCCCGTTCTGAGAGCTGATCCACGCGACTGCAGCAATACCTGTTCAAAGGCCCCGCAACGCGGGGCTTTTGTGTCTGTTGCAGGGCACTTTTTTCATATCGGGCAGGTGTGCAGGGGCAGAGTTTGCGGTATGCTCGAAATGAACCGGGCTTGCCCCCGAACTTTCATTCCAGTAACAGGTGAACATCCCGTCAATGGTGGCCAGCGCCTATACAACATCAGCCAAGGTTCTCATCTGCGGAGCGGATGGCCAGATTGGTCATGCTCTGGCGGAGCTGTTGTTGCAACAGCAGGGGCTTGAGTGTATCGCCCTGGGACGACGCAAACTTGATGTGACCGACCCTGAGCAGATCCGACAGCAACTTGAACGACACCTGCCTGACTACGTGATCAACTGTGCCGGCTTCAACCGGGTTGATGATGCCGAACGGCAGCCTGATCAGGCCTTGGCCGTGAACAGTGCTGGCGCGGCCAGCCTTGCTGCCGCCTGTGCGCTGCTCAGTATCCCGCTGCTGCACCTGTCCTCGGACTATGTCTTCGATGGCCACTATGCCAGTGGCTACAGTGAGGATGACGCTGCCTCCCCGCTGGGCGTATTTGGGCGCAGCAAGTGGGAAGGTGAAGAATCCGTGCGCAACCTGCACTCTCAACATCTTATCCTGCGTGTGAGCTGGGTGTTCAGTGCCCGTGGTGACAATTATCTTTTGCGTACACTGGAGCAGGCGCGGCATGAAGCCATGATTGAGGCGGTTGATGACCGGCGTGGCTGCCCTACCTCGGCTGAAGATGTGGCGCGTGTCATCCTAGCCATCCTGCGCCAGCTGACCTGCGGTATTGATGTGTGGGGAACCTATCACTATTGCGGTGCTGAAATCACCTCCCGTTATGGCTTCAGTGAGGCGATTCTGGCCGCGGCGCGGCAGTATGAGGAGCTTGCTGTACAGGAACTTCGTGCCGTAGCATCGGCTGATTATCCGGCTGCTGCACAGCGGCCGGCTTCATCTGTGCTCAAGTGCCGTAAGCTGCTCAGTACCTTCGGTATTCGTCAGCGTCCCTGGCGCAGTGAGTTGCAGCGCGTCATTCGGGAGCATTACGGCGAACTCTAAATGTTCGCCGTATACCTTCACATTTTAAAACAGCCCAAGGCTGGCAGAACGCGTCAAAGCCACTGCCAGAATATACCCCAGACACAACAGTGCCGCGACCAGAGCCAGCAGGCGTGTTTTCATTGTTTTGCCACGCTTCAGCGCAACCGTTCCAAAACCAATATATCCGACCAGACCCAGTATCTTGGCTGTGAGCCAGTGATGGGTGAGCGGGTATTGCGACAGCACCAGCATCAGGCCGATCGCACTGACCAGCAGCAATGTATCGATCACATGGGGGAAAATCTTGAGCCAGCGAGCATTGAGCGCCTTGGGCCAAACCAGCATAAGTGCTGCGCGCAACATGAACAGGATGATACTCAGTCCGACCATGGTCAGGTGTGCATGTTTAAGCATCAGGTAAGTATTCAATGCCGGTTTCCTCAACTATTGCAGGCGGGTGGGTGTTGGATGGGCTTCACTATACCTGCGGCATGTCTGATTTGAAATTCGCCTTTGCCTGCAGGGTAATGTTTTACCTCCCGTTGCACTGTAAAACGGGCAGTAACAGGGTAAAATGTGCAACTTTTCAGCAGCCGCTAGAGGCGTGACATACGCGAATGAATGCTCAGACTCTGACACCGGATCCCTATCAGTCCATCCGCCCCTACCGGGATGATGAAGTCGAGGCGGTACTTCAGCGGCTGGTGCGCGACGACGAATGTATCTCGGCCCTGACACGCTACCAGTTTCCCAGGGCTTCCGGCCCGCTGGGCTGGCTGCTGCGTCCACTGGTGCGCATTGCTGTGGCAGCACGAGTTGGCGAGATCGAAAGCATAGATGGTTTCCAGCAGCTGGTGGCCGATTACATGCAGAAAATGATCGGACGCACCACAACGCGGGTTAGCTGCTCGGGTATTGAGCGTTTGGACCCCAACGAAGCTTATCTGTTCGTATCCAATCACCGTGACATCGCCATGGACCCGGCGTTTGTGAACTGGGTTCGCTATAAGGCTGGCATGTCGACGGTGCGCATTGCGATCGGTGATAACCTTCTGCGCAAACCCTATGTGTCGGACCTGATGCGGCTTAATAAAAGCTTCATCGTTAATCGCTCTGCCAAGGGGCGAGAGATGATGTCGGCGCTGACTCAACTCTCTTCCTACATCGATCACAGCATCAGCAATGGCCACTCAATCTGGATTGCGCAGCGCGAGGGGCGGGCGAAGGATGGCAATGACCGTACAGATCCGGCATTGATGAAAATGTTCTACATGTCGCACCGCAAGCAGCGCAGCCTGGGCGAGATGGTGGGGCGGCTCAACATTGTACCGGTATCCATTGCCTATGAGCTTGACCCCTGTGATGCGCTCAAGGCTCGTGAGCTGGCCGCTGTTGCGCTGCACGGTGCATACGAGAAATCTGAATACGAGGATATCAGCAGTATTGTCCGAGGCATTACCGGCGACAAGGGGGAGGTTCACATCGCTTTTGGTACTCCGCTGAGTGGCGAGTTTGAAACCCCTGAGCAGATTGCCGCTGAAATCGATCGTCAAATCCACCTCAATTACCGGCTGCACCCAAGCAATCTTGCTGCTGCCGGCGAGGCGGTCAGTGTCGAGCAGCAGCAGGCCTTTGACGCGCGCCTTGAAAGTGTGAGCGATGAGGAGCGGCCGTTCCTGCGTCAGATGTACGCCAACCCGGTCTTCAATCATCACAATGCCAGCCAGGGGGAGAGCTGATGCCTGCTCAACGCTCTGGGGGCATGCGGCTGTATCTGCGCGGCCTGCTCTATGCGGTTGGCTTTTACCCGTTGACAATGCTGTTTGCGATCCCCTGTTTGCTGATTGGCCCATTGCTGCCGTTTCGGGCCCGGTTCAAGTTTCTGACCCTGATCAATTATTTTTATATCGATTGGTTGCGCATCTGCTGTGGTTTGGGGGTTGAACTGAAGGGGCGTGAGCATCTTCCAAAAGAAGGTGCGTATGTGGTTGTGGCCAATCATCAGAGCGAGTGGGAGACGCTGTACTTCCAGACACTCATTCGGCCTCAGGCCGTGGTGCTCAAGCGCGAGCTGCTACGAATCCCGCTGTTCGGCTGGGCACTGGCACTGTTGCGTCCGATCGCGCTTGATCGCAGCAAGCGGCGCGGTGCGCTGAAACAGCTGCTGGAGCAGGGGCAGCAGCGGCTGGACAGCGGTATTCCATTGCTGATTTTCCCGCAGGGTACACGTGTACCTGTGGGGCAGATGGGCAAGCTGAACAAGGGCGGTGCGATGCTGGCCGTGAGTCGCGGTGTACCGATTGTACCGGTGGCACATAATGCGGGTCTTTACTGGCCCGGTAACTCGTTCGTCAAGTATCCCGGCACCGTGCAGGTCAGTGTAGGTCCCGCGATCCAGACGGAAGGGCGCAGTGTGGATGAAGTGCATGCTGAAGTAGCAGGCTGGCTGGAGCAGACCATGCGAGAGCAGGGCAGTCTGGAGTAAGCTAAGGTTGAATTCGGCCCATAAAAAAGCCGCTCCATTATGAGCGGCTTTTTTATGGGCCAGCCAATGGGGCTGGCCGCAGTATCAGCCTTCGTATTTCTCGAACACCAAAGTTGAGTTGGTGCCGCCGAAGCCGAAGCTGTTGGACATGACGCGCTTGAGCTCGATGTTGTCCTTGCGTTCCGTGACAACCGGCATGCCGGCCGCTTCCGGATCCAGTTCTTCGATGTTGGCCGACGCACAGATGAAGTTGTTCTGCTGCATCAGGATCGAGTAGATCGCTTCCTGTGCACCGGTGGCGCCCAGTGAGTGACCGGTGAGTGACTTGGTAGAGCTGACCGGCGGCATCTTGTCACCGAAGGTCTGCTTCATCGCCTTCAGCTCCTGAATGTCACCAGCCGGAGTGGAGGTGCCGTGGGAGTTGATGTAGTCGATGGGGCCATCTACGGTGGCCATCGCCTGCTGCATGCAGCGAATGGCGCCTTCACCGGACGGTGCAACCATGTCGTAGCCGTCGGAAGTAGCGCCGTAGCCAGTCAGCTCAGCGTAAATCTTGGCGCCACGAGCTTTGGCGTGCTCCAGTTCTTCGAGCACCAGCATGCCGGCACCACCTGCGATCACGAAACCGTCGCGATTGGCGTCATAAGCACGAGACGCTTTTTCCGGAGTATCGTTGTACTTGCTGGACAGCGCGCCCATGGCGTCAAACATGACACTCAGCGACCAGTGCAGCTCTTCACCACCACCGGCAAAAACAACGTCCTGCTTGCCGAGCTGGATCTGCTCCATGGCGTTACCGATGCAGTGTGCACTGGTCGCGCAGGCTGAGGTGATCGAGTAGTTGACACCCTTGATCTTGAACGGAGTTGCCAGACAGGCGGAGACGGTGGAGCCCATGGTGCGGGTAACGCGGTAGGGGCCTACGCGGCGGACACCTTTTTCACGCAGAATATCAGCGGTTTCAACGATATCGGCTGAAGATGCACCCCCTGAGCCGGCGATCAGGCCGGTACGGACATTGGAGATCTGGTCTTCGCTCAGGCCGGAATCTTCAATCGCCTGCTTCATGGCCAGGTAGGCATAAGCCGCAGCGTTGCCCATGAATCGACGCAGCTTGCGATCGATCAGGCTGTCCAGGTCGATATCGATGCTGCCCGCAACCTGACTGCGGAAGCCAAGCTCCTTGTACTCCGGCTGAAACTTGATGCCGGAGCGCCCCTGCTTCAGTGAGTCCAGAACTGTTTCCAGATCATTTCCCAGGCAGGAAACGATCCCCATACCGGTCACAACGACGCGTCGCATGTGTAGCCTCTCTTCAATCGTTCAGAAATATACTGTCTTATTATATGGCAAGGTTAACGGGTCGAAGTTCAGGCTCAGAAGTTATCTGTCTGCTTGAACAGGCCGACACGCAGGTCCGTGGCAGTATAGATGGTACGGCCGTCAACAGACAGTGAACCATCGGCTATACCCATAACCAGCTTGCGCTCGATGACACGCTTGAGTTCGATGTGATAGGTCACCTTGCTGGCGGTGGGAAGCACCTGACCGGTGAACTTGACTTCACCGGAGCCCAGTGCGCGTCCGCGTCCTTCATTGCCGCGCCAGCCGAGGAAAAAGCCTACCAGCTGCCACATGGCATCAAGACCGAGACAGCCCGGCATGACAGGGTCTCCCGGGAAGTGGCAGTCAAAGAACCAAAGGTCTGGGCGGATATCGAGTTCGGCGATGATCTCACCCTTGCCGTACTGACCACCATCGGTGTTGATGTCGATGATGCGGTCCAGCATCAGCATGTTGCCGACCGGCAGCTGGGCATTGCCTGGGCCGAACATCTCGCCATGGCCGCACTTGAGCAGCTCTTCACGTTCAAAGGAGGAGGGTCTAGTCATAGGAAACCGTATATCCAAGGCATTTCATAAAATTTGCCCGATTATACCGATTTGACTGCCTGCAGGCACGGCCTGTGTGCCCTTATTTGATCGATATCGGATCAGATGGGGGATTTTAGCGGCTGCAAAGGCTCAAGTTGCACGCCGCAGTCGAGCTGCAGCGTGCTCAGGGATCAGCTGGTGCGGCGGGTTGCCATCTGTGCCAGGGTGGTGAGTGTCTCACGGAAAGAACTGGCCGGCAGTGCTTCCAGCGCGGTAATGGCGCGACTGACTTCGGCTTCGGCCTGCTGACGGGTGTAGTCGATTGACCCTGTGCGCTGCACGATATCCAGTACCGGTTGCAGATCGTCCAGACCGCCTTCGCGAATAGCGCCACGAATCAGTTTGCGCTCAGTCTCGCTGCCGACTCGCATGGCGTGGATCAGTGGCAGGGTGGCCTTGCCTTCCGCCAGGTCATCACCGACATTCTTGCCCATGGTGGCGCTGTCGGACAGATAGTCCATCAGGTCGTCCACCAGCTGGAAGGCGATACCCAGGTGGCGACCGTACAGTCGCAGTGCTTCGCGCTCCTCTGCGCTGGCATCGGCCAGAATGGCGCCAACTTCGGTAGCAGCCTCAAACAGCATCGCCGTTTTGCCGAGAATGACCTGCATGTAGGACTCTTCGGAGGTGTCCGGGTTGCGCTGATTCAGCAGCTGTAACACTTCACCTTCGGCGATTACGGTAGTTGCATTGGAGATCACCTGCATGATCTCCATGCGGTTTATCTCGACCATGATCTGGAAAGCGCGGGAATAGAGAAAATCACCCACCAGTACGCTGGGCGCATTGCCCCATTTGGCATTGGCGGTTGCATTGCCACGGCGCAGCTCTGAGTTATCCACAACATCGTCGTGCAGCAGGGTAGCGGTATGGATGAATTCGATTACGGCGGCCAGCGGAATGTGCTGCTCGCCCCTGTAGCCGCAAGCGTTGGCGCTGAGCAGTACCAGCAGCGGGCGCAGTCGCTTGCCGCCGCCGGCGACAATATAGTGACCGATCTTCTCGACCAGGGGCACAGTCGACCCAAGGTGGTTAAGAATATAATCGGTTACCGCATCGAACTGCGGCTCTATGGTCGGATTAAGCTGGTGTGGCTGCATGGGCGGGGTTCTGTATGTGGACTGAACACCCGCCGCATGCTAGGGGGCTGGGAGAAGGGTGTCAAGCCGAGCTGGGAGACGGGCGTCGGGGCGGGGGATTTGGCAAGGATTGCGCTTGCCTGTGGCGAGGGACTCGGGTAAAATTGCGCGCCTTAAACCTGTCCACGATCGCTCCCTACCATAGGGTGTCCAGAAGTCTTCAGACTTCGGCCATTAGAAGTAGGTTTCGTTTCCAGTAGCCGGGCAGGTTAATACTTGGAGAAAAGCATGTTTGCAGTAATCGTAAGCGGCGGTAAACAGTACCGTGTGCAGGAAGGACAGACACTGAAGCTGGAAAAACTGACTGCTGAAGCAGGTTCCAGCGTTGAGTTCGACCGCGTTTTGCTGGTCGGTAACGGCGACGACGTTAAGGTCGGTGCTCCGGTTGTTGAAGGTGCCAAAGTGGCTGCAGAAGTTGTAGCTCACGGCCGTGGTGACAAGGTCACCATCATCAAGTTCCGTCGCCGCAAGCATCACATGAAGCGTCAGGGTCACCGTCAGTGGTTTACAGAAGTTAAAATCACTGGCATCAGTGGCTGATCAACCGAATTAGGAGATTGAATAATGGCTCATAAGAAGGCTGGTGGTTCAACGCGTAACGGCCGCGACTCACAATCAAAGCGTCTGGGCGTAAAGCGTTTCGGTGGTCAGGCCGTTATCGCGGGTAACATTCTGATCCGTCAGCGTGGCACCAAGTTCCACGCCGGCACCAACGTTGGTCTGGGCAAGGATCACACCCTGTTTGCAACTGCAAACGGCGTGGTCAAGTTCGAGGTCAAGGGTCCGAACAACCGTAAATATGTGAGCGTCGTTCCTGCCTGAGCAGTGATCTGATACTCGCATCGAAAAGCTCCGCCCAGGCGGGGCTTTTTTCGTTTGCAGGCGGCCGTGCGCAAGCGTCCGGCTGTCCCGCCCGGATTGAGGGGGTGTACTCCTCTGATCCCGGGATGAATGAAAGTTGGAGGTAATGATGAAATTTGTAGATGAAGCGACCATCACAGTGGAAGCTGGCAAGGGTGGTAACGGCTGTCTGAGCTTCCGGCGTGAGAAATTCATTCCAAAGGGCGGGCCTGATGGCGGAGATGGCGGTGATGGTGGCTCGATCTGGGTTGAGGCGGATGAATCGCTCAATACGCTGATCGACTATCGCTTTACCCGCCGATTCAAGGCGCAGAACGGTGAATCCGGCAGCGGGCGCAACTGTACCGGCTCCAAGGGGGAAGATCTCATCCTGAAGGTGCCTGTGGGTACAACAATAGTGGATGTCGATACCGGAGAGGTGTTGGCGGATCTAACCCGTATTGGTCAGCAGGACAAGATTGCTCAGGGCGGTTTTCATGGCCTGGGTAATACGCGCTTCAAGAGCAGTGTCAACCGCGCACCACGCCAGACCACCAAAGGCAGTGAAGGCGAATTGCGCAACCTGCGGCTGGAGCTGAAAGTATTGGCCGATGTAGGGTTGCTGGGTCTGCCCAATGCGGGCAAGTCCACCCTTATTCGCTCCATCTCGGCAGCCAAGCCGAAGGTGGCGGATTACCCGTTTACAACGCTGGTGCCCAACCTTGGCGTGGTGCGCACCGAAGCGCATCGCAGCTTCGTGGTGGCCGATATTCCGGGCATCATCGAAGGTGCGGCCGAAGGCGCGGGGCTGGGGATTCGCTTCCTCAAGCATCTGGCGCGCAACCGGGTGCTGCTGCATCTGGTGGATATGGCGCCCTGGGATGAAACTACGCCCGCGCAGGCGGCGGTGACCGCCGTGAACGAACTTGAAAAATTCAGCCAGACGCTGGCGCAACAGCCGCGCTGGCTGGTGCTGAACAAGCTGGATATGTTGCCTGAAGAGGAGCAGGATGCAGCCTGTCAGGCCGTAATCGACGCGTTGGGCTGGGAAGGTCCAGTGTATCGAATTTCAGCGCTGAACAAGCTGGGGCTGACGCCGCTGGTGCATGATCTGCAGGATTTTCTGGATGCCCGTGCGGCAGCAATAGCGGAAGATCCGGAACTGCTCGAGCAGGAGCGGCATACGCGTGCACTGATCGATGAAGAGGCGCGTGAAAATCTGCAGCGTCTGCGCATGGAGCAACGGGCGCGTCGCATGGCGGATGATGGCCTCGATGATGATGACTTCGACGATGATGATTACGATGTCGAAGTGGAGTATGTACCCTGACGGAGAAGGTATAAGGTGACAGCGGGACGTAATGGTCTGACCCAGCGCGGGCGCTGGGTGGTCAAGATTGGCAGTGCGCTGCTGACCAATGATGGTCAGGGGCTGGATCAGGTCGCCATTGCGCACTGGGTGGACCAGCTGGTTGAGCTGACGCGCAGTGGTGTCGAGGTGGTGCTGGTGTCTTCCGGCTCGGTGGCTGAGGGAATGACCCGGCTGGGCTGGGCTGGGCGTCCGCGCGAGATTTACCGCCTTCAAGCGGCAGCGGCTGTCGGTCAAATGGGGTTGGTGCAGGCCTATGAAACCAATTTCCGTCGTCACGGCATGCACACGGCCCAGATATTGTTGACCCATGATGACCTGTCCAATCGCAAGCGCTATCTCAATGCTCGCTCCACGCTGCGTACTCTGATCGAGCTGGGTGTGGTTGCAGTGGTCAACGAAAACGATACCGTTGTCACCAGTGAGATTCGCTTCGGTGATAACGATACGCTGGGGGCATTGGTGGCCAACGCGGTCGAAGCGGATGTGCTGGTACTGCTGACTGATCAGCAGGGGCTGTATACCGCTGATCCGCGCAGCAATCCCGATGCAGAGCTGATCAGTGAAGCGATGGCGGAGGATGAGCGACTGGTCGCCATGGCTGGAGATGGTGGTCGGCTTGGACGCGGTGGCATGGCGACCAAGGTGCGTGCAGCCAAGCTGGCAGCGCGCTCTGGTGCACTGACGCTGATTGCCAGTGGGCGCGAGCCGGATGTGCTGCTGCGGCTCCACCGCGGTGAGCTGATCGGTACTCTACTGTTGCCTGAGAGAGAGCCCATGGCGGCACGCAAGCAGTGGATTGCCGGGCACCTGCAGGCGCGCGGTACGCTGGTGCTGGATGCTGGTGCCGTGATGGCGCTGGCGGAACGGGGCAAGAGTCTCCTGCCTGCTGGAGTGCGCTCGGTCAGCGGTGATTTCTCGCGTGGCGAGATGGTGATGATGATGGACGAGCAGGGGCGTGTGGTTGCACGCGGGCTGGCAAATTACGGCGTAGAGGATGCGCGTCGAATTATCGGTCGTCCCAGTCGCGAAATCGAGTCATTGCTGGGCTTCATGGGCGAGGAAGAGCTGGTGCACCGCGATAACCTGGTGCTGGCCTGAGGTCGGTACCTCGCGGCGTTATTACAGTGGCTGAATGGCAGGCACAAAAAAACCGGCAATTGCCGGTTTTTTTATGCTGACAAGGTAGTGACTTATGCCATTGCCTTGATGCGAGCAGTCAGGCGGCTCTTGGTGCGGGCGATCTTGTTCTTGTGGAAGATGCCTTTGGTTACAGAGCTGTCCATGATCGGCTGAGCGACCTTGAACGCTGCTTCAGCAGCAGCCTTGTCACCGCCGTCGATGGCAGCGATTACTTTTTTCATGTACGTGCGCGCCATGGAGCGCAGGCTAGCGTTGTGTTGACGACGCTTCTCCGCCTGGCGAGCGCGTTTTTTGGATCCTGCGGAATTAGCCACGGTCCGGCTCCTTTGATAATTGGGTTGATCAGATTACGACGATGCGAGTGCCGAAAATTAGACGCGACATTATTCATGTCCGGCCGGTCGATGTCAACCTTTACGCGCGTCGTCTTGAATCCACTTTGTCTGTCTGGCAAAGGGGGATATGATCGGCGCACATTTTTTGCATTTCAATAAAGGGGTCAGTGTGACAGACAAGGCGAAACGGGGCGGTGTCGGGCTACTGCGCTCCAGTGGCGTTGTGGGCATCATGACCATGATGTCGCGAGTGCTTGGCCTGGTGCGTGATGTGGTGATTGCCAATTACTTTGGTGCCAGTGGCAGTGCCGATGCCTTCTTTGTCGCATTCAAGATACCCAACTTCCTCCGCCGTCTGTTTGCCGAGGGCGCTTTCTCCCAGGCCTTTGTGCCGGTGCTGTCCGAGTATCGCAGCCAGCGAGATCTTGCCGCGGTCAAACAGCTTGTTGATCGCGTTGCCGGGGCGCTGGGTTCGGTGCTGGTGCTGGTCACGGTAATTGCGGTGGTAGGAGCGCCTGTGCTGGCTGCTGTTTTTGCGCCGGGCTTTTACATGGCCGGTGGCGAAAAGTTTGAGCTTGCCGCCGACATGCTCAGAATCACCTTTCCCTATCTGTTGCTGATCTCTCTGACTGCTTTTTGCGGCGCCATTTTGAACAGCTACGAGCGCTTCGCCATTCCGGCCTTTACCCCGGTGCTGCTGAATCTTTGCCTGATCGGTTCGGCGGTTTGGCTCAGCCCCTGGTTCGAAACCCCCATCATGGCGCTCGCCTGGGGAGTGCTGATGGCTGGCGGTGTACAGCTGCTGTTCCAGTTGCCGTTCCTGGCGCGGCTGCGGCTGTTGCCGCTTCCGAAGGCTGATTTCAAGGATGAGGGGGTGCGCCGAATTCTTAAGCTGATGCTGCCGGCACTGTTCGGCGTCTCGGTGGCGCAAATCAATCTGCTGCTGGATACCGTGCTGGCCTCTTTCCTGCAGACCGGCAGTGTGTCCTGGCTGTACTACTCCGACCGGCTGTCGGAGCTGCCGCTGGGGGTGTTCGGCATCGCTATCGCTACCGTGATTCTGCCCAGCCTGTCCCGCATTCATGCCGAAAAGAGTCCGGAACGTTTTGCCCATACCCTCGACTGGGCGATCCGCATGATTCTGCTGATCGGTCTGCCCGCTGCGCTGGCGCTGGCGGTGCTGGCCGAGCCGCTGATCGCAACCCTGTTCCATTACGGTGAGATGACCGATCGGGATGTGCAGATGGCCGCCATGAGCCTGCGAGCCTATGCTTTCGGTCTGCTGGCGTTCATGCTGATCAAGGTGCTGGCACCGGGCTATTTTGCTCGTCAGAATACCCGCACCCCAGTCAAAATCGCCGTCAAGGCGATGGCTGCCAATATGGTACTCAACCTGATTCTGATCTGGCCGCTCGACCATGTGGGGCTGGCGCTGGCGACATCCATTTCTGCCTTCATGAATGCGGGCTGGCTGCTGCATGGGCTGATCAAGGAAGGCGTGTTCCGCTGGCAACCGGGCTGGGCCATGATGCTGTTCCGGCTGGTCAGCGCTTCCATAACGCTGGTGGCGGTGTTGTTGCTGATCATGAATTGGCTGGCCGGGAACTGGCTTGAGGCTGGTGTATGGCTGCGAGTGCAGTGGATGACAGTGCTGGTGCTGGCCGGAGGGGGGGCGTATCTCCTGATGCTGCTGGTGACCGGTCTCAGGTTACGCCATCTGCGCGGTTGAACACTTTCTGAGCGGTACTCGCCGGGTTCAGAGTACGATATACTTCGCAGTCCGAAATTCTGGCGCTGGCTCGGCAACTGCATGGAACTGATACGAGGCTTACACAATCTGCGTGATCGCCACCGTGGCTGCGTGGCAACAATTGGCAACTTCGATGGTGTTCACCTGGGCCATCGCAAGGTGCTGGCGCAGGTCAAGGCAAAGGCGGCTGCGCTTGGGCTGCCGAGTGTCGTTATCATTTTCGAACCCCAGCCGCGTGAATTCTTTGGCGGCGACAGCGTGCCGCCCCGTCTGACCCGTTTTGATGAAAAGGTACGTCTGTTGGCGGCCGAGGGTGTAGACCGAGTGGTCTGCCTCAGCTTCAATGCACGCCTGCGACAGATGTCGGCGGAAGCGTTCATCAATGAGCTGCTGCTGAAGGGGCTGGCGGTAGAGCATTTCGTGGTGGGCGATGACTTCCGTTTTGGTTGCGACCGCCGCGGCGACTATCACATGCTGTGCGAAGCTGGCGAGCGTCACGGTTTCACGGTTGAGGGCACGCACACCTTCACGTTGCTGGGCGAGCGTGTCAGTAGCACGCGTGTTCGCACTGCGCTGATGCGGAATGATTTTGAGCTGGCCGAGCAACTGCTGGGTTGGCGTTACGCCGTTACCGGCCGAGTGATGCATGGCCAGAAACTGGGGCGGCAGTTGGGTGTGCCAACCGCGAACGTGCGCATGCACCGCTACCCTTGTCCGCTGAGAGGGGTGTTTGCAGCCTGGGCCCATTTTGATGGCCAGTGTTTGCCTGCCGTCTGTAATGTGGGGTTGCGTCCCACCGTGCATGGCCGCCTGCCGGTGCTGGAAGCGCACCTGCTCGACTACACAGGGGCTGAGTTGTATGGCAGCCTGATGCGGGTGGAGTTTCTGCACTTCATTCGCCCCGAACAGGCCTTTGATGGCCTGGACGCGCTCAAGACACAGATAGAAGCCGATATTGAACATGTCCGCGCCTGGTTTGCCCAGGCGGGCCGAGACTGACCTTACCTCTGGAAGCGACCTGTTATGACCGATTACAAAGCGACACTCAACCTGCCGGAAACGGCATTCCCGATGCGCGGCAACCTGCCGCAGCGTGAACCGGCTCGTCTGGCGCGCTGGGATGAAATCGACCTGTATCGTCAGTTGCGTGAAGAGGGCAAGGGACGCAAGACGTTTATCCTCCACGATGGTCCTCCCTACGCCAACGGTAATATTCATATCGGTCATGCGGTCAACAAGGTGATCAAGGACATGATCATCAAGTCCCGGACCCTGAGCGGCTTTGACGCCCCCTACGTGCCGGGCTGGGACTGTCACGGGCTGCCGATCGAGCACAAGGTCGAAACCCTGATCGGCAAGGCCGGTGACAAGGTGCCCTACCGTGAATTCCGTCAGAAGTGTCGTGAGTACGCCGCCGAGCAGGTCGCCGGGCAGAAAGCGGACTTCATTCGTCTGGGCGTACTGGGCGACTGGGACAACCCCTACCTGACGATGAACTTCGACACCGAAGCCAACATCGTGCGCTCGCTGGGCAAGATCATCGACAACGGCCATCTGGTGAAGGGCTACAAGCCGGTCTACTGGAGTGTGGTCGGACAGTCCGCACTGGCTGAAGCCGAAGTGGAATATCAGGACAAGACCTCCACCGCCATCGATGTGCGTTTTACCTTCATCGATCAGGACAAGGTGCTGGCACTGTTCGGCACCACTGCCGGTGAGGCGCCGGTATCGGTGGTTATCTGGACCACCACGCCTTGGACTATCCCGGCCAACCAGGCGGTGTCGATCAACGGTGCTCTGGATTATGCGCTGGTGGAAGCGCACACCGAGCAGGGTGTGGATCGCATGGTCCTGGCCGCCGAAATGGTCGACGACATCATGGCGCGCTGGGGTGTGGACAAGTTTGAAGTGCTGGCGACCTGCAACGGCGCAGCGCTGGAGTTGCTGCAGCTCAAGCATCCGATCTATGACCGTCAGGTGCCGGTGATCCTCGGTGATCACGTCACCACCGATGCCGGTACCGGTGCCGTTCACACGGCGCCTGATCACGGCATGGAAGACTTTGTGGTCGGTCAGGCCTACGGTCTGGGCACATTGAACCTGGTGCAGGCCGACGGTACCTATACCGATGCGGCCGGCGAATTTGCCGGTGTTCACGTCTATAAGGCCGATGGTCCGGTGTGCGAGGCGCTGGAGCGTGAGGGTACCCTGGTGCACCTGAAGCGTTTCCAGCACAGCTATCCGCACTGCTGGCGCACCAAGACGCCGCTGATCTACCGTGCCACACCGCAGTGGTTTGTCTCCATGGAGGCGAAGCAGCTGAAGAGCCAGGCACTGGATGCGATCAAGGGCGTGCAGTGGTTCCCCGAGTGGGGCCAGAACCGCATTGAATCCATGGTTGAGCAGAGCCCAGACTGGTGTGTTTCGCGCCAGCGTACCTGGGGTGTGCCGATCACCGTCTTTACCCACAAGCAGACCGGTGAGCTGCACCCGCGCACCGCTGAACTGATCGAGCAAGTCGCGCAGAAGATCGAACAGGGCGGCATCGATGCCTGGTTTGAGCTGGACGCAACCGAACTGCTGGGCGATGAAGCGGCCGACTACGACAAGGTCACCGATACTCTGGATGTCTGGTTCGACTCCGGTGTGACCCACCATGCGGTCCTGCGCGAGCGCGAAGGCCTCAGCTTCCCGGCCGACATGTATCTGGAAGGTTCCGACCAGCACCGTGGCTGGTTCCAGTCATCGCTGAAAACCTCCATCGCCATCAACGGCTGCGCGCCCTACAAGCAGGTGCTGACCCACGGTTTCACCGTCGACGAAAAGGGCTACAAAATGTCCAAGTCGCTCGGCAACGTGATCGCGCCACAGGAAGTCACCGATACCCTCGGTGCCGACATCCTGCGCCTCTGGGTCGCCTCGACCGATTACTCCGGCGAGATGGCCGTGTCCAAACAGATTCTGCAGCGCACCGCCGACTCCTATCGCCGTATCCGCAACACTGCCCGATTCCTGCTGGCCAACCTGAACGGTTTTGATCCGGCCACCCACAGTGTGGATGCTGCCGACATGTTGGCACTCGACCGTTGGGCCGTAGACGCCACGGCGCGTCTGCAGCAGAAGGTGATTGCAGCCTACGACAGCTATCGTTTCCTCGATGTGTACCAGCAGGTGCACCACTTCTGCGTGCAGGAACTGGGCGGGTTCTATCTTGATATTATCAAGGACCGTCAGTACACCACCCAGCCGGACTCGCTGGCGCGTCGTTCCTGTCAGACCGCGCTGTTCCATATCGCCCAGGCGCTGGTGCGCTGGATTGCGCCGATCCTCAGCTTCACGGCTGAAGAGATCTATGAAGCGCTGCCGGGCGAGCATAAGGACTCGATTCTGCTGACCACCTGGTATGAAGAGCTGTTCGAGCTGGCTGAGGACGATGCCTTCGGTCGCGAGTTCTGGCAGCGAGTGATGGCGGTGAAAGACGCCGTCAACAAGTGTCTGGAAGATGCCCGTAACGAAAAGCTGGTGAAGGCTTCACTGGCGGCAGAGGCGAGCCTGTATGTGGATGACAGTCTGCGGGCCGATCTGGAGCGTCTGGGCGATGAGCTGCGCTTTGTCCTGATCACCTCCGAGGCCACGCTGAAGCCGCTTAGCGAAGCCGGTGATGCCCGGGCCACGGATGTGAACGGCCTCAAGGTGGCTGTGGCGGCTTCTGGTCATGCCAAGTGTGGTCGCTGCTGGCACCACCGCGAAGATGTGGGCAGCCATGCCGGCCATGAAGAGCTGTGCGGTCGCTGCGTCAGCAACGTTGAAGGTGAGGGTGAAACTCGCCATTTTGCCTGATGACCAAGACTCTCAAGACAGGAGCCAGTGCGTTGCACTGGCTTTGGCTCAGCCTGCTGGTGATCGTGCTTGATCTGGGCAGCAAGTATCTGGCTGACAGCCTGCTGACCTATGCCAACCCAGTGCCTCTACTGCCGGTATTTGATCTGACGCTGCTCTATAACACGGGTGCCGCGTTCAGCTTTCTGGCTGGTGCCGGTGGCTGGCAGCGCTGGCTGTTCGTGGCCATCGCTATGGGCATGAGTGCCTTCCTGCTGCACTGGATGTACCGTACCCCCCGGTCACATTACCTGTTGGGCGTGGGACTGGCGCTGGTGCTGGGCGGTGCTCTGGGCAACCTTTATGATCGTACAGTGCATGGTCATGTGGTGGATTTCATATCGCTGCACTGGGAAGGCTATTACTTCCCGGCCTTTAATATCGCTGACACGGCCATCACGCTGGGCACCATCGCGCTGCTGGTCGATATGCTGTTCAGCCGTAACGACACAACTGTTGAGGAACAGAAATGACAGACGCTGCAATCGGTCCCGGTACTCGGGTCAGTCTGCATTTTGCAATTAAACTGCAGGACGGACAGATCATCGACAGCAACTTCGATGCTCAGCCCGCCAGCTTTACCTTCGGCGACGGCAATATCCCGGAAGGATTTGAGCAGGCGATGCTCGGCCTCAAGGCTGGCGAGCACACCGAGTTGACCATCGCCCCCGAGCGTGGCTTCGGCATGCACAACCCCTCCAATATCCAGATACTGCCGCGCAGCCAGTTCAAGGATATGGAGCTGGAGCCGGGCCTGGTCGTATCATTTCAGGAGCCGGGCGGTGAGCTGCCGGGCATGGTGACCGAGTTCAATGATGACAAGGTCACAGTGGACTTTAACCATCCACTGGCCGGCAAGACGCTTATCTTTGAAGTGCAGGTGGAGGCGGTCGAGGCCGCTTGACACCCGCCGACAGACTGTTCAGTCTGTAAAGGCCCGACTCAGGATGAGAACGGCCTGCACAAGGTAAGTACAGCAAGAGACAGGATCATGGATGATCATACCCATATTGCCCCGGCCTCCCAGCGGGGGCTTACGCTGATCGAATGCCTGTTGGCTATTGCCATACTGGGTATTCTGATTGCAATTGGCCCTGGCGGCTTTCACTCCCTGCTGGCTTCGAGCCGGCTAGCATCGACTCAAACCGAAATTCGCTCGTTGCTGGCCAGTGCCCGCTCGGAAGCGCTCACACGCAATCGCCAGGTAACAGTCTGTCGTACACTGGATGGTGCTCAATGTGCCGGAACCGGTCGCGCCGGTCAGCGGCAGTGGCAAGGGGCCCTGCTGTTCGTTGATCTGGATCAGGATCGCAGGGTTGGCGCAGGGGAAACAGTGTTTCACGTTGCAAACTTTCACACAGCTGTGAACATAATCTGGAATCGGGGTGATTCTCTGATCTATCAACCGGACGGTACAGCTCTTGGTGGCTCCAATGGCACATTTTCCCTGCAGGCAGAGGGCACGGCCATCGAGCACCGGGTGGTGGTCTCTTTACTGGGCCGTGTGCGTACTGAGGTGATCAACCCCTGAAGCGAAAATGGGCTCCACCGGGAGGGGGCCTGACCACAAAACGTAACAAGGGAGCGTCGTTCCATGTCCGATTTTCTGATAGCTGGTGCTGGTGTTATTGGCCTGATGACTGCCCGCCTGCTTGCGCAGGCTGGTGCCAAGGTAAAACTGATTGAACGCGGCCAATGTGCCCGTGAAGCGTCCTGGGCGGGGGGCGGCATTGTATCGCCGCTGTACCCCTGGCGTTACAGCGATGAAGTGACAGCGCTGGCGCTGTGGTCTCAGAGCAGCTATGTGCATCTGGCTGAAGACCTGTACTCAGAAACCGGCTGCGACCCTGAACTGCGCCAGAAAGGGATGCTGATGGTCAACGTGGACCCGGAACAGGAGCAGCGAGCATTGGACTGGGCGCGGCGTTATCACCGCCCCCTGACTCGCGTTGAAGCCCCATTCATCTACGAAACCGAACCCAATCTGGCAGCAGGCTTCGAGTCCGGCATCTGGATGCCGGAAGTCGCCAGTATCCGCAACCCGCGCCTTGGTCGCGCTTTGCGCGAAAGCGTACAAAAGCACCCCAATATCACCCTGTATGAAGATACCGAAATTGTGGGTTTTACCACCTTCGGTGAGCGAGTGACCGGCGTGAAAACGGCTCGTGGCCAGCATCAAGCCGATGAGGTGATTCTGGCCGGTGGGGCCTGGAGTGGTGAGCTGCTGGCATCACTGGGGCTGAAGCTGCCGGTCGAGCCGGTGCGCGGGCAGATGATGGTGTTCAGAGCCCCTGTTGGGCTGGTCAACCGTGTGGTGATGCTGGAAGGACGTTACGTTATTCCGCGCAATGATGGCCGTGTACTGGTGGGCAGCACACTGGAGCATGTGGGCTTTGACAAGCAGACCACGGAAGAGGCTGGCCATTCCCTGTTTGATACCGCCACCCGCATTGTGCCCGAGCTGGCCGCATATGAAGTCGAACATCATTGGGCCGGCCTGCGTCCCGGCTCCCCTGACGGTATTCCCTTTATCGGTGCCGTTCCCGGCTGGAAGGGGCTACACCTGAATACCGGACACTACCGCAACGGGCTGGTTTTGGCGCCGGCGTCCACGCGCCTGTTGTCCGATCTGCTGCTTGAGCGTTCACCCGTCATCAATCCTGAGGCATACTCTCCTGCTGGACGTTTACAGGCACTCTGAGCAGTCGCAGGAGAGAGATGAGCACACCGATCCGGGTCGTCATGGCCCAGCTGAATCTGCTGGTGGGAGATATCCCCGGCAATACGGGCCGTATCATCGATACGGCTCTCAAGGCACGAGATGAACTGAACGCTGATCTCGTGCTGTTCCCCGAATTGGCCCTGACCGGTTATCCGCCTGAAGACCTGCTGCTGCGCCCCAGCCTTGAGCTGCGTGTTCAGGAAGCGCTGCAGCGCATTCTTGCCGCCGTATCGGGGGTTACGCTGGTGCTGGGCTACCCACGCTATCGCGAGGGCGCGCTTTACAACATGGCCGGCGTGATCCGTGACGGTGAGCTGCTGCATGAGTATGCCAAGCAGTGCCTGCCCAACTTTCAGGTGTTCGACGAGAAGCGCTATTTTGCGGCGGGCGATGAAGTCGGGCTGTTTGAGCACAAGGGCATCAAAATCGGCCTGAGCATCTGCGAAGACATCTGGCACACCGGGCCGGTTGAACAGCTGAGGGCTGCGGGTGCAGAGCTGGTACTGAGCCTCAACGCATCCCCTTTCCATATCGGCAAACCGGCACAACGTCGCGATGTGCTGCATCAGCGGGCGCAGCAACTGGGTTGCCCTCTGGTGTATCTGAACCTGACCGGCGGGCAGGATGAACTGGTGTTCGATGGCGGCTCCATGCTGGCCTCGGCCCAGGGCGATATTCTGTTTCAGGGGGTACATTGCGAAGAAGCGCTGTACAGCTGCAGTTTCGACCCGGCAACGGCTGTGCTGAAACCGGAGCAGGCTGGCGTGGCCGAGCCGGACAGTGACGCACTGGTCTATCAGGTACTGGTGCAAGGCGTGCGTGATTACATCAACAAGAACGGTTTTCGCGGCGTGGTGCTGGGGTTGTCGGGTGGCATCGACTCGGCCCTGACGGTGGCGGTGGCGGTGGATGCGCTGGGTGCCGACCGGGTAGAAGCGGTGATGATGCCGTTCCGCTATACCTCCTCAATGAGCCTTGAGGATGCCGAAGCCGAAGCGCGGGCGCTGGGCATTCAGTACGATGTGATCTCCATCGAGCCCTTGTACGACAGCTTCATGCAGCAGCTGGCGCCCCAGTTCGAGGGGCTGAGCCCGGATACCACCGAAGAGAACCTGCAGGCCCGCTGTCGGGGTGTGCTGCTGATGGCGATCTCCAACAAGAAAGGCTACCTGGTGCTCACCACCGGTAACAAGAGTGAAATGGCCGTGGGCTATTCCACCCTGTACGGCGATATGGCCGGTGGCTTTGATGTGCTCAAGGATATCCCCAAAACGCTGGTATACCGGCTGTCGCGCTATCGCAATACGCTGTCGCCGGTGATACCTCAGCGCGTCATCGATCGTCCGCCATCGGCCGAGCTGGCGCCTGACCAGACCGATCAGGACAGCCTGCCGGACTACGATGTACTGGACCGCATTCTTGAACTGTATGTGGAGCGTGATTACTCCGCTCAGGCGATTATCGACGAGGGTTTTGCCGCAGAGGATGTAAACCGAGTGCTGCGTCTGGTCGATATAAACGAGTACAAGCGGCGTCAGGCACCGATCGGGCCACGCGTAACCCAGCGCGGCTTTGGCCGCGACCGGCGTTATCCGATTACGTCAGGCTGGAAAGCCGGAATCTGATTCCGGTTGTCGCTGCAACAAAAAAGGCCGGCAATTTGCCGGCCTTTTTATGTGTGCGCCAGGCATGGCGCGTAGCGCCGTGACGGGCGCTGTTCCGATGCGCGTGGTGGCGGTCGGATGACTTGGAGGTGCAAGTCCTCTGTGGGCCCGGCAAGGGGAACCACTAGCCGAACGGCAAGGGTGTCCATCGCGAGGTGGAATCTGAAGGAAGCCGAAGGCAAAGCACTGACCTGACGAACAGAAATCGCATACGAGGCGGCAGCTGTGGGTGAGGAGTCGCATATCTCCAAAGCCCGGTACTTGCACGGAGCAGCGGTCGTATATGCGGCAGGTATAAGTGTGAAGGTCACGTGTCTTACCCTGGGAGGTCTGCTGTCCTGCCTCTGGCTACGGCTGTCGTGAGGCGGCTGGATGGGACTGCAGAATTCAGCAGACGCCATAGTAGGTGACTTACCGGTCACTGAAGGGCTGAACATGATAGACGAATCGGGAGCCCTGCCCCTTGATGACCCTGAACAACACTGAACGGATGGCTGAGACGTCATTGCTTGCCGAGGAGGTGTCCGGGCAGAACCCGGCTGCGGTCCCGTGCGAGGTGTTGCCGGTTACAGCGGGTGCAGGATCACTGCCGAGCGAAGCTGACAGGGATCTGATGTCAGCGGTACTGGCTCGCAGCAACATGCTGCTGGCCTACGATCGGGTTCGTCGCAATAAAGGCGCGCCCGGGGTGGATGGGATGACAGTCGAGGCGCTCAAGCCTTACCTGAAAACCCATTGGCCTGAGATCAAACAGCAACTGTTGGAGGGGTGGTACACACCCCAGCCGGTGCGCAAGGTTGAAATCCCCAAGCCCGGGGGAGGCATCCGTATGCTGGGTATTCCCAGTGTTCTGGATCGCCTGATCCAACAGGCATTGCATCAAGTGCTTAGTCCACGCTTTGAATCCACGTTCTCTGATCACAGCTACGGCTTCCGACCGGGACGCAGTGCTGCTCAGGCGGTATTGCAGGCTCGGTCCTACATGGAAGAGGGGCGTCGCTGGGTGGTCGATATCGATCTGGAAGCGTTCTTTGACCGGGTCAACCACGACATCTTGATGTCGCGGTTGGCGCGCGGGATCACGGATACACGTGTCCTGAAACTGATCCGTGCCTATTTACAGGCCGGGATCATGGAGGGAGGTGTGGTGACGGTACGGCAGGAAGGCACGCCACAAGGCGGCCCTCTCTCGCCGCTGCTGTCCAATATCCTGTTGACGGATCTGGATCGAGAGCTGGAACGGCGGGGCCACCGGTTCTGCCGGTACGCGGACGACTGCAACATCTACGTGAAAAGCCGGAAGGCGGGAGAGCGTGTGCTTGCATCATTGACCGACTATCTTGAGCAACGACTCAAACTTCGCGTCAACCGGGGCAAGAGCGCGGTCGATCGACCCTGGAACAGGAGTTTTCTGGGCTATAGCGTGGATAACCGCAAGCGGAATATCCGGCTCAAAGTGGCAGACAAGTCTCTGAAACGGCTCAGAGCCACGATCAAGGGGGTGCTTCGCAGAGGTCGAGGACAGAGGATCTATCGGACGGTCGAGATACTGACCCCGAAACTGCGGGGCTGGATCAACTACTTCCGTTATAGCGATGTGAAAGGGAGCTTCGAGGCGCTGGATGGCTGGATTCGCCGGCATCTGCGCAAAATCCTCTGGCGTCAATGGAAACGGCCGTTCACCCGGGCCAAGATGCTGATGCGACTGGGGCTATCTGAAGGCAGGGCTTGGCGCAGTGCCACCAATGGGCGTGGTCCTTGGTGGAACTCATGCGCCTCGCACTTGAATCAGGCGCTGCCGAAGAAAGTGTTTGATCGAATCGGACTGGTATCGCTAATGGATCAATATCACCAGCTTAAATGTGTATCATGAACCGCCGTATGCGGAACCGCACGTACGGTGGTGTGAGAGGACGGAGGTCGCAAGACCTCCTCCTACTCGATGTAAGGATGAAGCATTGGCTTATTCGGCCGCATCCTCATCATCAAATACACCAAAGGTCATGCGACTGAACAGCGAGCGCTTGTTGGCTTGCTCTTCAGCGTCTGCACGATCCTGCGCTTCGGCCCGCAGGCGATCAGCGGCCGGAGTGGGGCGGGCCGGTTCAGCCGGCTCGGCACCACCAAGTAGACCAAAACTGGCGGCTTGCATCAGGGTCGCACTGTCCTGCTTGAACGGACGTATCTGATACTCCGGGTAGTTCAGCTGCAGCACTTCCAGTGCATTTTTGGCCAGATCATGCATGTTCAGCTCGGTATAGGCCTCGGCCATGATCGCCAGCGCATCGGGAACGGCTGGAGTTTCCTGCAGGTTCTCGACCACATAACGACCACGGTTGGCTGCGGCCACCCAAGCCTGACGGCGCATGTAGTAGGACGCTACATGGATCTCGTGGGTAGCCAGACGGTTTTTCAGGTACTGCATGCGCTTTTGCGCATCCGGTGCATACTCGCTCTGCGGGTAGCGGTTGAGCAGGGTCGAGAAGCTCTCGAAAGACTCAAGTGCGGCACCGGGATCGCGCTGGCTCACATCGATTGGCAGATATTTTTCGAAGAAGGAGCGGTCTTCCTCGAACGCAGTCAGGCCCTTGAGGTAGTAGGCGTAGTCGATGTTATCGTGGTTCGGGTGCAGACGAATGAAGCGGTCGGCAGCGGCACGGGCCGATTCCGGTTCGTAATTGCGGAAGTAGGCGTAGATCAACTCCAGCTGAGCCTGCTCCGAGTAACGGCCAAACGGATAGCGGGCTTCCAGCAGCTGCAGCTTTTCAACCGCCAGGCCGTAGTTGTCGGCTTCCAGAGCGCTGAGTGCCTCGTCATAGAGCTGCTGCTCCGGTACATCCGGTGCCACCTTGTCGCCTCCAAACCATGAGCAGGCGGAGAGCAGGCTGAAAAGCGCCAGAGTAGCCAAGATTTTCAAGGGTCGCATGATCGATCATTCCTGATGCTGGGAGCCGAATTCGGCGTGACTGGCCGGATTCGGTTATACTGGCCAGATAGTATCCGGCCTATTTAAACATAACCGGAGCCCATGCCAAAACATCCGCCGATTAAGAATCATATTGATGTCAGAACAGTTAGAGTTAGAAACACAGGTACCGACCGAAATGTTCGGAATGCGACTGGATCAGGCGGTCGCGCAGCTGTTCCCGGATTATTCCCGTTCCCGCCTGCAGGGCTGGATCAAGGAGGGAACTCTAACCGTTGACGGCAAGGTGCTCCGGCCCCGTGACAAGCTTAATGGTGGCGAACGGATCGAGGTCAAAACCGAGCTGCAGCGCATCGAGCATCACGAGGCACAGGTGATCCCCCTCGACATCATCTACGAAGATGACTCGATCATGGTGATCAACAAGCCTTCAGGGCTGGTCGTCCATCCCGGCGCCGGTCATGCCAGTGGTACACTGATGAATGCCCTGCTGCACCACTGCCCGGATATTGCTCAGGTACCGCGTGCCGGCATCGTGCACCGGCTGGATAAGGAAACCACAGGCCTCATGGTCGTGGCCAAGACAATTGCTGCCCAGACCGATATCGTGGTCCAGCTGCAGGAACGCAGCATGGGGCGGGAATACGAAGCGGTTGTAAATGGTGTCATGACAGGTGGGGGCTGCGTCGAGGAGCCAATGGGACGCCACTCCAAAAATCGCCAGAAGATGGCGGTTGTAGGGGTTGGGAAGGAAGCGATCACTCACTACCGAGTACTTGAAAAGTTTCGTGCGCACACGCACATCCGGCTTAAGCTGGAAACCGGGCGCACCCACCAGATCCGTGTCCACATGGCTCATATCAATTACCCACTGGTGGGTGATCCGCTTTACGGTGGCCGCTTTCGCATGCCCAAGGGAGCCAGTGGTGCCATGCAGCGTGCCTTGAAAGCGTTCCACCGTCAGGCGCTGCATGCCAAAAAACTGGAGCTGTATCATCCGGCCAGTGGCGAGCTGATGTCCTGGGAAATTGATCTGCCCGAAGACATGCAGCATCTTTTGACCGTTTTGAAACGGGATGCACAGGAATACGACTACGAACTATGAAACTGATCCGGCCGGACTGGTCCCTCTCTGATGGTATTGGTGCATGTGTCACCACCCGTATTGGCGGGGTGAGCCAGTCGCCATGGGCGTCGCTGAATCTGGGTGACCATGTGGGTGATCAGCCGGAGGCCGTGGCCGCCAACCGTTGGCAGTTGCAGCAGGCGCTCGGTAGCATCAAGCCTCAATGGCTGTCGCAGGTACACGGCATCGAAGTGGTCGAGGCTCAGGCCGATGGCCGCGTCCGCGAGGCCGATGCCTGTTGGAGTTCGACCCCCGGCGTGGCGTGTGCAGTGCTGACGGCAGATTGCCTGCCGGTGCTGTTTGCCGATCCGGCCGGCCAGCGAGTTGCTGCTGCCCATGCCGGTTGGCGCGGGCTGTTGAACGGTGTGCTGGAAGCCACCCTGGACTGTTTTGAAACACCCGAGCGGGTGCAGGTCTGGCTGGGGCCGGCGATCGGGCCACTGGCCTTTGAGGTTGGGCCTGAGGTACGGACCGCATTCTGTGAACAGATGCCCGCGGCGGAACAGGCATTCGTCCCCTCGCCACTGCACCCCAACCGCTGGTTGGCGGATCTTTATCAGCTGGCATGGCAGCGACTGCACCGGGCCGGTGTCACCGTGATCAGTGGCGGTGAGTATTGCACTTTCACCCAGCAGGATCTGTTTTTCTCCTATCGTCGCGACGGCGTAACCGGTCGCATGGCGAGTTTGATCTGGCTAGAAACAGCGGCCGGAGGCCGCAGGGACAGCTGAATGAACCTGACTGATTTAAAAGCTCAGCAAGTTGCGCTTATCCTAGCTCTGGATGGGCCGCAGTCCTTGCGGCAGCGACTGGCAGCATTGGGTATCCTGCGTGGCCAGCGAGTAGAGCTGCGTACCAAGTCGCTCTGGGGCGACCCGCGTGCATACCGGATCGGCAATCAGCAATTCTGTCTGCGCAACGCAGAGGCGCAACATATTTGGATACAATTGCAAGATGACTGATCGCTGCTATACGCTCGCCCTGATAGGCAACCCCAACTGTGGTAAGACCTCGTTATTCAATCAGCTCACTGGGGCCAGTCAGCGTACCGGAAACCTGTCAGGGGTGACGGTCAGTGGTCGTATCGGGGAATGTGTGCACCAGGGGGTGAGGCTGAAAATCGTCGACCTGCCGGGTATCTATTCCCTGAGTCAGAACCGCAGTGAAGAGCGAGTCGCAAGAGACTACCTGACGCAAGAGCAGCCGGATCTGGTGATCAACGTGCTGGATGCAGGCAACCTGGGTCGGCACTTGGCGTTAACCAGTCAGTTGATGGAACAGAACGTGCCGCTGCTGCTGGCGCTGAACATGCTGGACGAAGCTGAGCGCAACTGCACTCGACCGGACCTGGCCGCCATGTCCGAGGTACTGGGCGTTCCGGTGCTGCCAAGCGATGGCCGACGCAAACTCTATTGTGACAAACTGTTGGACGCGGTCGTGACCCGGTTGCAGCAACCGGTTGCAGTACCCCCGCTTACAATCGAATACGAACCTCATATTGATACCCTGTTGAATCGTCTGGAAACACATGGGCTGCCGCGTTGGCAGAGTGTGCGCTGGCTGGAGTCCGCTGGCGACGTGGATTTTGCCTTGACTGATGAACAGCAGGCCATGCTGGATGAGGGGCAGAACAGCATCCAGGCCGAGCACGCACTCGGAGCTGCCGAATTGGTGTCCGAAGGGCGCTACGGCTGGGTTCATGGCTTGCTGCACCGCATGGGGCAGAGCCATGAAGAGTGCAATTTGGCCGATGATCGTCTGGATCGTATTGTGCTGAACCGTTGGCTGGGGCTACCGGTTCTGGTTGCACTGCTGTGGTTGATGTTCGAAACCACCTTTACCGCAGGGGCACTGCCTGCAGACTGGATCTCTCAGGGCGTGGACTGGATTACGACACAGGTGGCACAACACATGCCTGAGTCTCTGCTGCGGGAAGTGATAGTCGATGGGATAATGGCCGGTGTCGGTGGTGTGCTGGTATTCCTGCCCAACGTGGTGCTGCTGTTCCTGTTCATGGAGTTGCTTGAGCAAAGTGGCTACATGGCGCGTGCCACCTTTCTTGTCGATCGGCTTCTCAGTCGAGTGGGTTTGCATGGCAAGGCACTGGTGCCTCTGGTGATGGGGTTTGGCTGTAACGTGCCGGCAATTATGGCGACCCGCTCCATAGAAGAGCCCCGCGCCCGCCTGATCACCATTCTGATCAACCCCTTTATGAGCTGCTCGGCGCGGTTGCCGGTACTGCTGTTACTTGCCGGGGTATTTTTTCCGGACAACGCGGGCACGGTGTTGTTTGCAGTTTACGGGCTTGGGGTCTTGATCGCGCTGGCATGTGCCGCGATCTTCGCACGGGTGCTGCCGGCGCATTATGACGAAACGTTCATCATGGAACTGCCGCCCTGGCGTATGCCTGGTGGTCGCTCACTGCTGCTACATCTTTGGGATCGCTGCCGCGACTTTATAACCAAGGCGGGCACCGTGATTTTGATCGGTTCCATTCTGATCTGGCTGCTGCAAACCTTCCCGCGTGGTGGTGAACCGTTGCTGGAGCAGTTCGGTCATGCCCTTACGCCGCTCTTTGCTCCTTTGGGGTTCACCTGGCATGAAACGGTTGCACTGCTGTCAGGTTTCCTCGCCAAAGAGGTGATCGTGGCATCGCTGGCGGTTGTCTATCAGGCCAACAGCGAGAATACCGCCCAGCTGCAGCAGGCGATAGGCCAAGTACTGCCGGCAAGCGCGGGGCTGGCCTTTATGGTCTACACCCTTCTTTACATGCCTTGCCTGGCAACACTGGCAGTGATCCGGCGTGAAACCGGGCGGTGGGCCTGGGCTGTTGTTTCACTGCTGCTTGGGCTGACACTGGCGTGGGTGTGTGCCTGGATAACCTTTCATGTAGGGCAGTGGTTGCTGTGAGCACGATGACTGTGTTCGATTGGGTCATATTGGTCGGTCTGGTGTTACTGGTCAGCATCTGGCTGCTGCACCGTATTCGCTCCAGCCTTAAGGTCGGCTGCTGCAGCACTGATACCGCCACTTGTGCCGGTTGCAGTGGTGGTTGCGGCAAGCGTAACCAGACGAATGTCAGTCCCTTGGCTGCCAATAACAAAAAGCCCGACTGATTGCTCAGCCGGGCTTTTTATCAGGGCGCTTATGGGTTTCAGGCGCCGATCACACCACCATCTTCACGCTGTACCACCATGATGGTGGAACGCGGCTTGCTGTTGCCGCCGCCCGGGAAGTGAGACGGGGCCAGCTCTTCGCCCGGGTGCTGCACACCGATGAAGACCGTGCGCTGATCCGGCGAGAACGCCAGACCGGTGATCTCACAAGCGATGGGACCAGTGGCAAAGCGGCGGATCTCGCCGGTCTGCGGGTCGGCACAAAGCATCTGGTTGTTGCCCATGCCGGCAAACTCGCCCTCGTTGCTGTACTTGCCGTCGGTCTGAATCCAGAGGCGGCCGGCAGCATCAAAGCCAAGACCATCCGGGCTGTTGAACATATTGTCGGCAGTGATGTTGTCGCTGCCGGCGTAGAGGCCTTCGGCAACGGTCGGGTTGCCGGCCATGGCGAACAGGTCCCAGTCAAAGCGGCTGTCCACATGGTTGCCCTGATGCGGCCACCAGCGCACGATCTGGCCGTAGTTGTTCTTGGCTCGCGGGTTCGGACCACCCACCGGCTGGCCTTCCTTGCCGCGGTTCTTGTTGTTGGTCAGAGTGCAGAACACTGCCTTGTTGTCCGGATGAACAGCTACCCACTCCGGGCGATCCATGGTGGTGGCGCCTACTTGCGTGGCGGCTTCACGGGCAAAGATCAGCACTTCCGCCTGGTCGGCAAAGCCGTTCTCGGCGGTAAGGCCATTTTTGCCGTGAGTCAGCTCGATCCACTCGCCCTGGCCCTTGATCTCGCCGTCATTGGCGGAGAAGCGTGCCACGTACAGGGTGCCTTCTTCCAACAGGTCACGGTTGGCCTGCTGGTTGTTCGGGTTGTATTTGGCCTTGGAAACGAACTTGTACAGGTGCTCGCCACGCTCGTCATCACCCAAATACACCACCACATGACCGGACGGGTCGATGGTCAGAGCGGCATTCTCATGCTTGAAACGGCCCAGAGCGGTACGCTTCTTCGGTGTAGCGGTCGGGTCCATCGGATCAATCTCGACCACCCAGCCGAAGCGGTGCGGCTCGTTCGCATGCTTGGCCAGATCGAATCGCTCGTCATGGCGATACCACTGGTAGTCACGGTTGCCCGCTTTCAGGCCATAGCGTGTATCGCGTGCCGGCAGCGCAACGTCATCCTGAGCCGAGGCGAAGTACTTGTGGAAATTCTCTTCGCAGGTCAGGTAGGTGCCCCAGGGCGTTTCGCCGTTGGCGCAGTTGTTGAATGTGCCCAGCGGCTTGCGGCCTGAAGGATCGGCGGCGGTTTTCATCAGCGCATGGCCAGCGGCCGGGCCGGTCAGCTCCATCGGTGTGTAGGCGGTGATACGACGGTTATGGTCAGAATCGCGGTTCACCTGCCACTCGCCCTTGGCGTTGCGGCGGATCTCGAAGATGGACACGCCATGTGCCGCCTGGGACTTCTTCACCTCATCGGCGGTCAGGTCCTGCTTGCCCTGGTGGGCGAATAGGTATTCCGGGTTGATGTACTCGTTATTCACTGCCAGCAATGCACGGTCTTCGTCCAGCGGGAAGAAGCTCATGCCGTCGGTATTGTCACCGAACTGACCGGCCTGCGCGGCTGCATTCTGGGTACCGGATGCGTCAAACGCCGGCGCACCCTTGAGGATGGGATCGCCCCAGGAAATCAGCGGCTTGGCTACATAGCCTTCGGGCACCACAAAAGTATCGGCGGTGCTGGCCGGTACGGCCTTGAATCCCATCAGCTTGCTGGGTTCCGGGCGGGTTACGGCTGCAACTGCCTGTGCCAGCGGGTTGGCGGCCAGGAACAGGCCCATGGCAGCGGCTCCACCACGCAGGAAGTTGCGGCGGCTGATGCCTTTCGCCGTCATGCGGTCAAAATCGGTCTGTTCCAGTTCCGGATGATCTTCGGGATCAAAATGCTCAATCTGATTCATGTCACCTGTCCTGTATTGGGTTACCGGGATGCAGGTGCATGTTGTAGCAGGGTGCTATTACAGAATTAAGAAAAGTGTACTGCTGTATAAGAAATAACTAATTTAATTGCTGTCAGATCTTGAAGCCGCCCCTGCTGGCCCCTATCTATAGGGGTAACAGAAACAGCCGAACCGTCTGACCCCCTATGTCGGACCAGCGGCACCGAGAGATCCACAGGAGACCTCATGCGACCCGACAAATTTACCTCACGACTTCAGGAAGCCCTGTCCGACGCCCAGTCACTGGCGATCGGCAAGGACCACAACATGATGGAGCCGATCCACCTGCTGGCTGCCTTTTTGCAGCAGCAGAACGGCTCGGTGGCGCCGCTTTTGCGTCAGGCCGGTGCCGACCGGATGACCCTGACCGCCAAGGTGGGCGAAGCACTGGACCGCCTGCCGGTGGTGAGCAGCCCCGATGGTGAGATCCGCCTGTCACAGAACATGGCGCGCCTGTTCAACCTGACCGACAAGCTGGCGCAGCAGCGTGGCGATCAGTACATCGCCAGCGAGCTGGTGCTGCTGGCGATGCTGGATGACAAGGGCGATGCCGGCAAGGTATTGAAAGACTGTGGCGTGAACCGCCAGTCACTGGAAAACGCCATCAATAACATGCGTGGAGGCGACAGCGTGAACGATCCCAACGCGGAAGAGACCCGTCAGGCGCTGGACAAATACTGCATCGACCTGACCGAGCGCGCCGAGTCCGGCAAGCTGGACCCGGTGATCGGCCGTGATGACGAGATTCGCCGTACTATTCAGGTGCTGCAGCGCCGCACCAAGAACAACCCGGTGCTGATCGGTGAGCCCGGTGTGGGCAAGACCGCCATCGTTGAAGGGCTGGCGCAGCGCATCGTCAATGGCGAAGTGCCCGAAGGCCTCAAGCGCAAGAAGGTGCTGTCGCTGGACATGGGCGCACTGATCGCCGGTGCCAAGTTCCGTGGCGAGTTCGAGGAGCGCCTGAAGGCGGTACTGAACGAGCTGTCGAAGCAGGAAGGTCAGATCATCCTGTTCATCGACGAGCTGCACACCATGGTCGGCGCCGGCAAGGGCGAAGGTGCAATGGATGCGGGCAACATGCTCAAGCCGGCGCTGGCCCGTGGCGAGCTGCACTGTGTCGGTGCCACCACCCTGGACGAGTATCGCCAGTACGTGGAAAAGGACGCTGCCCTTGAACGCCGCTTCCAGAAAGTGATCGTCGATGAGCCCTCCGAAGAGGATACCATCGCCATCCTGCGTGGCCTGAAAGAGCGCTACGAGATCCACCACAGTGTGGATATCACCGACTCGGCGATCATCGCTGCGGCCAAGCTGAGCCAGCGCTACATCACCGACCGTCAGCTGCCGGACAAGGCGATCGACCTGATCGACGAAGCCGCATCCCGCATCCGCATGGAGATGGACTCCAAGCCGGAAGAGATGGACCGTCTCGACCGTCGCCTGATCCAGCTGAAGATGGAGCGCGAGGCGCTGAAGAAAGAGAAGGACGAGGCTTCGCGCAAGCGTCGCGAAGAGCTTGAGGCCCATATCGCGCAGCTGGAGAAGGAATATTCCGACTTCGATGAGGTGTGGAAGGCCGAGAAGGCCAGCCTGCAGGGCTCGCAGCAGATCAAGGAGCAGCTCGACCAGGCCCGTGTCGAAATGGAGCAGGCGCGTCGTGCCGGTGATCTGGCGAAGATGTCCGAGCTGCAGTACGGGCGTATCCCCGAGCTGGAAAAACAGCTGCAGGCCGCCGACAGCAGCGAGCAGCAGGCGGAAGAGCACAAGCTGCTGCGCAACAAGGTGACTGAAGAGGAAGTGGCCGAAGTGGTCGCCCGCTGGACCGGCATTCCGGTCAGCAAGATGCTGGAAGGCGAGCGCGAAAAGCTGCTGCGCATGGAAGATGCCCTGCACCAGCGCGTGGTGGGGCAGAGTGAAGCGGTGGTGGCCGTGTCCAACGCCGTGCGCCGTTCCCGTGCCGGCCTGTCTGACCCCAACCGTCCCAACGGCTCCTTCCTGTTCCTCGGCCCGACCGGTGTCGGTAAGACCGAACTGTGCAAAGCGCTGGCCAGCTTCCTGTTCGATACCGAAGACGCCATGGTCCGCATCGACATGTCCGAGTTCATGGAGAAGCACTCCGTCGCACGCCTGATCGGTGCGCCTCCGGGCTATGTCGGCTACGAAGAGGGCGGCTACCTGACCGAAGCGGTGCGCCGCAAGCCCTACTCGGTGCTGCTGCTGGACGAGGTGGAGAAGGCTCACCCGGATGTGTTCAACATCCTGTTGCAGGTGCTGGAAGACGGCCGCCTGACCGATGGCCAGGGCCGTACCGTGGACTTCCGCAACACCATCGTGGTGATGACCTCCAACCTGGGGTCTGACCTGATCCAGAACTACAGCGATGACGACGACTACAACCTGATGAAACAGGCGGTGATGGAGTCTGTGGGTACTCACTTCCGTCCCGAAGTGATCAACCGCATCGACGAGGTGGTGGTATTCCACAGCCTGCGCAAGGAACAGGTGGCCGGCATTGCCGAGATCCAGCTGGACCGCCTGCGCAGGCGCCTGGCCGAGCGCGAGCTGAGCATCACCTTCACCAGCACCGCCATGGACAAGCTAGTGGACGTGGGCTTCGAGCCGATCTACGGCGCCCGCCCGCTGAAGCGTGCGATCCAGCAGTGGATCGAAAACCCGCTGGCACAGAGACTGCTGGCCGGCGAGTACGAGCCCGGTCGCAAGATCGCGGTGGATGTAGAGGCCGGAGAGTTTACCTTCAGGTAATCTCTGGTTGTCACATCATGTTGAGAGCAAAAGCCTGCCGAGCGATCGGTGGGCTTTTTTACTTTTCAGCTACTGAAGCTGGCAGTGAACCGATGCATGGCTACCCAGTAGAGGAAGTGCAGAGCCAGGGTGATAGATTTTTTACTTTAGTTGTGTGGTCAGCTCAGCCTGTGCTGGCTATAGTGTTGTTAATGGATGACAGGGAGTACCGTGCAGATCAGTGCAGCACGGCGGCGTTCAGCACGTAATGAAGGAGTATCAGGTATGACCAAACCTCACCATATTTTTCCTCTGATCCCTTCTCGGCTGCCGTTGATGGTGCTCTCTGCTGAGTGACTCTCTGTCGAGCGGGTATACCTTTTTGTCAATTCCAAGAAAAATAAATCCCTGAATCAGTGAATTCATCTGCTATTGCCGTGCCACCGCATTGAATATAACCACATTCTTTAACACCGCTCGATCTTATCCGGATTCTGCCGCCGCATCTGCGCTACTGCAGCATCATTCACCGTCTTCTCCGACGTTTTTTTGCTCTGAATGCTATCGGGAACCACAAAACATCCTGCCATGCATGGCGCTTTGTGGCTTGGCGGTTGAACGAGGTGAGTTAAGCCGAGTGGATCAGACCGACTCGTAGATGCAACCGAACGCCCTGAACCCGGGGCAATGTTGGCCAAAACGCAGGTAAAGACGGCGGCCGCTGCTGACCAGGCGGCAGGCCATATACATCAGCTCCTGCATGACGGTTTTTAGCCGCCGACGTTTGGCCGGATGACGCACCGGCGCATCCGGTCCCAGCAGTGCGTGCTGTCCCATCCAGCGCAATATGTTGTAGCCCAGTACGGCAAACGCCATGACCAGGTCGTTGGTATCGAACTTCCCTGACGGCAAACGTTCGAGATCCAGATCAGTCTTGAACTCACTGTGGAACTGTTCGCTGGTGGCGTGATCCTGGTAGAGCGCAATCACCTTGGCATGATCCGCCGCGTCCGGCTTGAGCGAAGTCATCCAGCCTTCCAGGCTCACCTCGGGCTCCAGAAACAGCTGCCCTGTACTGTCACTGTGGCGCACCGTCACCTTGACGATCAGGCGGTCGTCAGTGCCATCCAGCGATTCGCTCACCAGCGTTTCCATTTTGCCCGGCCGGGTATGGCACCAGAGTGCGCCGGCAGCATGAGCCTTGTCCACCCAGGCCAAACCGTCTTGTGAGCGAGGGTTCCACTTGATCAGATAGTCCACCCCGTGCGTACGGAAGTACGCGCGGTTCTCGG